>JAZUSI010000001.1:0-5535 GCA_045606665.1 Christensenellaceae bacterium
ATCCAATCCCATGGGAATGTGACTGTGTTATTTTGGCTAAACGAACTTACCATTACATCTTCTGTGATGTATGTGTAAATCTCAACGGTTGGTGATTTATACTTGTTTTTCACTTTCAAGTACCTCCTTTACTATTTTCAACCATTTGTTTTTGCTTGCGAGTCCGTTCCTTTGTCCTTTAATCCTGCCCTCAACACCCTCTTTAGCCCTTTACTTTTATCTTTTTCGAGTGTTTTTTATGTCAGCAACTTATCGCGACCTACCATTATTTTTAATAGTTAAACTCGAATCGCATATATCCTTTTTATAACGGGTTTACTAGGATATTCTTTTCTTCGCTTTCTATCTTAACTAATTAAAAACATTGTTTTTTACTATGGATTATCAACTTTTATCTTCAAAATTTTTCGCACCTTTACGACAATTTTTGCAAAAATATCATTAAAATTTTTTGTGTTTTTTGCCACTTTTTTGCCAAAAAATAAGTAGAATAACGCCAATTATCCATAATATTCGTATCAATTATACCACCTTTAACTTAATATTGCAACAATTTTTTTAAAAAACTTTCATTTTTAATTAAAATCTTTATTTTGTCATTTTTTGTTTAATTTTTTCGTTTTTTTGCTTGTTGTTACAAGTCTTTAATACTATATATTTTTAATAATTCTTTCATGTTCTCTACAAACATTATATAATATATTATATGCTAAGCCGTTTTCCGATATATATTTTTTATAAAAAAACCCAAGTCATCGTTTTTGACTTAGGTAATTTTGTGTTTTATTTTTAATTATTCGTGTCTGCCGACTAAAGTTTATTATCTTAAATCTTTTGTTAGCATGCGATTAATTATCAACGTCAAAGTTCTCTAATACTGATTTGCTCTTAACTGGTTTACTATCACCATGCTTTACGAAAACCATAGTTACAATCGCTAAAGAAACACAGACGCATGCGTAAGGAAAGAGTGGCAACATGTTTCCTGCTAAATCCATTATTGCCCCTGACAATATTGGCGTCAACACTTGTGCCGACATACTCGCCGTGTAATACCAGCCGGTATATTTACCAACGTCGCCATTTTTGGCAAGTTCTACAACCATTGGGAAGCTGTTTACGTTTATAGTCGCCCAACCGATTCCTGCCAAAGCAAACAACACGTACATTATTATTGGGCTACTATTTTCTTTAATAAATATGGCAAAAAAGAATGCAATAGCAAGCATTACAACGCCTGCTAAAATAGTTTTCTTTCTACCTATTTTAGTTGCAATCATACCGACAGGTAAATAGGATATTATTGCCGCACCTTGTGCTATCAATAAAGTTAGATCATAACTTTGTTTTAACACGTTATCTGCATATAGAGAGTATTTTGAAGTTATTGCATTATAGCCCATATACCAAAGCGCAACAGAGCCAAGTATTAATAGCAAAGATTTAAGTTCTGGTTTAGAAAGTTTTTTACCCTTTCCGTCTTCTTCGGTTTTGTCATCGGCACTTTCTTCTGGGCAATACTTTAAGGTGTCTTCTTGCATTTCTTGTGCCCACTTGTTTTCTTTTACCGTGAGTAAGAAAATTATTAATCCCAAGAGAATAACGCCACAAACTATCAAATAATATGGCATAAGGTTATCCATCGTGGTTTCACCCACCTTTATAACCATACCCACACCTAGAACGATAAGTCCACCAACCGTTCCCACAAGGTTAATAATGGCGTTGCCTTTAGAACGAAGTGGCTTTATGGTTACGTCCGGCATAAGTGCTACTGCTGGCGAACGAAAGGTTGCCATTGCTAAAAGCACGATTAGAAGAACGACAATAAAAAGCCAAACGTTGCCAATTAGTGGCAAAAAGATAAACGATATGGTTGCTAAAATCGTGCCAACTAAAATAAAAATAGTGCGCTTCCCTAACTTTGAATTGGTCTTATCCGAAATTACACCAAACAATGGCAATAAAAATACTGCCATCACGTTGTCGAACGCCATAACCAACCCCGAAAGCGTTTGATTCATATTGAACCTATACGCAAGAATTAGTGGAATAGTTTTATCATAGGCTTGCCAAAACGCCGTTATTAAAAAGAAAGCAAAGCCAACAAAAATAACTCTTTTATAATTTAATTTCATTCATTTTTCACCTCTCTGCCAATTATTTTACCACAATTTAATCAATAAATCAATATTAATATAATAACATAAAATTTACAATAAATAAAAAATAAAAAAGCAAACATCTCCGAGTACTCAGATTTGTTTGCTCTTGGCGGGCAAGTGGTGATAGCATTCTAATTTTTGGGTTAAAGATGTTATACAATAAATTGGTCAATCAAATTCCAACTTTTTAAATGCTCTTTATGTAAAAACTCTTTCACTTTATCATCAAAAGAAATTAAATATGAAGTTGTATCTATAACAGCAATTGTTGAGGTTTCACAAAAATCTAATGCTTTTAAGCAAAACATATCTAATATGTCATTCTTTTTATATTTTTGAGAATTGATAAGCCAAGATGGTAAAAGCATTGTTTCTATATATCGGCATTCAAAACAAGAAAACCCCTTTTTCTTGAATATGTTTGAAATTCGACTGGCAGAATAATTAAAGAAATCAACATTGTTTTGTATCTCTTTAGCTATAGTTTTCATAGTCGCATTATTATCAAGTGTTTCAAAAAAATCACTCACACTTAAACGCTGATATTCGTTTTGTAAAACATCAATCAAATTTATATTTTTATCCTCATAATTTACTAATAGCTGCAAAAATAGATTGATATTTAAACATTCGTCATTCAATGCTTTTATATATGCGTTTTTAAGTTCCTTTTCTTCTTTGTTTCTCAAATATCCTTCTTGCAACGCAAGTTCAAATTTTTGCTTATATTTTTTTCGATTTTCTTTTGCACATTCTTTTCCCAAAAACTTAAAACAAACATTGTATTGATTATCGTTGAGTTTATATTTTTCTTGTGCATATTGCAAATACAATAATCGAACGACTTCAAAAAAAGTTACAGCAAAACTTGCTTCAATTTTTATTTTTTCTTTCAATAATTTTTCAGCATAAAACTTTATACCCATATCATCCATTAAAGGAATATATTTTAAGGCTTCGTGCTCTCCCTTTAGAAAAGGAATATTGTTATGTATCTTAATATTTTTTATAATTATAAAATTTATAATATCTTTCAATTTGTTAGGAGAACTTCTAAAATGAGTAAAAACTTCTAATAAGACTGAAAATGGAACGCTTTTTTTCTCGTGACTGTTTAAAAAATCACATAAAGCATTTTCATTAATTTGAGCTTCTGAGTGGATTCCCAACTTATCTCTACCAAAATACCAATAAAATGCATTTGCATCTAAAAACAGCATTTCACTTATTTTTGCGTTATATATTAACTAATTTAACGCAAATCCTCCTTTGTTTATAATTTTTTTAAGATAATTAACATATTCGCAGTTTTTAGCAACTTCTTTTGCCAAATTTTCATCATCAAATACACCAATAATTTTTGGTACGTTAAGTTTTAAAAGTTCATAAACAACGTAAACTACAATTGGCTTTTTCTTTGTTTGTACTTGAATTAAATATTGCCCACTTATAAATGCAAAGCGATAATTATCCTTAATTTCTTCTGCTTTTTCTTTCTCTTTGTAAACGCCTTTAATTTCTGGAACTTTTCCACCCAAAAACATTTCAACTACTACATAAACTTTCATAGTTTTCTCCTTGTAAAAAATTCCACAAGAAGCGTAAAAAACACCCATCGTGATGATGGGTGTTAAGCGCTATAAATTAATTTCCCCATCGTTCAAGCTTTGGCACCTTACCTTTCGGCAGGTTGTCGGCGATCATAGGGCTTGTCCCTCACGCACTCTTTATGGTACTTATATTATATACTTTTTTAGATAATTTGTCAAGCTATATATTGCTAAAATTAGTTTTTGAATATATTTAAAGTTACGAAAAAAAGAAAATGATAAAGCCTACGAAGATAACCAAACCTATAACAAGCAATATGTTGCTCGTAGTTTGCTGTTTTTCTTGTTCTTTTGCTTTTTTTATGCGATTTTCTTCCAGTTCTTTTGCATATTGTTCTTTTTTTCGCCTTGCTTCAACAGACGCATTTTTATACCACTCAGCTTTTTGTCGATATTTTTCAACGGACGCGTATTTGCTAAAACGTTTTGCACATACCTCTAAAATGTCAATTATGTATTCTTGATTATCTAAATCTATCACAATTGGGGCGTTAGTGCTTTTGAATACACTAGAGTTTTTGGTTGATATGATTTTACGTTGTATATCTTCGTAAGTGTGTTCAGGTAAAATCAGCCCAAATTTCTCTTTTTCTCTTCGAATGTAATCATTAAGCCATTCGTTTTCTTGCTTTATGCGTTTTCTATCATATTCTGTTTTTGCCGAATTGCCACCAAATTTCTCTCCAGCAATTATAATTCCATCGGAAATTAAAGCAACTAACCAAGCTGATAATGGGTCAAAATACATTGTTATTTCTCCTATACTTTACTTAAACACTTAATCTTCTTCAAATCAACATTGCCAAGTGCAAACACTTCACCCAAATAGTAATTAAAATCAATATTATCGTCTGCCAACCCTAAATATTTAATAATTTTTGCTTCTCGCACTTGTCCCCAAAGTTCTCCTAAAAATAATAATGCTTTGTTTTTGTTTCTTGATTTTTTATAAATGTTTAAGCCATAAGTTTTTCTAAGAGACTCTGCACCAACATTCTTTTTTATATTTACTGCTTCCGACGCAACACTTAAAATTCGTCCCCATGATGCCAATGTTACAATTTGATGTTTTCTTGATATAAACATTGCATCATTTGCATTGTTTTTATAGGATAAATTGTATTTTTGTCTATATGTAGAAAGAATGTCTTTAACATTAGTATTTAACGGAATACTAACGACTTCATCTTGTTGATATCTCCCTAATGTCAACTCATATAACTTTGGTTTGTCATTACAGTCAAATAATTCACCATATTTTAAAGATAAAAATTCACTTGGTTTTAAAGGCAAGTTTACACCAAGAACAAACATCACTAAATTTCTAAAACGGATTTGCTCTTGATTATTGTTTTCTGCATTGTTTATTTCATCAATCAAATAGTTTGTGATTAAAGCTACTTCTTCACTGTCAAACGCTTCTACGAAATCGGATACACCTTTTTCCTTGTTGACTTTTCGTTTATCCACTGAACCATCTTTATTATACCGAACCGCTTTTTGAGTGGTATATCCTTTATTGTAATTGATAGAATGTGAAAAGTGAGAAGGTAATGGACCTCTATACATTTTCCATTTGTCGTCAAATTCAATGCTTCTAGGTATTTCGGTAATATCCAACACATTAAAAAAATAATGCTCTGTGCTTTTATACTTATTTATATAATATATTTCCTTTATTGACATATCAGATTCTGTCTTACAAGAAATAAATTGTATTTTATGCACTTTAGCATAACACTCTTTAGGTAAATGTAAAT
>JAZUSI010000002.1:0-15953 GCA_045606665.1 Christensenellaceae bacterium
AACTCTTAATTACCTTTATAAGATTTTAAATAATTTTCAACCATTGTTCCTCTATCATATTTATCTTTTGCAACGATGGCAACTTTCTCTTTATCCCACTCTTTATCCAAGACTTCAAGTAGTGCCTTTTCTAAATCATCCATTTTTCCAAAGTCAATAAACTTTGAATATTCTTCAAGTGTAATTTGTTCAGGAGCACCTGCCTTAAAACCTACCACAGGAGTTCCACAAGCTAAACTTTCTGCAACGATCATCGAAAAAGTTTCCCTTTTGCTTGTAAGCACCGTCACGTTTGCCATAGAATAGAGCATTGCCAACTTAGTTTGATCTAAAACTCTACCTAATAACGTGATATTTTTAGGCACATCTATATCTTTAGGGTAATTCCCTGCGATTACTATTTGGTATTCTTCTTTCTCTAAGAGTCGTTTTGCTAATTCAATAACGTAATATCCGCCTTTAATATTTTGTGGATTATTATTAAAACTTGGAGTTGCATGAAAAATTATCTTTTCGCCTTCAAGCCCTAACTCTCTACGAAGATTATCAGTTTGATAAACTTTAAAAATTTCCGAATCAAGTCCGTTAAGGATAACAACGTGTTTTTTATCGGCTAATATAGGCGACTGTTTAGCCCTGCTCATAAGCCATGGCGAAACAGAAACCACCGTTATATCATTAAACCCATCAAACGCTTTTTTCATCTTAACCCAAGATGTATGCGTTCTATTAAATAAAATTGATTTTGTTTCTTTTTTATAACGAGCGCAATTATAACATCCAGTCTTCCATTCTTCACACTCGCAAGCGTGCCCACAATTTGCCGTATGCATAAATTCAGCATGTAATGTTAAAACCGTTCTTATTTTATTCTCTTTTAGCCAAGCTATTATTTTATAAATATTAACAAAATATCCATTTAAGCAATGCAAATGCACAACGTCAGGGTTTTCTCTTTTAATTATTTTAATTAGTTTTTTTGTAGATATGCCACAGCCACCATACATTAAACCTGTAATTCTAGAACGCAAATTTTGCAATTTTGAATAAAGTTCACCACAGATCTTATAAACGTTAGGTTTATTTATTTTTTTACCTCTTCCATAACAAACCACAGACTCTAATCCCCTTTCAACGAGTCCGTTATGGATATCTGCAACTATTTTCCCTGTGCTTCCTTTATTATAAACACAATTTACTTGCAAAACTTTCACTTGTTTTCCTTTCCCCTTTTAGCTTTAAATACAGTGTCTTCCAACAATGCTTTTAATTTATTGCTTTGTTTGTTCTTATCATGATTTTGCCTTACAACTTCCATCGCGTTACTTATGCAATCATTTCGTTTTTTATCGTTGAACAAAGCCTCCTCAAGTCTTGTCTTTAGTAAGTTTTTGGTTTCAGCAACTACAGCACAATTATTTTGGTATAAATATTGAATAGAAGCATCCTCCAAAGGCCCATAAGCAAAAAGACACACTCCACTATTTAAGGATTCTGGAATTTTTGTTGACATAGAATAGCGCACCCTTTCCACATCTTCTTGTGCAAAGCCCTCCACATGCATTAACAAAATTGAATCTTCCATTAATTCGACAACTTTTTCAGGAGAAACAAACCCATTAATAGAAACTGATTCTATTCCTTCAAAAACAGATTTTATACCCTTATCATTTGTATTTGTGTATATGTTTAACTTAAAACCTGTATTTTTTTCTTTGTTAATTTCATCGAGAATTTTACCAACTTCTGAAAGTGCTGTGTTTCTACCTATAAATAGATTCCCAAAATAACTAATATTTGTTGATTTAGTTTTTTTCTCAACTATATCATTATTTCCCAACTGGCTACCCGTATATATAGTTACTGCATTTTTATAGAAAAACTCACTATATTGCTTTGATAACAAATCACAAATTGAAACGATATTCGAAGACCTAAGAATCAACTTGCGAATATTTCTTTTCAAGATACTATAATAAATCTTGGAAAAAATATCTTTCTTTTTTTTACTAAAATAAAAATCGTCACATATGTAAGTTACAATTGGCAGATTATATTTTTTAGAAATCTTTATTACTAGTGGATAAAAAAATGAAGATACACCACCAGTTGCAAAAATCACATCCGGTTTTTCTGTTTCAATCCAATTCCTTAAAGATTTATTATACCAACGTCCAAAACGCCAAATTAAACTTCTGAAAATAAGTTTGATTTCTCTTCTATCTTTTTTGTTTGTAAAAGCTTTCTCTTCAAATTGGTTCCTTTCAGATAATTGACCTTTTTCTTCATCTAAACAAATTACACGTCCACAAGTTTTAAATTTCAAAATGTTGTCCAGCACCATTTTGTCGGTGATTTGAAAATAGGAACCACATTTTTTCACATTTGGAAAAGTTGGATAAATATATAACTGACACAAATCCTCTTCAGAAAAAGTATCAAATAAAGATAAAAGAGTTTTCCCCATATTGTTATCAGTTGAAATAGGATTGTGGCAAATAATCAAGGTTTTCATACATTATGTCCTTATTTATCACTATATTTTTTACTATGGTAAATCTTTTTAAAGAAATTAGATGTTTTAAGTGGAAATGCCTTTATAAGATTTTTCTTAAATAGTTTAAGTTTTTCATGGAAACTAAGATTCTTTTTGTATAATTTGAAAGTATCTTTTATGTCATCATTAGCATTACATAAACTTTCCATTAAGAGTTTCCTTCTCTTTTTATTCAATCTATGTATCTCACCATAAGACTGCGCTGCTGTAACCTCGCTAAACTTAATATCACTTTTCAACACACTAGATTGATCTATCTTCTTGAGAATTTGTACACCATTTTCTGATGCCCCAACAACGCAAGAAACACCTTCTAAATCGGTGTCATATCTAAATCCCCAAAAATCGCCTATTCTTATATCGGTATATCTAAGTGTACTTCTAAACTTACATGGATAACAAGCTTCATTAAACAAATCTTTGCCGAAAAACAAAGTGTAAAAAGGGTCATTTATGATTTTTGAAGTCTTTTGTTTTTTCTGATACACAAAAGTAGTACAAAATCTATGCCAGCCTTTTGCCTTGCTCCTGAATAAAATATGGTCTATAGGCTTATCGCGATTTTTCTTTTGTTGATATTCAATATATTTTTTCCATAACAAAACTGTTGGCGTACCATGGCAGAAAATGTCTATCAAAATAAAATTGTTTTCAATATTCATTTTCTTGATAGCTTTCCTTATGCCATAAATTTGGCATGGTGTCGCAAATATAGCATATTTTTTGCCATTATTTAAAGCTTTTCTAAAAACCTCGCTGACATCAGCTTGAAAGTATTTACTGCCACGAATTTTTTCAAAATCATCTATGTTATCAAAAGCAACTCCAACAGCCTCTTTTTTGTCATGGTCGTAAGAAACTCCAATGATTCCATATCCTTCATTTAATAGCAATTTTGAAATTTCATAGCAAGCAGCACCAGAAGAAGATTTTTTCAAAACGTCCTTATTGTTAGATTTTATGGCTATACAACTATAATTTGTATCATTATCTTCCAATATATCATTATCGTATTTTGCACAAACAGTTTTGCACAAACCACAATTTACACAAATATCTTCTTGTACAAAAGGTCTATAAAAACCATTTTCAGAAAGTTTAAATTCTATTGCATTTTTTGGGCAAATTGCAAAACATGCCGAACAGCTTGTACACCTTTCATTTAATTGCTCCACCAAAACATGGTTCATTAGAAATACCCTCCAATGACTTTCTAAAATACTCAAACGATTTCTCTCTTAAATCCTGCAAAATTATATTTACCTTTACATAATCACATTCCCAATCAACTATTTGTTCTGTATCAGCTTTTAGATAAGCATTTTTTATACCAAGCAAATCAACGATTGAGGTTATGCGAGAAGTTTGTGGTGATGCCACGCCATAATTCCTATCAAATATATAAAACTTTTTATTAAAGTTAACGCAAAAAATAAGCCCATGGAAAGAATCTGTATAAATAAACTCTGCTCCGTGAATTAAATCCAAAAATTCAGATGGTCCAGCAAAACAGTGTTCATGATTTTCAAGTTTTGAATAAACATCGAAATTATACAAAATGGTAATCTTCTTTTTGTCCGAATACATTTTGTTAATTAAATTTATCGTGTTTTCACTTGGTTCATCAAGAAAATAAATTAAAACATAATCCTCATAACCAGTTTTTTTAGAGTATTGTTGCCAATCTTCATACGAAAACAATAAAGTAGGATCTAATACTACTGGAACATCACGCCAACATAAGTCCTTGATAACTTTTGCACCTTGAGTTTCTCTTACTGAAACGTATGGTATTTCTTTGATATATTTTCTTAATAGTTTTTTGTTATAATTTGGCACATATTCTTTACCCAAACTCGGTGCATATGCAATTCTCTTATTTTTGGGAGAATATCTCAAATAAAATAACGGCGACACATAAACGGCTTCGGTATTCCAAATCTGTGCGCTACCACACACACATGCAAATGCATCTTTTGCCTTTTTCTTCAATTGTGCATTTGAGTACAGAGCAGGATTTATATAATTTTGAGTATATTGATAAAACTTTTCTTTCGTTTCACTATCAATATTTTTTCCTATACTCTTGGAATATGTTAAAAATGTTTTCTTGAATAATCTAGGTCTAAATATCGTTCTAAAAAACATCTTTGCCATTTTAGAAATACGAACATCTCTACCCTTACTCATAGTAGCTTTGTAAGACACAATTTCAGGAATGTAACCATACTTTTCTATTAGCATTTTCATAGCAAGCGCCTGTAAGGATGTACCATAATTATATCCTGTATAGATTGATGACAATAAAACGTTTTTATTCTCCACAATTAAATCCCCTTTGACTATCAATAATATCAATTATTTGTAAATATGTTTTATTTCTATCAAACCTTTCTTCACCAAGTCGTTTAGAATTACTTTGCATTTGTGAAAGTAAGTTTCTGTCTTGATATAATTGTAATATTGCTTTTGACACTGCTTCTACATTTCCATTTTCCACGTTTATACCAGCCTGATATTCATCGATTAAATTGCGATATTCCGGACTGTTTTGTGTATTAATAACAGCCATGCCACTCATAGCATAATCCGAAACCTTGTTAATAATTGATGATACTGATTTACCAACAATCGGATTTACTGCCACGTCACATTTTGAAAGCGTAACCATCATAGTGCCATAATCAACAAACCCCATGAAATCATACTTTATATTCAATTCACTTGCATATGCTTCAAAGTCTTTTTTTAAAGGGCCATCACCCATAACTTTGAAAACAATATTCTCTATACCCTTGTCTTTCAAAATCTTAATGGCATTAGAAACTGTATTTATGTCGTAAGAATGCCCCAATGCCCCAACGTAACCAACCCAAAACTCGTTTTCTGGTTTAGTCACCTCAATATTTTTCATTTTTTCTGCTATTAACTGTGAGTCCGAACCGATATAAATACTTAAACCTGTCTTATCTTTCTGATTGCATTTTAAACCACGTTCAACGTACGTATTAGACACAGCCATAATTTTGTCTGCTCTTGAATATATCCTATCTGCTTGCTTTTTCATCGGATAAAACAATATGTCTGAAATCACAGGAATTGATAACGCCATTTTAAATGCCTCCGGCCATAAGTCTTGGATATCCACTATTACTGGAATATTGTTTTTATTTGCATATTTTGTTACCTTATCAGCAACGCTAAGAGATGGTACGGAGACTATAATTAAATCTGGTTTTTTTCTATTAAGTAAATATTTTTCAACGCTTTTTCCAAACTGTTTATAACTAGCAATTCTCTTTAAGCTGATATTTTTCTTATATCCCTTTTCATATCGCAAAGTCATTTTATATGGCAATTTATCTATTAGTAAATTCTCTATATTCCTTTGCTTTTTTGTTAGGTGACAAAATGTCGACGTAACAACTTCTAAATCATATTTTTCGCAAAGTATATTTGCGAAAGAACGATATCTACTACTAGCTTTTTCCTGTTCAAAATGCCAATAATTTACAATCAGCATTATATCCTTTTTATTTCCTTCCACTATTTCCCCCCACACATATTTTTAATAATAACTTCTTTTAAACGCTCATTATTTCCATCACCGACAAAACTATTGTGTGGTGTTATAAGCACGTTTTCTTTTTTCCACAATAAACTGCTTTGGTCAAGTGGTTCTTGTTCAAACACGTCTAAAACAGCACCTAAAAGTTTTTCATCAAGCGCATTTAACAAAGCGTTTTCTTCAATCACTGCGCCCCTTGCGATATTTACTAAAACACTCTTATCTTTCATCTTAGCAAAGCGTTCTTTGTTTATGATATGTCTCGTCTGCTCGGTCAAAGGTAAAGTTAAAACAACAACGTCTGCTTGTGCTAAAGCTTTATCTAAACAATCAAGTGAAAACATTTTTTGGTAAAAAACATCCTCTCTTGTGTACAGGTCAATACCTAAAACTCTACACCCGAAAGACTGAAAGCGTTTTGCACATTCCGTTCCAACGTTACCACAACCAACTATACAAACTGTTTTTCCAAAAAGTTCCAAAGTGTCGCGTTGTTTTTCCCACTTGCCTTGTTTTTGATTCTCATAAAAAACTCGAGTTTTTTTATACAAATCTAAAACACCACAAATCGCATATTCTGCCATTGGAACACTATATACACCTCGAGCATTATATATTTTAATTCCATGCGCTTGAACGTAATCCATAGGAACACGATCAAACCCTGCGCTCGTTAATTGAATATACTTTAGGGATGTAAATTTTTCAATAGGGTGATACAAAAATAATCCGTTACCAATCACACCTTCAATTTCTTCATAATTACAAGGCAGATCATCTTTTTCATTTTGTAAAAAAAGGATAGAATGCCCCATTTTCTCTATTTCATTAAGTTGTTCCTCGGTGCAACGCCAAGCACCTGTGACAAGCAATTTCATTATCAAACTATTCCTTTTACAATCTTGTTAACAGCAATTCCCACTTGTTTTTGATTTTCCACAAAATCTACGTTACCACTTTCACATTGCTTTTCCCATGAACGAATGGCTTTTAAATCCAAGTCAAAGATACGCCTAACTTCATTTAAATCAGTAACGATATTAGTATTACAAAAACTTCTTGATAAAATTGCACAAGTTGAACCTAAACGATAATGTTCTGCAATAACTTTTTCTGATGGAAGCATTCCTTTCCCTAAACCAGCAATCCCACCAAAGCCGTAAGGAATTCCTTTTGCTTTAAATTTATCACAAAGTTTGTCCACCGTTCCATTACTTAAAAGCTCGAACATAAATTTCATTCCGTAGCCAAGACTCAAGTCATTTAATCCAACGAAAATTTCATCCAAACCCTGTAGCTCTAAAATTTCATCTATACACTCAACTGCTTCTGGTGTTTCAATTAAAGGCAACGTTTTAGCTCTTCCCCCCACAAACTTGATAAAAGTTTCCACTTCTGAAACCGACTTAAAATATGGCAACATAATAATGTCAGCACCACTTTCTATGATTGCATCAATTTCTTCTTTAGAAGAGCAATAATCTTTTGTCGCCTCATGAATAGGATTACAACGGACCATAAGTTGAGATTTTTTAATTACTTTACGAACTTTATTAATATCTTCTATTGTGTGGCGAGATTGAACAGTGTCCATTCCACCTTGCCTATCTGCCTTGCCAATATACTCCATATCAATAAAAATTCGTTCCACCCCTGAACTCTCAACAATTTGAGCAATCTCTGGGCGATTTGTTATGTACATTAATTTCAACATTCTAGTTTTCCTTTTTCTCCACCTCGGCAACTGCTACGTCTTGCATTGTTTGATTTTGGGTATCATTTTCTTTTTCCATATTATTATTTGCATCCGTAACAACCGTTGCACCACTATTCTCATTATCAGCATTTGAAAGCACTTTAAACACCGTCTTAAAAAGAATTTTGATATCTAACCACAACGAAACGTGGTCAACATACCAAACGTTGAGTTCAATTCTCTTGTTCCATTCAACTTCTTTACGTCCGTTAACTTGTGCCCAACCAGTGATGCCTGGACGAACTTCAAACATTCTTCTTTGTTCTTCAGTATATTTATCTAAAGGCCATGGATGATACGTTAGTGGTGGACGAGGTCCAATTAAACTCATGTCTCCCTTTAATAAATTAAAAAATTGAGGCAATTCATCTAAAGAAGTTGCACGAATAAATTTACCCACTTTGGTTACGCGAGCATCACCTTTTCCTGAATAAACGCCACTTCCAGTTTTTTCTGCCCCAACACACATTGAACGAAACTTTAAAATCTTAAAGACCTTTCCTTTCTTTCCAATACGTTCTTGTTTAAAAATAACAGGACCTTTTGAATCGATTTTAATAGCAATCGCTATAACAAGCATTGGAATTAATGCAACAATAATCCCAAATAAAGAAATAATAATGTCAAAAAAACGTTTGAAAAATCCCTTGTACATAAAAAATACCCTCAACCAAAAGTCCTTCATAAATAACATATATTGTAATAATATATTATTTAAATACTAATACACATAGTTATTATACCATTAAATAAGCAAAAGTGCAATACTTTATAAAAATTTGTTAGCTTTAAGCATAAAAAATTCGACAAATAATAAAAATCACGTTCTTTTTATTTTCATTGGTATTTTTTTCAAACGACTATAATAAAGGTAAACGCTATAATAACCGTTCAAACGAATTAACAGACAAACCAATAAATTACTTGCAAAAAAATAAAATTGAAAGTATAATTAAAATGCTTAAAAAAACAAGGAGACTAGAGTTATGGATCAATATTCGGTTACAGGAATGAGCTGTTCAGCTTGTAGTAGTAGCATCGAAAGAGCCGTTTCAAAAGTTGACGGCGTTACTGCCTGTTCGGTTAATTTACTAACCAATTCTATGATAGTTGAAGGCACTGCTTCCCCAGATACAATTATAGATACCGTCAAAAAGGCAGGATATGGTGCAACGCTTAAAAGTAATATTATCGTCGAAAATAACGCAGAAAAAGATTCACTTGAAAGTACTGAAACACCAAAACTCAGAAAAAGACTTTTCTTCTCTTTTGGATTTTTAATCGCTTTAATGTACGTTTCAATGGGTTATACTATGTGGGGGTTTCCACTGCCAATTTTTTTGACCCAAAGACCACTGATTATTGCTATAATTCAGTTGGTGCTTGCCCTTATAGTAATGGTAATCAACAAAAAATTCTTCGTAAACGGATTTAAAAGTTTAATTCATCACTCGCCAAATATGGACACACTCGTTGCTCTTGGCTCTATTTCAGCATTTATCTATAGTGCTTATAATTTGGTTAAAATAGCAACCTTAGGCAATAATATAGTTGCTACAAATCACCTTTTGCACGACCTTTATTTTGAATCGTCTGCAATGATTTTAACACTTATCACGCTGGGTAAATTGCTTGAATCGATATCAAAGGGCAAAACCACGAGCGCTCTTAAGAAACTTATGAGCCTTGCGCCAGCAACTGCAACTGTTATTCGTGATGGAAATGAAGTCGTAATACCAATTGGGCAAGTTAAAATTGACGATATTTTTATCGTTAAACCTGGCGAAAATATCCCTGTTGACGGAATAATTATAGAAGGCAACAGCGCGATTAACGAGTCGACTCTTACTGGCGAAAGTATTCCCGTTGATAAGACGGTTGGCGACACCGTTTCTTCAGCAACTATAAACCAATCAGGGTTTTTGAAATGCAAGGCTATCCGTGTTGGAAAAGACACGACACTTTCTCAAATTATTCGCTTAGTAAGCGATGCTTCTGCCACAAAAGCACCGATTGCAAAGATTGCAGATAAGGTCTCAGGAATATTTGTGCCGACTGTAATAGGAATTGCCTTAGTTACCCTTATCACGTGGCTGATTATAGGACAAAACGTTGGATATTCACTCTCTCGCGCAATCTCTGTTTTGGTTATAAGTTGCCCTTGTGCATTAGGACTAGCCACCCCCGTTGCAATAATGGTTGGAACAGGTTGCAGTGCCAAAAACGGAATATTATTTAAGACTGCAACGTCGCTTGAAAATACGGGCAAAATTGATATTGTGGTGCTAGATAAAACGGGAACGATTACTAAGGGCGAACCCGTTGTAACCGACGTATTGCCTTATGGTATTAGTGAAAACCAACTTTTAACCTATGCATACGCCATAGAGTACCGTAGCGAGCACCCTCTTTCAAAATCCATTATCAAAAAAGCCCAAGAATTAAACCTTGAATTAAAACAAGTAACAGACTTTAAAGCCGTTGCTGGAAACGGCTTAACGGCAACGTTAAATGGTAAAATTATTGCTGGTGGAAACGCAAATTTTGTTTGCAAATTTGCTGATATCCCTAACGAGATAAAGCAAAAGGCAGAAACCCTTTCTTCTCAAGGTAAAACACCTTTATATTTTTGTTATGAGGGCAACCTTTTAGGACTTATCTGCGTTGCAGACGTAATAAAAGAAGATAGCGAAAAGGCAGTTAGCGAACTAAAAGATATGGGTATCCACGTTATTATGCTAACGGGTGACAATGAAAAAACGGCAAATGCTATTGGAAAACAAGCAGGCGTTAACCAAGTGGTTGCCGGCGTTATTCCACAAGGCAAACTAAAGGTTATTAAAGAACTTCAAAGACACTGCAATGTTGCAATGGTTGGAGATGGCATTAACGATGCCCCTGCCCTAACTACAGCAGACGTTGGAATTGCTATCGGTGCTGGAACAGATATTGCAATCGATTCGGCAGATATTGTGCTTATGAAAAACAGCCTTTTAGACGTCGCTAAAAGCATTAGATTAAGCAAAAATACTTTGAGGGTTATACATCAAAACTTGTTCTGGGCGTTCTTCTATAACGTGATAGGAATACCTATCGCAGCAGGAGTTTTTGCTTCTTTAGGACTACTATTAAACCCTATGATAGGCGCAGGTGCAATGAGTTTGTCAAGTGTGTTCGTTGTTACCAATGCTTTGAGATTAAACTTTATGAGCATTGCCCCAAACAAAAAGAAAGTTACACGCAAAAAAATTGAAATTGAAAATATTGAATTAACAGAATATAAGGAGAATAAGACTATGGAAAAAACTTTGAAAATCGAAGGTATGATGTGCATGCACTGTTCAGGTAGAGTTAAAAAAGTGCTTGAAAGCCTTGTAGAAGTCGATAGCGCAGTGGTTAGCCACGAAACGGGCACGGCTATCGTAACCCTAAATAAAGAGGTTGATAATTCAGTTTTAGTTGACGTTATTGAAGCCGAGGGATATAAAGTTATCGGTTAATACGTTTAACTTCCCCTAACGAAAAAAGACAGGTTGAACCTGTCTTTTCTTTTTTAATTTATCTTTTTATTTTTACGATTGCTTCGGTGACGTCGGTAAGCACCAAATCGCCGTTTTGGTTAAAGGCTTCTATAGTTACTTCAACTATACCGTTCTTTTGGTTTCGTTGAGTTAATCTGGTAACGGTTGCCTTTCCCTTTAACACGTCACCTGCGAACACGGGCTTTAGCCACTCAATTTTAGTTGACTTTCCTGCAAGCAACTCTTCGCCAAAAAAATCTACTTCCAAATATTTTGCCCAAACGCACATAAAGGACATTACCCCTGGGGCGATAAGTTTACCAAAAGGAGTTTTCTTTGCATATTCTTCATCGGTATGAAGTGGGATATTGTCGTAATCAAGTGCAAAATCAACCATCTTGTGCTTGTCTATGGTTGTAGGTTCAATATCGACCGACATACCTAATTTTAACTCATTAAAATACATAACTTCGTCTCCTTATTTAATTGCTTGTGGGCAATAAACTTTCTTTTGTCCGTGTCCCCCAAAAATACTCCATTCGCCCACACCCAACCTTTGTAAAAGTGCAGAACGTTCTTTAGAACAAATCAACGCATCTGTGTCAACCGAAGTCATAAGTATCGGCGCATATTTATTATATTCGGCTTGTTTTTTGGTTAAATCGTTTAGATTGATAAACACGTCGCCAGTGAACGCAACTTTATGTTCAAAATCAATAAGTATTATTTCGCCAGATAGATGCCCACCTTTTCCTTCATAAACTTCAAAATTGAGTTCGCCTATCGTATAAAATCCAATTTGTTCTATTGGAGCAGTTAAAGTAGATTTATTCCATTTTGGACAAAGTTTGTTTTTGTCAACAGGTTGGTATTCAGTCAAAATTTTGCAAATTTTTACGTATGGTAAATGCAAATAATTTTTCTCTCTGAAACCTCCCATTACGTTTGATTCGGCCTCTAAACTTTCTGCACTTCTTTGGCTAAGCACAATTTCATCAAACTCGTTTAAGAGTCCACAGTGGTCAACGTCTGCGTGCGTTATTATAAGCCTTTCCTTTTGCTTTTTAAAATTTGGTACGAGTTCATTTATAACATCAAGCATTTCCTTTTTATAACAAGCATATCCTGAATCTATAAAAAGCCTTTCCCCAGCACTCTCAACTATCGCAGTATTACTGCCACAATCGGGTTCTATCAAGGTGATTTTAGTCTTTTCAGTTACTTGATGCTTGGTAATTCTAGGCTTAAAATTTTCCCCTTTACTCTCGGCTAAAAGTTCAGCAAATTTACTTATACTATCAAAGGTTTTATAGGGCGAAAGCCCTTGCTCGTCTAGCGTTTGCATTGCTAGATTAACGTTGACTAAGAGTTCTTCTTTTTTCTTTTCGTCAAGCCCCATAGTCTTTACTAATCCGTCAACGTACGAATTATAAAAAATGCTGTTGTCAAAAACTTTCTCGGTGTTGTTATAGTTGATAACCTTGACTTCGCAAAGTTTTTCGGCTTGTGATAAAAACTGAGACAAGCTATTAAAGTCGCTAACGTATAACCCCATCTTGAATTGTTGATAACCACTTCCGTTTTCCTGTGAACTTATATAAGAGATATTAAAACTAAAATTACTTATTAATTCTAAAATGCTTGTTACACTTCCTGGTTTATCTTCCAAACGAAATTCTATCAATATTATTTTACTATTTTCTTCCCCATTTGAGAGATATCCAATTTGTTTTAATTTTTGGCTGGCTTTTTCCAGTTGAAACTCTTCGCCATCCACTTCAATAAACAATGTGTGCGAATCAACGGCTTTATTATAACTAACTCTTGTGATATTTATTCCCAACTCAAAAAAGCATTTGCTTGCCTTTAAGAAAGCCCCTATATGATTGGGCATTTTTGTTACGTATGTCTTTTTCATAATTCATTAAGATTGATATAAAGAATAAGCGTGGCGCAGTCAGTTAACAACGCCACGCATTTATTTGTATTTTTGCGTTTGAAATAAGTTTACTAAAACCCCAAAGATAAACACACTACTGCGATGTGTTTACTCTCTTTAAGAGTGAAGATGCGAACAGGTCAAGGCTCGCTATGTGACGCGACGGGGCGCGTACGCCCGTACGTAACCCAAGTGGTATATAGCGAAACGATGAGATGTGACGCATATACGCTCTTAAAGCTTGTTTCTTTGGATTTTACCACTTATAGTCTTTGGCAACTCGTCTCTAAAGACAACAACTCTTGGATACTTATATGGTGCAGTGTGGTCTTTAACGTATTTTTGAATTTCTTTCTTGAGTTCTTCGGTAGGCTCTGTTCCTTTAGTTAAAACGATACTTGCCTTAACAACTTGTCCACGAACTTCATCAGGAACTGCAGATACACCACATTCTAAAACATATGGAAGTTCCATTATTACAGATTCGATTTCAAAAGGTCCAATACGATAGCCAGATGATTTGATTACGTCATCAACACGGCCAACGTACCAGAAATATCCGTCTTCATCGCGCCAAGCAGTGTCGCCCGTGTGATACAAGCCGTCGTGCCAAGCGTCCTCTGTCTTTTCACTATCACGATAATATTCTTTAAATAAGCCACAAGGGAGGCTCTTGTCGGTATGGATTACAATTTCGCCAACTTCACCAGCAGGAACACTGTTGCCATCAGCATCCACAATGTCAACGTCGTATTGTGGGTTTGCCTTACCCATCGCACCGATTTTTGGTGTCGTTCCGTAAAGGTTTGCTATTGCAAGAGTTGTTTCGGTTTGACCGAAGCCTTCCATTATTTCTAAGCCGGTTGCTTCTTTAAACTTATTGAATACTTCAGGGTTTAACGCTTCACCAGCAGTTGTCATATGGTGGATAGATGAAAGGTCAAATTTAGATAAATCACCACGAATTAACATTCTTAGCATTGTAGGTGGAGCACAGAAAGTGGTAATGTTATATTCAGCAAACATAGGAAGAATATCGTTTTCATCAAATCTGTCAAAGTCATAAACGAAAACAGCACCTTCACAGAGCCATTGTCCGTAAAGTTTTCCCCAAAGTGATTTACCCCAACCGGTATCGCTTATAGTTAAGTGCAAGCCGTCACGTTCACAACAATGCCAATATTTTGCAGTTACGTAATGTCCTAAAGCGTAAGTGTGTTTATGTGCTGCCATTTTTGGATTTCCGGTCGTTCCAGAAGTAAAGAACATAAGTGCAGTTTCATCGCCTTGGGAACAATCTTGTGGGCGTTCGAACTTACCAGAGAATAATTGGTATTCTTTATCAAAGTCAAGCCAGCCTTCTTTTGCGCCACCAACCATTAGTAGTTTTTCAACTTGTGGGCATTTTTTAGCAGCACTTTGAGCATACTCGTAAGTATCTCCGTCAGCAGTACAAACGATTGCTTTTACGCCTGCTGAATTGTATCTATATTCAAAATCGTGTTCTTTAAGTTGGTTGGTTGCAGGGATTGCAACTGCGCCGAGTTTATGGAGCGCAACCATACAGAACCAAAATTGATAATGACGCTTCAATACGAGCATAACCTTATCCCCACGCTTTATTCCCAAAGACGTGAAGTAGTTTGCAACTTGATTAGATGCACGCTTTATATCCTTAAAAGTAAATCTTCTTTCGGTCTTGTTCACGTCAAGGTGAAGCATTGCGAGTTTTTCAGGATATTTTTCAGCAATGCCATCCACGATATCAAAGCCAAAGTTAAAGGTATCAGTGTTTTTAAATTTGATTGATTGAAGTCTGCCATCTGCATCTTCTTTAGTTTCAACGAACTTTTCGCAAACGAGATTTTCGCTAGTTTTAGCCGCCATAACGCTCTTTCTAACAACCGTTTCGGTTGAGTTGTCGCCCGACATAACGACTGCCACGAAAGTACAATCCTTGCCGTCAACGGCAATCATGCCGTGAGGAAGAGATGAATTATAATAAATACTATCCCCTTCTCCAAGCACTTCAACGTGTTCGCCGACTTGAACTTTAAGTTTACCACTCAATACTAGGTCGAATTCTTGACCACTGTGCGTGGTTAAGTGAATTGGCTTATCTTGTTGACTTTTTGAATATTCATAAGTTACGTAATAAGGTTCAGCAAGTTTACCTTTAAATTTAGGCGCTAAGTTAGAGATGTCTATGCCGTCCTCTTTAGCCGTTTCTTGTCCCTTACCCTTTCTGGTTACAGTATAGGTTGAAAGTTTTGCAGACCTACCTTCTAAAAGGTCTGTCATATCAACTTTAAGTGCCAAAGCACATTTGTGGATAAATGAAAAAGGAATGTCTTCTTTTCCGCTCTCATATGCAAGATATTGCTCAACTGTTACGTTGGTTTTTTCAGTCATCTCATTAACGGAAAATCCCATAATTTCGCGCAACTCCTTAATTCTAGTTGCGACTTCCGATAACTGATTTAAAGTGTTGTTTGTGTTCATGGTTACATACCTCCTTAAAATATTATAATAATTTTTTATTTATTTTTATTTTTTTAATTTATTCAAACTTTCTTCATTTTAAGGTTTTAGAAACGAGTTAGGCAAGGCTC
>JAZUSI010000003.1:0-14031 GCA_045606665.1 Christensenellaceae bacterium
CTATTAAAATGAAAATCACTTGCCACAAAATCAACAAGGTCATTTTTTAATAAATATTTAACTCTTTTCCCAAATATTTTCTTTTCTTTTCCAACCAGTGATTGGGCGTTTATCTGAATAAGCCCACCCAAATCTTTTATCTCACTTACACCAAGAATGTCATAATTTAAATACCTTTCAACGTGCGCTATTATAGGTATATATCCCATTCTAGTAAGTTCATAAACGACCTCGGTAACATCGCGCTTAATATTGAAATCAAACTCAATTAAAATGTATTTACTATCGTTTATAGAAAGGAAAATATTATCATTAAAAAGTTCTTTATAATTCTTTTCAATAAAAATTTCTTGCCCTAAATAAAGATTAACTCTAATTCCAGCCTTTTCAACATAATCTTTAAAAGCTAAAAACTCGTTTTTTAACTGTTCTCTACTTAACTTATACTCTCCACGATAATGAGGGGTTAAAATTATATCGGTCGTTCCCTGCTTAACACACTCATTAATCATTGAAACGGAACAGTCTAAACTTCCACTCCCATCATCAACTTTGGGCAAGATGTGTGTGTGAATATCTATCATAACTTTATTTTACTTTTTTGATGATTGTTCATCAAGTTCTAACTCTTGAGGACTATCCTCGTAATATTTATATCTATAATACTTGCCACGAGAATAAACTTCCCCTGCCTTATCTTTTTCATACATAGTAAGAACTGTTCCAAGAATATTAGCGCCGTTCTTTCTAAGTTCCTTAACAGCTTCAGTAACTTGCACCTTTGTTGTTGTTCCATAAGCAACCATAAACAAAACTCCGTCTGAAACTTTAGAAATGTGGATAAAGTCAGAAACTTGTAACACAGGTGCGCAATCCAAAAATACGTAATCGTATTCTTCCCTTAATTCAGCGATAAAATTCTTAAACTTATCAGAAACTAAAAGTAAAGAGGAGTTATAAACTTGTCCACCACGCGTAATTACGTCAACGTTTTGATATTTTGTCTTCTTTATAATTTCTTCTTTAGTCGCATCGCCTAAAAAATATTCAGCCATACCGACGTCTCTCGCTAGAGAAAATAATCTATGAACTCTTGGACGACGGAAATCTAAATCTACCACGATAACCTTTTTATTGGTTAACCCTAAACCAACTGCAAGGTTACAAACAACCGTGGTCTTTCCTTCTGCCATAACTGATGATTCAATCTGAATAACTTTATTCTTTCCATCGGCATTCAAATAAAGAACGTTGTCTTTCAATCTGTTATAATCTTCAAAATGCCCATTCTTATTTTTTTCATCAATGTAAATTTTACCACCCAAATTAACTTTGGATTTTTTCTTAAATAGAGCCATAATTTATCTCCCTATATATTTATACGAGTTTATTATATAACAAATATTAAAGAAAAGCAATAGAAAACCAATAAAAAATGTGCTTTTCCCTCAATTAACCGATTACTTTGTGCTGTTATTCGTCAATTTTTCACTCAAAAATTCCAACTCTTTATTCATTTCTCCCATTATTTTATCAATTATATCGTTAACTTTTTTATCGCAAGTCAATCTTTTAACTTCTAAATATTTTTTTAACAATAAACTTTGATTTGCAATACTATCTAAAATGGCTTCTGATTTAAAAATTTTACGCTTTTCATTTAGTTTGTAATATTCAATTTGATTGCTTTTATAGTCATAAATTTTACAATTTCCACCCAATTCAATTATTAACTCAAAAAGCACTTTTATGTGATTTAATTGTAAAAATACGCATTGTAAATATAAGTTTGCCATTGCATCTTCTTTATGTTTTTTAAAATTAACGTAACACTGCAAATTTTTTAACAATATCGTCAAATGCCCATGCATGCCAAATGCCAAATCGTTTATTCTATAAATTAATTGTTTGTTTGGTGTTGATAATTTCTCTTTTTTTGTATTCATACAAATACCCCTTTTCATAATACGCTTAAATTGTATTTAAAGTTAAAATCGCACACAATTTTGTGTGCGATTTATGTTAATTATAATTAATTATTAAGCGTTTGGTGACCAATTTGCCCTACAATGTGGTACTAATACTATCGTTTCACCACCTTCAACACCAGAGAAAATTTCTAAGCTAAAGACTGTAATGGTCGTTATTATATGTTCACTTCCATTTCTTTCAATCCATTTCCAATAACCACCGAACTCATATTCATCTTTTCCCGATTGTTCTATTGGCGAAACAACAGGCATTTTCGTATATCCATATGCAGTATATAACGATTGCCCTTCAATTAAAGAAAGCGTAACTTCTTCTAGGTCTTTATCATGTGGAATACTACCAAAGTTTGTAACCATGCATTCGATGACCTTTTGGTTGGTTTTTATAGTAGTGCTTAATGAAAATTTAATATTATATTCTGCCAAATACTTAGCAGTTAAAGTTGCATCACTTGGATATTTCCAAATTTCATCTTCTGTGATTATTTTTCCATCGTAATACCAACCGACAAATAAATACCCTTCTTTTTCAACCGTTGGCAACTGACCGACTTTTTGGTTATACATAACTTGTTTACTGGTTTCACCTGTTAAGTATCCACCCTGAGTATCATAGTTAATTATATAAGGTCTATTTCCCCACGATGCCTTTAATCTCACGTCAGTATATCGACCATTTTGCTTAAAATCTTTTATAGTAATCTTGTTGCTTAATTTTGGTGTTTTATTATCTCCAATTAGCCACCCTTCAAAATTATAGCCCTCGCGTTCAGCATCAAACAAAATATTGACGTCTTCACTTATACTTGAGTTATAAGAATAAATCCTTTTCCCAATCTCTCCACCGTCTAAGTCATAACTTATAATATATTCGTTTTGCTCAACGTAATTTGCATATAATTTAGCTCCTTCATCTTGGCGCCAAACAATTCCTTTATCCAAGGTAATCGCATCGGCAGATTTCCCTTGCGACCAATAAGCAAAACGCATTCCCTGCACGTTTGGTGCAACAACTGGTATATCCTCTATTACCTCGTTATAAGTTACGCGCATTTTATTGTTGTTAAATGGCAAACCGTCCTTATCGAAAAATTCTAAAACGTATTGCTGAGGTGTCCACACGGCATTAATAGTACAAGATTCTGTTATGCTACTTAATTCTTTGTCCCAAGACAATCTAAATCCTTTTTTTATAAACTTAGGTTGATTTAATTTTAAATCAAAAGCACTGCCCGTTTTTACAACTACGTAATCTTTACCATCTTCGGTTTTTCCACCATTACTTTGAAAACGAACCTCAAACTCGTATTCACGCCACTGAGCCTTTATTGTCGTGCTCTCGGTTATCATAGAGATTGATCTATCCCACCCGACAAAATTATATCCAGGTCTAGTATAAACGGGCATGATTATTTGGCTTGCATTAGAAACGTTTTGTTTCTCAATTCCCCATTCTAAAACAGCGTCTTGTGCACCACTTTCAAAGGTTACCGTAAACTTTTTTGTATCACAACCTGTTTGACAAAAAATAGCCGTAAAAAGCATAATAAACGCAAATATTAAGTTGAGCCATCTCTTATTAAACAAGTCGTTTTCCCCCTATTTTGTTGTAATTATTATACAACAACAAATACAAGGTGTCAAGACAAACAAATAAATTCATCTTTCTTAATTAATATCAGTTATTAAATAAAACACCCTTATTTTAAATAGCATATTTTGACATAATTTTAAGAAGTGCGCCAAGTCCATCGTTAATCTTTTCTTTAAGCCCATGATTAATTCCGTTTTGCTCAGCAGTTATTATTGCATTTTCTAATTCTTTCGTCTGTTTTTTATCTTGTTCTTTTAGTGGATAATATTCAAGTTTATTAAGCACGTTCTTAACGTGAGAAAAATCTATTTCACTCTTTTTTTCTTCTTCATCAGCCGTATTTATAGTTCTTGGCTGTGCCTTTATAATTGGCGAAGAAAAAACGTTGCTTTTTTCTAAAGTAGTATCGGCATATCCTACTTGTTCTAAACCCTTTGCAGTATTGCTTAGTAATCTCACCAAATCGCGTTGTGGCTGGGTAATTTCCCTTTGTTTTTTAGGTAAAAACAACAATAATGCTAAGAGGCAAAGTGAAATGCCAATAGTCAAAATGACGTTTTTTATCTCTTTACATATCAACAACTCAAGCCACACTTGAATAAGTGAAACACCAAGCATTACAAAAACTATCCAAAATCTCTTTTTTATACCATAATCTACTTTCATAACAATACATACAAGGCATATAATTGAAAAAATAAGTATTATAATGTTTGCAAACAAAACAACTATATCTAAAGGAATTTGACTAAAAATCTCGAATATAGAAAATAAAAAAAGTCTGGACATATTTAACCTCTTAATTAATAATAAAATAACTAGAAGAAAATAAAACCAAACTTTTTGTTTTTTTATGACTTATGTTGTCAAAGCTCAACCGTTTCGCCTGTAAAGAGATTGACTATTATCATTTTCTCAACTTTTTTATTAAGTACTTTTTCTGTGGCAAAAGCATATAACTCCAACTGCTTGCGATATTGCAATGCCAAACTATTTTTATCCAAAGACGAATACTTATAATCAACAATAATTGCACAATCACCACTGACTGCTAAAAGGTCTATTACACCTTGTAAAACTACAGGTTCTAAACTATTGGTCTTAATAATTTTATTTGCTGGAATGCCTAATAAGAAGGCTTTTTCTCTAAACAGTTTATACCCTTTTAAACAATCTAACTTGCCACTTTTTATTGCATTTTGTATTCTATCTAAGTTTACTTTTTCAACTTGTTCTTGTAAAAGCACTTTGGAATTTACCATGTCGTCAACTTGATCAAATAAGTCTTTGTCACTATCAAAATGATAATTTTCCATTATCTTATGTGCGATAATTCCCCTTTCTTTATCAGGTGTAGGCTCATCAAACAATAAATGAACTAGTTGGTTTTCATCATTTTGACTGACAGAGGTAACCCCTAACTTGAGTGGCAAACGCGTATCTTCACAAAATGAATATTCATATAAAAAACGACTCTTCATCTGCTCTACAATTTCATTATCTACTTGCCCTATAATAACTCTTTGGGTATTTGCTTTTAATTCAGTAAACTCTAATTCTTGTAACGAATGTATTTGTGTTGGAACAGAATTTGGAACGTAATCGATAAATTTATCGGCACTAATAAATTCTTGGTTGCGCTTTGTTAATTCCCCTTCAACCATCAAGTGCAATGAATAGGTTGCTCTGGTTAGTGCAACGTAAAAAAGCCTCAATTCTTCCTTAATCCTTTCGCGTGCCAATTCTTCTTTAATAACGCCCCTTAGTACAGTTTCATTTTTGCTTCTATTATTATCATCAAAGCTCTTAAAAGCAAGTCCGTGATTTCTACTAAACAAAATGTCACCGTACTCATCTTCGGTATTCATATTGCGTTCTAATCCACACACTATAACGACAGGAAATTCCAAGCCTTTCGACGCATGAATAGTCATTACCTTAACAGCATCTTCTTCCCCACCATCTACAAAATCAAGACTTTCTGGCAAACTATTAACTTTTTCTAAGAACTCCTTTACAGTCAATGTTTTTCCACCACTAACCGTCGCGCAAACTAACCTGTTCAACCTTGCCACTTTCTTTTTGCCATTGTGCTCGGCAAAAAGATAACTTTGCAAATCTTTATCGTCTATCAACTTGTTTAGAACGCCTTGCGCTCCCACAAAATCGGCAACAAAGCGTAAGCTGGCAAAATACTCATTGAATTCTTT
This sequence comes from Christensenellaceae bacterium, assembly GCA_045606665.1. Taxonomy (GTDB): domain Bacteria; phylum Bacillota; class Clostridia; order Christensenellales; family Borkfalkiaceae; genus UBA1259. The sequence goes on from JAZUSI010000003.1 coordinate 5,796, forward strand.
TAATCTTTTTGACAGCGCGTTATCCTCGTTCTCTAGATAATAATTGAACGCATCTATAAAAGACCAATGTTTGTTATTTTTAGCTAAATCGGTGTCTGAAAAAGCACATACAATTTCAGCCAAGTCTTCTTCTGTAAATTTACCTATTGGACTAATTAAAGTACTTGCAAGTGGAATGTCTTGATTAAAACAGTCCACTAACTTTAGCGTGTTCAAAATCATGGCTATTTCAGGGAAATCACAAATTTTTTCCTTTACGTCAGACAATATTGGAACGCCGTGTTTTATAAGTGCACCTACAATATTTTCCACGTAACCATTATTTTTATTTCTAGTTAAAATAGCAATGTCGTTATATGTAACTGGTCTTTCACGTTTAAGCTTTGCATCGTAATAAGTTTTCCCAAGTTCTTCATTTATTATTTTAGTTATAAGAGATGCAACGTGGTTTTCCTTTTCTTGCTTTTGTTTTTTGATTTCTTCTAAAATATTATAAACGCGAGGAACTTCTGCTATCGTTTCTTGTTTTTCGGCTTTTTCCAATAGATGCAACGTTGCCCTTCCAGTTTTATCTTCTGGATAAACGCCACCACTTATCAGTTTTGAAGTGTTTTTATAGTCAATTCCAAAAAATTCCTTTGTCATAGAATAGGAAAAAATTTGGTTAACCATGTCAATAATAGCTTTTGCTGAACGGAAGTTATGGTTTAAGGTTAAAACTGCTTGACCAGACTTTTGCATAGAATCAAACTTACTTGCAAAAAATTCTGGGCGACAACCTCTAAACCCATAAATACTCTGTTTTACGTCACCAACCATAAATAAGTTGTCATTTGCAAGTTGATTTACTATACTTTCTTGCACGCCATTAGTGTCTTGGTATTCATCGATAAAGATATATTTATACTTGCTTTTTATATCTTCCCTAATTTTTTCATCTTGCAAAATTTGTAAAGCAAAATGTTCTAGGTCGTTAAAATCCAAAATATTTTCTTCACGCTTTTCGTTTTGATAAATTTCTGAAAAACGTTTTAATATATGGACAAACATTTGAGTATGTTCTTTCGCACAATTAAATCGTGCAAAATCTTGCTCTTTATTTTCGCCAACGTTTTTATCAAATCTTATTATTAGTTTTTTAAGCTTTTCTCTGCATGACTTTACGATTAACTTTAATTCTTCTTGTTCATCGGTCAACTTTCTTTCAAAATTAAGCCTGATCCCTAAGTTATATAAAGGTTTTTTAATGGCGTAAATATCACTAGATGAAAGCAAAGTTTGTATATCTGTAATAACAATTTGGGTAAAGTCTGCGCCCTTTTCTACTCCATCTTTTTTCAATAACAAATGTGCATTTGTTAGTTGCGTTAATAATATCTTTAAGTGCGAGTCCAAATGCTTTTTATACTCATTTAAAAGTCTGTCAAAATTTTCACTCGAATATTCAAATAAAAACCTATCCATTACCTCAAAAGGGTTCTGTTCTGAATCACAAAAAGCATAAGCAGATAAAATAAACTCTTTGAGCGCTTTATCCGTTCGTCCTATTGCTTGTCTATCTACAATGGTATAAAACCATTGTTCCCCCTTATCGTAAAACTCTTTAAAGGTTTTATCAATGCACTCCAATCTCATTACCTTTGCATCAGACTCATCTATGATACTAAAATCTGGAGATAATCCAACCACAAAAAAATACGAGCGAATAAGCCTTGCGCAAAAAGCATGCAAGGTTGATATATCAGCCGTTGGTATAAGTGAAAGTTGTTTATATATTCTCTTTTTATCTGCGTCAGCACTGTCGGACAAAGCTTTTTTAAGCTTTTCTTTCATTTCTGCCGCCGCCATTTCGGTAAAGGTAACGGCTAAAATTTGGTCAACGTCAACGCCACCTGAAATAACCAGCCGTTTAACTCTTTCAATCATGGTGTGAGTTTTGCCACTTCCAGCAGAAGCAGAAATCAAGATATTTCCTTTATCAAAGAAAACGGCTTTTTCTTGTTCTTTGGTCATATCAGCCATCTTGATTTCCTCCCTTAGCACCAACAATCGTGCTTTCATCAACTTTATTCACACTTCTAGTATTTTCCCCATTGTGCTTACAAATGCCTTTATACTCACAATAATCACAAGTCTTACCATAAGGTGAAGGAACTATCACACCCTCTTTTAATTGACTGACGGCAAGCTCGCTAATATTTACGGCATAGTCGATATATGAAGATAATTGTTGACTATTTAGCGTGTTTTTCACCTTGCCATTTTTGTCCATTTTAATAGGCATAAAAAAGCTATTTCCACTAACGAAGAAATTTTTGTCTTGGCTTAAAATAGCATCTTTTTCATCTAGAGTTCTACCATCTGCCATGCAATTATTTTTGTCTTCCAATTTCTCATATTTATCAGAAACAGGTAAATAATACAATCCAGCCGGAGCTTTTTCACCATTTTTATACTTACCTTTTACTGCCGAACCATATAAAAATAGTTGTAATTTTGTACCTACGAACAAAGATTTATCCGTACTGTCGGTGCTTCCAGTTTTATAGTCTATAACTCTAAAATAATTTTGATTTTCATCGACCCTATCAATTTTTCCTTTTATTTTCACCTCTCCATTAAGCAAATCAATTGCTGGGTAAAATTCATTATCTCCAAATTTAACTTCGGTCTTTTCAACCTTAAGGTCAGACGATGAAAATGATAAAAAAGTCTTAAAACAATATTTTTTGCACTCCAATAAAACCCTTTTTATCGTCATACTTGATGCAGTGTCGTCAAGGAATTTTTTATACTCTTTACTTTCTAAAACTCGTTGACTTATGCTATCAAATAAAACATTAGAAGTGTTTTCATCTTTAACCTCATCAATTTTTAACGCATACTCGCTAAAAATATCATGCATAAGGTTACCGACTGATAAGGTGTCAACATCCCCTTCATCTCGCTTTTTAAGTTTAAGCCCATGTACCATAAATGAACGATATGGACATTTGTAATAATCTTCTATGTTGGTTGGAGAAACAACTTTTGAAATTAATATTTCTTTTGATGAAGATAAATTTTGTTTTAATTGTGTATCTGCTCTGCTAAGCAAATCTTTTGCAGTTTTGTCCTCGACAGCCGTATAATACGAGCTAGCGTTTACAAAATCCTTAATTTTTCCATCAGCGAACTCACCACACTCTTTAGCAAAGGTCTTTAAGCCTTGCTTTTTAGTTAAATAACCATTTTCGCTTGGAAAAGGTTTTAGTTTGATAATTTTTTCAATTGTTGAGATAATTTCACTCTTTATATTTTTACTTCCATTTTCCGTGCATACAGGATAACTCAAATATAAACTATCGGTAAACGCGCCGAGAGCTAATACAACGTTTTCTCTTATTCTATGGTTAACCACCCTAATTTTTGGTTCTACTAAAAGCTTAATCTCTTCAAGCGCAGAAATATCGTTGTCCGATAAAAGTGAAACGTCTGCTTGTACGTTTGGCACGGCGTTAGTTAAACCAATTGCAAAAAGATGCTTTGCTTTAGCAAGCGCAATCTGTTTATACGCCCCTACAAAAACTGCATCGTTGTATTGAGGAATAATAGACATTTCAAGCGCGTTTATGCCACTAATAAATATGTTTTTATATTCTTTTAACGTGAGTTCAAGTTGCCCTAAAAGCAACTTCATCTGCGTTAAAATATTTGTCACAGCATCATAAATTTGCGCGTTAATTGCGCTTTCTTCTTGATTAATCGCTAAAAGACTTTGAGTAAATTTTTCGGTCTTCTGATTAACGTCAAGCACTTCGAACATTCTTAAAACGTTAAACTCGCCCAACGTATCCACGGCTTTTTGGCGAAGAGTATTCAATTCATCTAGATTATAACACCCATCGTTAAAAGTAAAAGGCAACTTGATTTTGGAATAATTTACGTTATACTTAATAAGATAGTTCTCCATTTTATCTAAAAGTGATTTGTCATCACAGAAAAATGGATTTTTAATAAAAGCTAAAAAGCTCTTTCTTTCAAAATTCTTTCTAAACACTTCTATATACGACAAAACTAACTTAATTAACGGATGATGGATAGGCTTTTTTCTCTCATCGATAAAGTATGGGATTTCAAGGGTAGCAAAAATGTTTTCTATATGAGAATTATATGTAGCGTCTGGGATAGCTATTGCCATATCTTTGTATCTAAGCCCACTTAAAACCATTTGCTTAATAATCTGAGCAACCCTTTCAACCTCAATTATTGGATTTGGCTGAGAACTATAGTAAACGTTTGAATCTTGTTGTTTTTCCCCTTTTACTTTTGCAAGAGGATTAAATAAAGTATCCACAATCGCTTGTCCAGAAGCAGTATATTCACTTTTCTCGTTTTTATAAAGTATTGGATATCCTTCTTTTTGGCACAAATCCTTAATAAATTGTACCGTTTCATTAACAAAGACTAATTCATTATCCCCCTCGCACAGTATTGCAGTCAAGTTATTTGTGCGAGATATTAGAGAATTAACTGCATTTCTTAATTGCGCTGTAAAACCAGAAAAGCCAACGATATACACGTTTGCGCCCACTAAACTATCAGTAATTTCAATAACGCTAGGAAGGTAAGATAGATATGAGGATTGGTCTTCAAAATCATTTTCTATTATAAATTTTTCATAGCCATCGTAAACGGCATAAATATCCTGAAGTTTATTCTTTAATACACCATCGGTATTTTGTTGTGCTTTTAAAATATCGCTCGGCGTAATTTTTGCACTCTTTAATTGTATAATTAAATCGTATAACGTTGGCGCGAGAGTATCCTTGCTAGCTTTAAAACAATTTAGTGATATAGATGATAAAATCTTTTTAACCACCATTGTAGAACCCTCTTTTGTCAAGAGGTTTGCCATAGGTTTTTTAACACGCAAAAAGTTACCGAAAGAATATACGTCGGTATTAAAACTGCCCCCCAACTGATAGCATAACATTCGCTCTATCATAAGTGAGACTTTTTCTTCACAAAAAACCACGTTTGGTTTTTGAACGTCGTTGCCCTTTTCTTTTAAATCTTTTATGAGCAATTCAAACATGTGAAAATATGAATTTGTCGTAATTAAATTAACCATATTTTTATTATATCATATTTTGGATAAATTTTAATGTTTTTCATATAGACGTTTTACAATTTTTTTAATTTATGTTATCATAGTATAGATATTTATAGGAGAATACAATGAAAAAATTATTATTTACGTGTTTTTCTTTGTGCTTGGCAATTCTTTTTGCTTTAAGTGGCTGTAGTTGCACTATGACTCAACCTCTTGTCTTTAACAAGGCGTATATTGGTGATGGAAGTGGGAACTATTCAGAAAAACTTGAATACTCTGTCGGTTATGAAAGTTCTTATCAAGATATAACCAATGCTACTAATATTGATAAAGACAAAATCCCTAGTTATTCTGGAACTTTTGTTTTTGAATTTAGTAATTCACATAATGCCTTACCTATTGGAATTAAAACTGATATAGACTACGAACAGGATTATCACTACCTAAAGTCTAGTTTAACTTTAGACATTACTCTTGATGGGAAAACTTATAACGACAAGATTATTACCGAAGTGTATTTTCATTCTAAAGATTGGTCTCTTGCCCCTGTCTATTCAAAAACAACCATGAAAAACACTTATATGGCGTTGGGAAGTGAAATTTCTGTTGACCAAATGATCTATCAATATACTACCCTCTATAAAAAAGGTAGTTATACCTTAACTAAGACGTATTATAAAGCCGATGATAAGGAAGACGTCAATTTAATCGATATAGAAAACACAACAGATTCAAATAGCCCAAGTTTCTTTAACACGGAAAAACTAAGTGCAATGTCTGGAAATGGCAAGTCTTATGAATATGAAGTAAGAAGAGTGATTGATAATGCGCAATTGATGTTCGCAATAAGAAATTCCGACTTAAATAACGCCATTCCAACCGTCTCCTTTAGTTATGGCTCACCAATAAATATTAATGCTTCAAATAAAAACCAAACAAATTACAATATTGATAAGTTAATTTATAACGGAGAAAATAAAGACAAGACCAATATGACCGTCAATAATATTGAATTTTCTATAAACTCAACGAATAATAGAGGCAGTTCAAAATATATGGCAATTCAAGCAAATGAAGTTAACGGCATTAAGAACAATGCACTTATCGTTGAATATGCTGAACCTGTTTTATCTGGTTTATCCAACATAGGTGCACTCGTTTATAAACTAAATAAAGTAACCATCAAAAACTAATAAATTAAAATAAAAGACAAAAAGGATAGCAAAAGCTATACACCTTGCAAAACATAAACAATGTTTTAATTGTAAAAAATAACTATCATTATGAAAAACGGCAACGAAATTTTTGGTTGCCGTTTGTTTTTTATATTATTTACTTTTATATAAAAAGCACTCTTTATCATGCGAATATATAATGCCTATGGCTTGTAAATATGAATATATAATTACCGAACCCACAAAAGTCATTCCCCTTTTTTGTAAATCCTTTGAAATTGCATCGGATAAATGGTTGGTTGTTTTATCAGTTTCAAATATAGTTCTATCTTTTGTAAACTTTTTTAAGTAATTGTAAAACGAACCATATTCACAAATAATTTCCTTAAAAATCTTGCTATTTTTTATACTCGCTATTATTTTTCGTTTGTTTCTTATAATATTTTTATCGTTTAATAGTTCATCTATCTTTTTTTCATCATATAGAATTACTTTTTCTAAATCAAAACCATCAAACGCTTTTCTAAAGCTTTCCCTTTTGTTTAAAACACATTCCCAAGATAATCCAGCTTGAAAAGACTCCAATATCAGCATTTCATACAGGTATTTATCATCAAAGCTTGGAACACACCATTCTGTATCGTGATATTTTACGTATAAATCATTTTTTAAATTACACCATTTACATCTTTTTTTATTTTCTATATTTAGTTCGCACATAAATTTTTTTTAATCCCTTTATCTTAAATGAAAAAGGCACTGCCTTTCGCAATGCCTTAATTTATAAAAGCTATTTAATCTCAAATTCTGTTTCGCCAAAGATTATCGCCAATGCATCTTTATAATTTCCTGCATTTTCTACGCTATATTTAACGTCTTCTTTGCCAAAATCAAATGCGCCTTCTTTTACTTCAGCCTTAATATTTGCAAAGTTAACGCTCATATCGTTTGTGCTATTTACCTTGCTCATATTCGTGCAACCATTAAAAGCATTCTTATGAATAACTTTAACAGTTTCAGGGATTATAATTGAATCTAAGTTAGTGCAACCACTGAAAGCTTCTTCACCAATTTCAATCAAATTTACACCTGTTAAATTAATTTTTCTCAAGTTTGTTGCGCCTTGGAATGCTTCATAAGGAATTGCATAACCAGCTTCTTTTTGACCTTCAACACCATATGAAACTTTTTCTGTTGCATTTATAGTTATTGTCGTCAAGGTTGCTGGCATATAAATCGTGGCATAATCTGTTGTTATTTCTGTTCCACCACTATATTCTTCCGTTCCAAACAAGTGTGCAATAGTTCTTTCTTTATCAACCGACTTATTTACTTGTTCATCGGTTTGGTTAAATCTTGCATCAGCAATAGCGTTTTTACCAATAAATGGCAACTCCAATTTAACAAGATTCTTCATTTTTCTAAATGCGCCCTCTTCAATTTCGGTTACCTTATCAGAAACAACCAACTCTGTAATAGTATCAACACCATCAAACGCGCCCTTTTTAATAGTAACGTTATCAAGAGATTTTTCAGCAAGGATTGCACCGATATCCAGTTTGCCATTAAAAGTGCCGTCATCAACAAAATCGTAAATAGTATAAACTTCACCAATCTTTTTAATTAACAATCCCTTTTCTTTTTCACCAGTGCCTTCAATCTTCTTACAAGCCGTGAAAGAAAATGCACATAGAGCAACCATCATTATCGCTAGCAATATATTAAAAACTTTTTTCATAAAAACTCCTTAAGTTTTATATCCAATTTTATACTTTATTAGTTTATCATTTTATAATATTTTTGTCAATAGATAAATATTTATTTTAAAAATTAAAAAGGTTAATTTTTGCTTTTTTTATAAAAAAGACCTATTTGCTCTTTTTTTTGCAAATAAGTCTTGTTAAAACTAAGTATTTATAACCTTTTATCTTTATTAAAACTTTAAAAATTTATTATTTTATTATAT
>JAZUSI010000004.1:0-1878 GCA_045606665.1 Christensenellaceae bacterium
AGTGTTCTTTTTAACTTTCGCAAGTTCATAATTTATTATGTTGTTAAGTTGCCATAAATTATGACAATTAGACTCGGCTCGAATTGATCCGTCTATTAAATCTTTTATTAAGTTTTTTATATTTTCTTTTGCTGCTGGTTCTTCATAATCTCGCCATAACAACGGGCGGATGTTATTTTCTGCATAAGCAAAATATATTTTATTTTCTTTTCTATTGACGTGAAAACTTCTTATTTTTAAGTAGCCCATATTGCACCTCACCACGAAACAACGACAACGGAGTCGCTACACATCAAGCAATCTAAATGATCTTTAATATAATCTTTTCGCGCTTCTTCGTCGTTTTTGTCAATTTTTCGCCACTCGTCGAAGTCTATATTATAAACTCCGTCGCACTCGTTGCCGTCGTCTAAATCTGCGGCTATTTCTTCGTATGTTTTCGTATCTGCGAATCTGTAATTAATAAGGATGTCGCCGTCGTGGTCGTATAGCCACTGCAAAAACGATTTTTCGTCGTAGCAATCCGCAAACAACTCGATAATATTATCTATCATATCGTCGTTCTGTGCTTTCTCATAATCTGGATCGTTCTCGTCATAGCGTGAGATCAATCCTTCACAAATGTCTTTAATTAAGTTATAACTACTCATCTTTTCCCGTCCTTTTTTCTTTTGCGCTGGTCGGTTTCGCGCTCCCTTCGCTATTATTATATATCCTTATATTTTTATATTGCAATTAAAAATTATTTAACTTGTAAAAAATAGTTAACTTTTTTTATTTTTTTTCTAATTGTTTTTACTTTGTTTTTTTTCGCTTAAATTGTAAGTGCGAGATGATCCAAAAATCACGCAAAAATTGACCTTGAAAAAAGCGTCAATAATCCCTTCAAAATTGAACACCGAGTTGTGTTCATTTTTCTTGTCCCATATTTTTGACTTTTGAAATTGGTGAGAAAAAATCTCACGAAAAATAAAAACCGACTTTTTCAAATCGGCTTTTTTGTGGGCGACAAAGGGGGTGTCTATTTTTTTGAATATACATAACACACAACGAACAGCACGATTCCTGCGACAATTCCCAATGTTGTTATGATTTGCACCACAAGATTTTTTGAGTGGTAAGAACGAATGTTCCATATTAGTGATAATGTGAACACAATCGCACCAGCCATCATTTCAAACATAGTTGTTATTGGCATTTAATTGTCCTCCTTATAATCAAATAGATTTAATTGTTCATATTCTTTTAAGCGATAATTTAATCGCCTATATTCATTATATACAGGTTTCCAAATCGTTTCACATTGTAATCTTTCGTTTGGAAGATACTTTCGCATCGTTTCTAATTGTTCTTGTAAAGTTAATGCAAACGGACAACCTTTGCAACCTGTTCTATTAAAGTTAAATGGTGGGTAATATAGTTTGCATAGTTTTATATTTTGCTTTTCTATAAATGTTTCTTCCCATTGATCGTCAACTTTAATAAGTGGATGGAACTTAACAACTTTTTTTGTTTTGCTATCGGTTATAATGCAACCTAATCTCGCACGATTTCCACCTTCTTCTGCTCTCATACCAGTGATGGCAATAGATTTTTTATTTTCTTTTTGCCATTTATATATCGGTTCTTTCTTAAGTTTGTAGCAGCATTGATTTGATAACTTTAATTTGAAATCGCTTGTAAATTGATATTTGAGTAGTTGCGGACAACCAAATGTTTTGCGACTTTCACTTGGCTCTAAATACCTTTTTGTAGTTTTACTCATTCCATTTTTTTGGAATTGTTGCACATACAACGAATGTTCCTTGCTCTTAAATGGATAGCCATATTTTTCAAGCATTGGTTTAATTGGAACACTTGGTTTTAGCAATACGAATC
>JAZUSI010000005.1:0-2222 GCA_045606665.1 Christensenellaceae bacterium
ACTTCCGTAAGAAGTCTTTTTTTTATCTTAATTAAGATAATTATTTTAATCATAAATTAAGTAAATAATCCACTTCACGTGCAGTTAAAGATCTGACTTGACCTCTATCTAGCCCTGAAACCGTCAAATCTCCAATTTTAATTCTTTTTAAAAAATCCACGTTATTATTTACGGCTTCGAACATTTTTCTTACTTGTCTATTTCTTCCTTCAGTAATTGTAATATGTAGCTTAGAGCCAACTTTATTTGTTTCAATAAGTCTTATGTTACATTTTTTAGTTTTGACGCCATCAATATAAACCCCTGAACGTAATTTGTTCAAATCTTCATCTGACACGGGTTTTTCGGTCTTAACAAGATATGTTTTTGGTACTTCATTCTTTGGATGTGTCAATTTGAATGTTAAGTCGCCATCATTTGTGAGTATTAAAAGACCTTCACTATCATAGTCTAATCTGCCAACGGGAAAAAGTCTTTTAATGTTTGGAGGTAAAAGATCCATAACAGTTTTTCTGCCTTTATCATCTTTTACTGTACAAACGTAGCCCTTAGGTTTATTCATTATATAATAATCAAACTTTTTAACAATTGATATAATTTTTCCATTTACACTTACTGTGTCTTCACCGACGTTAACATCATCACCGGCAGAGCAAATTTGTCCGTTAATCTTTACAACACCATCTTCAATTAGTTTGTCAGAAGCTCTTCTTGAAGCAACGCCACAAGTTGCCAAATATTTGTTTATTCTCATGTTTATCCTATAATTTTGTATTTTAATTTCTTATAATATAGTATAGATTTTTTCTTCAAAAAGCAAGTTATTTTGACAATAAATTTTAACTTTGCCAATTTCTTTTTTATTTTTATCTTCATTTGTTAACATATTTGGAACGTCAATTATAATTTTTATATTTTCTCTTTCATATTTAGTTAATGGCAAAATTATATCGTTTTTGACACAAACCCCAATTTTTTCTCCGTTTTCACAGTCAATAAACTTAAGAATATTATCGCATTCCATAATTTTATAGTTCTTATAATCATTAAATGCGTTGGTTAAAAGCGTTTTAGAAACTTCAAACATTGGAGCGCAATTTAGTACAACGCAAATAAATTCAATACCATTTCTCTTGCAACTACTAACTAAACATCGTCCAGCTTTTTTGGTAAATCCTGTTTTTATTCCAGTCGATCCAGGAAACTCTTTAAGCATTTTATTTTTATTTATTAAAAATCTATTTGTATTTCTTGTTGTATGTGGAATTTTAACACTTTTAGTTGAGACAATGTCTCTAAAAGTATTATTTTTCATCGCATAACACGAAATTAAGGCTAAATCATATGCGGTAGTATAATGATTATCGTCGTGTAATCCATGTGGATTTACAAAATTGCTATTTTTAGCACCAATCTTTTGTGCTGTTATATTCATTAATGAAGCAAAATCTTTTATGCTGTTGCTACAATGCAATGCTAACGCATGTGCACAATCGTTCCCGGATCTTAACATTAAGCCGTATAGTAAGTCTTTTACTGTTAATTTTTCACCATATTCCAAATAGATGCTAGAGCCTTCAATCCCAACACTTTCTTTTTTTATTTCGACGACGTCATCTATTTTACAATTTTCGATTATAGTAATTGCCGTTAAAATTTTCGTTGTGCTTGCCATGTATTTTTTATCGTTTTCATTTTTTGCATAAACAATTCTATTTGTGTTTAGCTCCATTACAATTTCAGCGCTATTAGTATATGCACTAACTATTGTTATGTTTGGCATAAATATATTAAAAATTAATAGTAATATACAAATGAATAACGATATTGGTATAATTCTTTTTTTCATAATAAATCACTTGCTCTCATTGTTTAATTTTTCAAAAAATTCAGTGGTTTTTTCAAATAATTTTTCGTAAGGTGTTTCACTAACGGATATCATTTTATACCCATTACCCTCGTTGATTAAAAAGCCACATGGTTTGACAGAAACGATTGCACCATTTCCTGCTGAATATGGTAAATCTTTTCCACTTTTAAACAGATTTACTTTACCATATTCTCCACCCCCAGCGAGTACACCAACAACTACTTTTGATATAGGAATTATTAATGTACCATCGGTTGACTTTATAGGAGTGCCTATCACGGTATTTACGTCAATAATATTACCTAAATTTTTTAGCGTTGTTTCAATTACATTGTTTATTCTGTTGTGTTCT
>JAZUSI010000006.1:0-2658 GCA_045606665.1 Christensenellaceae bacterium
AAATTTATAGGAGCAATTTATTATGAAACTTATTATTAAAGACAATTACGCAGATATGAGTTTATGGGCTGCAGAACATATTGCAAACGCAATAAACAATCATAAAGAAGATAGACCATTTGTTTTAGGTCTTCCAACAGGTTCATCGCCTCTAGGTGTATACAAAAACCTTATTGCTATGAATAAGGCTGGAAAAGTAACTTTCAAAAACGTTGTTACTTTCAATATGGATGAATACGTAGGTCTAGATAGGAACCACGACCAAAGTTACTGGTACTTTATGCACGATAATTTCTTTAATCATATTGATATTCCTGCAGAAAACATCAACATACTAAACGGTATGGCAAGCGATTTAGAAGCAGAATGCAAACGTTATGAAGATAAAATCGCATCTTATGGCGGAATAGACTTATTTATGGGCGGTAGCGGTGTTGACGGACACATTGCTTTTAACGAACCATTTACTTCTCTTTCTTCTCGTACTGGCATTAGGGCGCTAACAGAAGATACGCTTATTGTAAACTCACGTTTCTTTGATAACGACCCAAATAAAGTTCCAAAAACGGCATTATCTGTTGGTGTTGGTACGGTATGCGATTCTAAGCAAGTTATGTTGCTTATCAATGGTCACAACAAGGCTCGTGCTCTTCGCCATTGTGTAGAAGGCGGTGTTGACCATGCGTGGACAATTAGCGCTCTGCAAATGCATAAAGACGCTATTATTTGTTGCGACGAAGCCGCTTGTGGCGAATTAAAAGTTGATACGTATAAATACTTCAAGGAAATTTGCAAAAACGAAAAATAGTTTAAGGGTTTAAAAATGGAAAAAAATCAAAATTATTCATATCAAAAATGCTATATTAAAAGATATACCATGACTTCTGGCAAGGAAGACGGCTTAAAGGTTATCGAACTAGATAATGGAACGTATAGGGCGCTTCTAAATGAAAGCAAAGGTCTTGATATTATGCAAGTCTTTTACAAGGGCGAGAATATAAGTTTTGTATCTAAAAACGGCTTTACAAAAAGAGAACTTTCATTTGCAGATAGGTTTGAGGGCGGAATGCTTTACACTTGCGGACTAGACGCTATCGGTAGAAGAGAAGGTTTTGATTTGCACGGTACTTATCACAACTTGCCTGCTAAGGTAACAAATATTAGTCAAAACGATAAAGAGTTAAAGGTTGTTGCAGAAATGGAATTTACTTCTCTTTTCGGTCAAAATCTTTTAATGATTAGGGAAATTATTCTTCCAGTTAACGGCAGTAGTTTAAGGCTTAATGATAAACTAATCAATCTAGGTACGAAAGAAGAAAATTACTGCGTATTATATCACGTAAATCTTGGCTATCCATTCCTTGAAGAAGGTGTAAAAATAGAAGTAGACGCAAATAACGTTACGCCTTGCACAGAGTATGCTAAGGAAAATTTCAATGACAGGTCGGTATTCCCAGCACCAATTCCTAACGAAGATGAACGTTGCTATTTTATTGAGAACAATAAGAACGTAATTAGTGCAACTAATACTAGAAGTGGAAAGAAGTTTATTTTGACCTATTCTAAAGAAACTCTTCCAGGACTTGTTGAATGGGTTAGTCCATCTATTGGTGATTATGCTTTAGGGCTAGAGCCAGCTACGAGTTATTTGAACGAGGGCTTTGAGTATAGAAAGATAAAACCAGGCCAAGAGGTTGATTTTTATTTAAACCTTGAAATAAAAGAAATATAATTAAACTAATATAAGATAAAAAGGTTAGCAATTTTGTTGCTAACCTTTTTTTATTGACAAATTTTATCATATAATGTAAAATGAAAATGTTATTTTTTTTAGAGGAGCTAAAATAATGAACGGTTTCGAAATGGGCGCATTTGTCTTTTACTTTTTAGCAATACTAGCAATTGGTATATATTTCTTTGTAAAAAGCAAGGCTCAAAGTGAAAAAGACTACTTTTTAGGTGGTAGAAATATGGGCGGTTGGGTATCAGCGCTTTCTGCTGGTGCATCTGATATGTCCGCTTGGGTTTTAATGGGGCTTCCTGGTGCAATTTATATGTCAGGATTAAGCCAAATTTGGATTTCTGTTGGTCTAATTGCGGGAACGCTTATTGCTTGGATTTTTATAGCACCAAAACTCAGAAGATTTGCTATAAAAGCAGACGACTCTATTACTGTTCCACAATTTTTATCAAATAGATTCAAGTCGAAAAGTCCAATTTTAAGGGTTTCTTGCGCGGTTATTTTCGTTGTAGGCTATTGCTTATACGCGGCATCAAGCGTTTATGCTTGTGGTGAATTGTTCCATATGCTTGTTCCAACAATTAGCATGGATATTGGAATGATTATTATGACGATTGTTATTGTTGCATATACCTTGCTCGGTGGATTTAACGCCGTTTGTTGGACTGACTTTTTACAAGGCATGCTAATGCTTGTTGCATTACTTTCTTTGCCACTTATAGCATTTATTATATTGAAAACTACTGGTACGACAAATCCAGGGGTTACGCCAGATAATTTTTATAATATACTTGGTGGTTCTTTTGGTTGGGAAAGTGTTGCCTCTATTTTAACAGGTTTAAGTTGGGGTCTTGGTTATCTTGGTATGCCACATATTCTTGTTAGATATATGGCAATTAAGTCGGAAAAAGAAATGA
>JAZUSI010000007.1:0-8022 GCA_045606665.1 Christensenellaceae bacterium
AACTGATTTTGTCAATTTCGACTTCAATAACGTTTTTACTTTTTTCTATTTCTTTTGGTAGGGGAATTGTCGCATAAATATTATCCCAAATTTTTCTAGACGTTGTTGCGGGTAAACCACCACCAGTAATTTTATTTTCTAAATAATCATTTTCTTTATTTCCAAACCAAGTTCCTAATATATAGTCATTGTCATATGAGATAGTATATGCATCAGTGTTTCCGTTTGAACTACCAACAGTGCCAGTTTTTGCATATATAGTTGCTTTAGAAAATGATAATTTTTTTGCACTTCCGTTTAATACAGTATTTCTCATCATTTCGTTCATAATTGAAATTGTATCATCGCTAAAAACAGATTTTTCTATTTCAGTATTTTGATATATTACGTTACCATTTTTATCGGTAATTTTTTTAATTGTACTTGGTTTAATAAATTTGCCTTTGTTATTAAAAACAGAATATGCTCCTGTAATTTTAATTAAATCAACACCTTTTTCACTTGCGCCTAATGCTAACGCTAGATTTTTGTCATTATTTGAAATTGGAATATCTATTAATTTTAAGTATTTTGTTGATTTTTCAATGCCTGTATAATTTAATAATTTGATTGCGCAAATGTTTGAACTATTTGCCAATGCATCTCGTACTGAAATGTTTCCAAAATACTTGTTGTTATAATTATGTGGAGAATAATTGTTAAATTTTGTTTCTTCATCTAAAATTTTGGTATCGGCACATACAATGTTGTTTTCTATCGCAGGGGCATAAGAAAGAAGTGGTTTAATTGTTGAACCCAACTGCCTATTTGATAAACCACAATTTGAAAAATAAGCAACAATATTTCCTTTTTTATTAATTAAAACAGATGTTTTATTAGAGTTTAATTGTGTGCTTTTGATTTCATTGCAAACAATATTCTGAAAAAAATTATTGTAATAAGTGTAAACGTTTAGTTGTAAAGATTTATATGGTGAATTCTTTATAATTGCGTTTAATTCTTTATTAACTAAATAAAAATAGTCAAATTCAAGATTATTATTTGAATTGTAGTGTGTTAATTCAATTTTTTTGTCTAAATTATTAGTATATTCTTCCGTTGTAATAAATTTCTGATTTAGCATTTCTTTTAGTACAGTTTTTTTTCTGTTAAAACATTTTTCATAATTGGTAAAAGGTGAATAGTTTGATGGAGCTTTTATTATGCTTGCTAAAACAGCGCTTTCGTTTAAATTTAAATCTTGAGGTGATTTGTTAAAATAATGTTGTGAGGCACTTGTAATTCCATAACAATTATCACCAAAGTATATAGTATTTAAGTATTTTTCTAAAATTTCATCTTTAGAATATTGATTTTCTAATTGTCTTGCGAGTTTTACTTCTAATAATTTCCTCTTAAATGTTTTTTCGCTTGAAAGGTGAGTGTTTTTTATAAGTTGTTGGGTAATAGTTGAGCCACCTTCCTTAAAAGAAAATGTTCTTAAGTTGTTAAACAATGCTCTTGCAAGACCTCTGTAATCAATACCATTATGAGTGTAAAATCTTTTATCTTCAACGGCTATAAAAGCATTTTTTGTGTGTAGTGGAATTTTGGATATTTCTGTAATTGATTTTCCGTTCGATTTTTCTTGAACAATTTGGTTTTGGTCGTTATAAAAAATAATACTTCTATTAAAACTTACAAGCTTATCTGTGTCAAGTTTCACGTTTTTAGTTTCAAAGATGAAATAGCTTAAAGCAATAAAAAATAATAACGCGATTGACAATAATATTAAAAATAAAATTTTTATCCCTTTTTTCATAAAATTTAGTATGTAAAGTTGCTTACTTATTATGCAAAATTGTTTTTATAAATTGACAAATATTAAATAATAAGTTATTATATATACTATGGAAAATAGTATGAAAAAATATTTTATAATTACATATGGATGTCAAATGAATATTCATGAGTCGGAAAAAATTGCCGGCATACTTACTTCACTTGGCTATACCGAATCGAATAGCGAGTCAAATGCTGATATTATAGTCTTTAATACTTGTTGTATTAGAGAAAATGCTGAAGATAGGGCAGACGGAAATATCGGTGCGTTAAAAAAAATAAAAAAAGCCAACAAAAACCTTATAATTGCTGTTGGTGGTTGTATGACTCAACAAGATGGTTATCCTGAAAAATTACATAAAAAATTTCCTTTTATCGACATAATATTTGGCACTCATAATCTGGAAGATTTTGAAAGGCTTTTAAAAAAGAAATTGTCTCAAAAAAAGTGCGTAATTGAAGTTTGGGATAAAGAAAAAGCTATAAAAGAAGGTACGCCAAAAACACGTACAAGTTTTCCTAATGCGTGGATTAACATCATGTATGGCTGTAACAATTTTTGTAGTTATTGTATCGTACCTTACGTGAGAGGGCGAGAAAGAAGCCGAAAAATACTAGATATAGTTAATGAATGTTATGAATTGCTTGACCAGGGTTATAGAGAGATTACTCTTTTGGGGCAAAACGTTAATTCTTATGGCAAAGATTTGGGTGACGTTGATTTTGCAGATTTAATTACTGAAATTTCAAAAATAGATAAAAAGTTTAGATTAAGATTTATGACCAATCATCCAAAAGATTTGTCTGAAAAACTTGTTGTTGCGTTGTCTAAAAGCGATAAGGTTTGTCGGTCGATTCATTTGCCTATTCAAGCTGGTTCAAATAGAATTTTACATTTAATGAATAGAAAATATACTAGAGAAGACTATTTTAGTAAAGTTCAATTATTGAAAAAATATATCCCAGATGTTGCAATTACGACAGATATTATGGTCGGATTTCCAACCGAAACTGAAGAAGATTTTTTGGATACGATGGATGTTGTTAAAAAAGTAAATTTCTCTGGTGCGTTTACATTTATTTATTCTAGGCGAAATGGGACTCCAGCAGCAAAGATGGATGAACAAATAGATGAAAAAATTTCAAAAGATAGAATTATGCGCCTGATAGATCTCCAAAATTCAATAAATAGAGAACAATCTGCCTTATATAAAGACAAGGTTGTTGAAGTGCTTTGTGAAGGCTATGATGAAAAGAAAAACATGTTTTTAGGCCGAGACACTTACTCTCGCATGGTATATTTTGAAAGCGCTGACGATATTGTAGGTGAGTTTGTTGACGTTAAAATTGAAAAAACAGGTGGCATTTCTCTTATAGGAAAAATTGTTGATTTAGGTGGTAATAAATGAAACTTTCACCAATGATGGAACATTATTTGCAAGTAAAAGAAGAATATAAAGATTGCATAGTCTTTTATAGGTTGGGCGATTTTTATGAAATGTTTTTTGAAGATGCGATTAAGGTATCAGAACTGTTAGACCTTACATTAACGGGCAGAAGCTGTGGAACAGAAGAGAGGGCGCCAATGTGTGGCGTGCCTTTTCATGCTGCAGATATGTATATATCAAAATTAATTTCATTGGGTGAAAAAGTAGCGATTTGCGAACAAGTTACTTCACCGAATGGAAAAGATTTGGTTAAAAGAGAAGTTGTTAGAATTGCGACTGCTGGAACAATTACTAACAATGAATTGATTGATGAAAAAAACAACAATTTTTTAGCTTCTGTATATATGAAAAAGGATGCTCTTGCAGTTGCTTGGACAGATATTACAACGGGTGAGTTTTGTGTTAGAAATTTTAGTGGTGAAAATTATATTAGCGAGTTTTTAGATACTCTTGTTAGGATAAGTCCTGTTGAGATTATTACAAATACAGAAGGCTATGAAAAATTTAATGACTTGCCACTTGTTGTTCACGGAATTTTGCCTAAATTTACACTGTACACTGAAAGCCAGTTTAATCAAATAGTTGCTTCAAATGCATTAAAAAAACATTTTAACATATCTAACTTTACAGCGTTTTCTATTGAGAATGACGTAGAATGTATTTGTGCTTGTGGGGCGTTAATTGTTTATTTAAATGACACGCAAAAGAAAGCGTTAATTAATATAAATCAAATTAGGCGTGAAAATAATCAAGATATAATGATGCTTGATATAAACGCAATAAGGAATTTAGAACTAACAAAAACCTTAAAAGATGGCAAGCAATATGGCTCTCTTTTATGGCTTTTGGATAAAACAAAAACAAGTATGGGCGCAAGAAAGTTGCAAAGTTTAATTTTATCTCCTTTGCTTGATAAAGATAAAATAAACTATAGATTAAGTGCTGTTGAGTGTTTATTTAATGATAATTTGACTAGACAATCAATAACAAATTTATTGTCTGGTGTTAAAGATATTAAAAGATTGACGGGTAAAATTTCAAATGGTAATTTATTGCCAAAGGACTGTCTTGCATTAAAGACTTCTTTGCAAATTTTACCAGCATTAAAATTTCGTCTTTTAGGATTAAATTCTCAATATATTGCCGATATTTCAAGTAACTTATATGATTTTTCAAAAATTGTTGAGTTGATAGAAAATTCAATAGTAGAAGAACCTCCAGTAAATATGAAAGATGGTGGTTATATTAAGTCTGGTTATAATGCTGAACTCGACGAATTGCGTTCGCTTGGAAAAAATAGCAAAATAGCGCTTGCTGAGATCGAGAATAAGGAAAGAGACAGAACTGGCATTCGTACTTTAAAAGTTGGTTATAATAGGGTTTTTGGTTATTATATTGAGGTTACGAACTCTTTTAAAGATAAAGTGCCTTATGATTATCAACGAAAACAAACTCTTTCTAATGCAGAAAGATATATAACCGAAGAGTTAAAAGAGCTTGAAGTTAAAATACTTTCTAGTGAAGAATTATCTTTGCAACTTGAACAAAAATTGTTTAATGAAATCAAAGATTATTTGCGTGGTCTTATAGATGACTTGCAAATAACTGCAGATGCTATTGCAGATCTTGACGTGGCAAATTCACTAGCAACTGTTTCTAGAGAAAATAATTATGTTAAACCAGAAATTTTAGACTTTGGAAAGGCTCTAAATATAGTAGATGGAAGACATCCGGTTGTTGAAGCGATTTCTAGGCAGAAATTTATTCCCAACGATACCTTGTTAGATAATTACGAAAATCGCACTATGGTTTTAACTGGTCCTAATATGGCTGGAAAAAGTACATACATGCGTCAAGTTGCACTTATTACGTTAATGGCGCAAATTGGATGTTTTGTCCCTGCAAAAGTTGCAGAAATTCCTATTGTCGACAAGATTTTTACAAGAATAGGTGCGAGCGATAATTTAATATCTGATCAAAGTACGTTTATGGTAGAAATGTCAGAACTTGCAAGTATATTAAATAACGTTACGCCAAATAGCTTATTGATTCTTGATGAAATTGGACGAGGGACAAGTACTTTTGATGGACTAAGTATAGCTTGGGCAGTTGTTGAACATATTGCGTCTAAAGTTAAGGCAAAAACTTTGTTTGCAACTCATTATCATGAGTTAACTGAATTGGAAGGGCTATTAGAGGGGGTAAAAAATTATAAGATTACCGTTAAAGAACAAGATGGTAAAATCGTTTTTATTCGTAAAATAATGCGTGGTGGGGCAAATAAAAGTTTTGGTATAGAAGTTGCAGAACTTGCTGGTGTGCCTAAAAACATAATATCTCGTTCAAAGCAAATTCTCTATAAACTCGAAAAGTCCGACCTTTCAAAACAATATAAGAATAGTGAAGCACAAAATGAAATTGACAAAAAAGAATATTCTGTTGTTGAACAAACTATTCACAATTTGGACATTGAAAATCTTTCACCAGTTCAAGCATTTAATTTATTACTTGAACTAAAAGAGCAATTGAAGGAAAACTAATATGAAGATTAATCTACTAAGTAGTAAAATTTACAATAGAATTGCCGCAGGAGAGGTTGTTGAAAGACCTTTTTCTGTTGTTAAAGAACTTGTGGAAAACTCTATTGACGCAGGTGCTAAAAATATTCAAATTGAAATTGAAGGAGGGGGAATTTCTTCAATAAAAATTATAGATGATGGTTTTGGTATTGAAAAAAGCGAGTTGAAAAAAGCTTTATTGCCACATGCAACTAGTAAAATTTCCACATTAAAAGATCTTGACAATATAACTTCTTTTGGTTTTAGAGGGGAAGCTTTGGCTAGTATTGCTTCTGTTTCTAGAATTTCTATTGAGTCAAAACCTAAAAATCAAGAACTTGGAGCAATGATTTGTGCAGATGGAGGAGAAATTAGTGGGGTGTCGGAGTGTGCTATACCAAATGGTACGATTATTACCGTAAATAATTTGTTTTATAATGCACCCGTCAGAGAAAAGTTTTTAAAATCCGTTAAGTCTGAAGAGTCTGAGATATCTTCAACCGTTGCAAGATTTATTTTAGGAAATCCAGATATTTCGTTTAAATATTTGGTTGATAACAAGGTTGTTTATCAATCTTTTGGTGATGGGTTTGAAAGTGCAATGGCTTGCGTGTATGGTGTCGAAACTATTGAAAATTGTTTTTATATTAACGTTGAAAAGCATGGTATTATAATTAATGGATATATTTCAAAACATCACTTTACAAAGGGGAATAGAAGTTACCAAACAACATTTGTTAATGGAAGATATGTACAAAATCAAACTATATCTTCTGCAGTAATTAATGCGTATTCTTCCTATTTGATGAAAAGGCAATACCCATTTTTTGTTTTAAATATAATTCTTCCGAGTGAAATAGTTGACGTCAACGTTCATCCAAACAAGCTTGACGTTAGGTTCGCTAATAACCAAATAGTTTATGGAAGTATTTATTCGGTTGTTTCAAAGGTTTTAGATGGAAGTAGTGAAGCCTTAAATATAGTTGTTGGAAAAAGTGAAAACAATAAGCAAATTACTGAGCAAATTGCTAAAGAAAATGTTACACATAATAATATAGAAATTAACAAAAAGTTTTCAAGTTTAGTATTTAATGACAGTGGTTCTAATACGACTAAAGTAAAGAGTGTTGAATTTGATGACAAATTTGTTTTATCGAAGAATGATAATGTTGCAGATATTTTTGCTGAGAACAAAGCCTTCCTTGAAAAATTGGCTCAGGAAAAAGCTAAAAAAGAAGAGATTTTGCAAGAAACCTTATGTAGCGTTAAAGAGTTAAGATTTATTGGACAAGCTCTAAATACTTACTTAATTTGCGAAGATGGAATGGACTTATATTTTATTGATCAACATGCCGCTCACGAGAGAATTTTGTTTGACAAACTTAATTTAGCTGTTAAAAACTCAGAAATAATAACTCAGCCATTATTAGTTCCCTATATAATAAACGTAAATAATCAAGAGTACGACTTTTTGATTGCAAAAATTACAACTTTGAATTCTTTGGGAATAGAAATCAGTGAATTTGGTAGAAATGCGTTCAAAGTATCTGCGATACCAGCTTTTTTATTAGATTTAAATATTAAAATATTTTTTGATGATATTCTATCTGATTTAAATCAATTAAAAACTTTAACTGTCGGTGATCTTTTGGTTGAAAAATTAGCGCAAAAAGCGTGCAAGGCTGCAATAAAGTCTGGCGACAAATTGTCTGATATTGAAATTGAAGTTTTAATTGATAAATTAAAAGAAAACATAGGTTTAAAATGTCCACATGGAAGACCTGTCGCTATAAAAATTACAAGAATGGAAGTAGATAAATGGTTCAAAAGAATTGTTTAATGAATAAAATTTTAATAATTTGTGGGCCAACTGCTTCTGGTAAAAGTGATTTAGCAATAGAGTGTGCAAAACTTTTAGATTCTGAAATTATTTCAGCAGATTCTATGTACATTTATAAAGACCTTGATATTGGAACAGCAAAGCCAAATAAAGATGAAATGCAAGGAATTAAACACCACTTAATTGATGTTGTTTCACCGTTTAACTCTTTTTCAGTTAGTGATTATAAACAAATGGCGACACCAATTATAGATGAAATAATTAGTCGTGGTAAAATCCCCGTAGTTTGTGGTGGAACAGGTTTTTATATAAACTCTATTTTATATGATTTATCGTATGGCAATGGTCAAGCTAA
>JAZUSI010000008.1:0-4671 GCA_045606665.1 Christensenellaceae bacterium
ATAATAGACTGAAAGAATATGTATTTTTGCATAATGCATTTTGATAAATAGATTTAGTATTAAAACAAGGAGTGATTTTTTTTGAAAGAAAAAAAGATTAAGGGCAAAGAAGTGCCTACAAAAAATGCAACCAAAGAAAAAAACAATAAAAAACAAACTAAAAAGACAAAGTTAAGTATAAAAAAATTACAAAAGGTAACTGAAAAGGCAGTGAAGCCACAAAAAACACAAAAAAAGCCAAAGATGAGCGACGGCAAAAAGGGCTTAAAGGTTAGATTTTTAGGTGGTGTTGGTGAAATTGGTAAAAACATGACTGCCATTGAGTATGGCAAGGACATTATTATAATCGATGCAGGTTTAACTTTTCCAAGCGATAATATGCCTGGCGTAGATTTAGTTATCCCAGACGTTTCTTACTTAGCCGAAAACCAAAGCAAAATCCGTGGCTATCTAATTACGCATGGTCACGAGGATCATATTGGTGGTTTGCCATATATCCTAAAGGAAATAAACGCGCCTATTTTTGGCACCAAATTAACGCTTACTTTAATTGAGAACAAAATTCGAGAACAGAAATTAAATAACGTCAGCCTTAATTGCATAAAAGCAGGGAGTTCTATTAAATTAGGCTGTTTTAATATTGAATTCATAAACGTTAATCACTCTATTGCAGGTGCCGTTGCGCTTTCTATTACAACCCCTGTCGGTGTAGTATTCCACTCTGGTGACTTTAAGATGGATTTCACACCAGTTAATGGTGAGATAATGGACTTGTCTAGGATTGCCGATATCGGTGAAAAGGGAGTTCTTCTTATGATGGCAGACTCCACCAATATTGAAATTAGTGGAACGACTATTAGTGAATCGGTGGTTAAGGATACTTTAGACCACGTGTTTGCAGATAATATGAATAGAAGACTTATCATCGCTACTTTTGCATCAAACGTTCACAGATTGCAACAGATTTTAGACATTGCCGAAAAGTATAAGAGAAAAGTGGCTTTCTCTGGAAGAAGCATGATAAACATTGCAGAGTCAGCCTCTAAAATTGGCGAACTCAACATTCCAAAAGATTTAATTATTGACATAGAGAAGATTAAAAATTATCAGGAAAAGCAAATTTTAATCGTTTCAACCGGTACGCAAGGCGAACCTATGAGTGCATTAACCAGAATGGCTAGTGGCGAGTTTAATAAGGTTTCAATCGGAGACAATGATACTGTTGTAATAAGCGCATCAGTTATCCCTGGTAACGAAAAGATGATTTATAGTGTTATCAACAACCTTTACAGACTAGGTGCAGAAGTGATCTATGAATCATTAGAACCTATTCATGCGTCGGGGCATGCTTGTCAAGATGAACTAAAAATGCTCCACTCTCTCGTTAAGCCAAAATTCTTTATTCCCGTTCATGGTGAATACAGACACTTAAAAAAGCATGCGCGCCTTGCTGAAAGTGTTGGCACAAAGGCGCATAATATTTTGATTGCCGACATTGGTGACACGGTTGAACTCACGGCGAACACTATGAAGTTTGGGGAAAAGTTTCACGCAGGTTCAAGGTTTGTTGACGGAGTTGGTATAGATGGGGCAGATAGTTTTGTATTGAGGGATAGAATTCATCTTTCAGAAGACGGACTTGTCGTGGTCGTTGTTACTATTGATGAGTTAAGTACAAAACTAAATTCGTTGGAAATCATTGGCAAAGGCTTAGTTTTCAGCGAAGATATGATAAACGAGGCGAAATCAAACGTTATTCATACGCTCGATAAAATAGATTTGCGCGCTATAAGTGATGAGAACGAACTTAAGGGAATTATAAGGCGCAGTATAAAGAATTATATATTTAAGGCAACAAAGAAAAATCCTATGATTTTACCTATTGTTATGGTGGTTTAATTGCAAAGAATTTACACTTTAAGAAGAGAAGCACTAGCTGACGGAGAACCGGTTTTAAGAGAAAAGTCTTTTGAAATTTTGCTTGAAACTATTGATAAAAAACGTCCAAAAAAAATTTTGGAGATAGGCGTTAATAGAGGACTTTCAGGAATAGCTATGTTACTAAAAAGTCCGACGTCACAGCTTTCTGGGATAGAGATTGATGAGCAAAAGATAAAAATTGCAAGGCAAAACTACCAAGATTTTGGCGTCAATAGTAGGGCAAAGATATTTCAAGGCGACGCTTCTGAGATAATACCAATTTTAACAGGCGAATACGACTTTATATTTTTAGACGGACCAAAAGGTCATTATTTTGAATATTTACCACACCTGCTTGCAGTCTTAAACAAAGGTGGAATATTGTTTGCTGACAACGTGCTTTTTCGTGGATACGTTGGTGAAGATAAAAAGGCACCACACAGGTTTAATACAACCAAGCATAGTATGGAAAATTTCTTAAATGCAATAACAAGTGATAAAAACTTAAAAACACAAGTCCTCGATATAGAAGATGGAATAAGTATTACGGAAAAATTATTATGAACAAGATAGAATTACTATCGCCAGCAGGCGATATGAACAAACTAAAAACAGCATTTTACTTTGGTGCAGACGCAGTGTATATTGGTGGAAAAAACTTTAGTTTAAGGGCACTTGCAGGGAACTTTACTGATGAGGAAATTTTAGAGGCAGTTGATTTTGCCCATAAATTTGGAAAAAAAGTTTACGTAACGGTTAATATATTTGGCAGAAATGATGATATCGAACAAGCCGAAAGGTATTTTAAGTTTTTAGAACAAGCAAAAGTTGATGGCGCAATCATTTCTGACACTGGATTAATTTATCTTGCAAGAACTGTTGCTCCAAATCTTCCAATAAACCTTTCCACACAAGCCAATACTCTCAACTATAAAACGGTGGAATTTTGGCAAAAACAAGGTCTAAAAAGGGTTATTTTAGCGAGGGAATTATCGCTTGATGAAATAAGGGAGATAAAACAAAGAGTTCCAGAAATGGAGATTGAAACCTTTATTCACGGCGCAATGTGTATTTCGTATAGTGGAAGATGTTTATTGTCCGATTATCGCACAGGCAGGTCAAGTAATAGGGGCGAGTGTGTGCAAGCCTGTCGTTGGCAGTACGAGATAAGGGAAAAGGATAGTGAGTGTGGGTTTATGGAAATGCAAGAAGATGAACGAGGCACTTACATAATGAACAGCAAGGACTTAAATTTGCTTGATTATATCGACGTTTTAGATAAAGCAGGGGTATGTTCTTTTAAGATTGAGGGCAGAATGAAGTCAGAGTATTATCTTGCAACGGTTGTAAACGCTTATAGGCGCGCTATCGATGCATATTATGAACTTGGCGAAAAATATAAGGAAAACCCACTCTACCAAGAAGAACTTAAAAAGACGGCGCATAGAGAGTTTACAACGGCTTATATTACAGGCTTCAACGATAGAACGGTTAACTATGACGATAGTCAAAGTAAAGGAACTTTTAAGTTTATGGCCAACGTTCTAAGTGGAAATGAAAATAGCGAATATGCGCTCATTGAACAAAGGAATAGGTTTAAGGTGGGCGATGAGTTGGAAGTTTTGTCGCCAACGGATAGTTTTAATAAGATTATCAAAATTGAAAAAATGGAAAACGAAAAGTGCGAAGAAATTGTAGATGCCAAACTCGTTCAACAAAAGATTCGCCTTTATACTAGTGTAAAACTTAGCAAAGGTGATATTTTAAGAAAAATTGCTTTGTGATTATCAAGAATGTAAATTTATAAAAAAGCAACTACAAAAATTTGTATTTTGTATAATAAATATGGTATAATACCCATACATAAGGAAAACAAAAATGGAAAATCTAGCGTTAGAAACGGACAATTTAATAGAGCAAAAAGAATTAACGCCAAGCATTAACGAAGTAACGGATATTTCTGATTTAGACTATTCAAAAAAATATTCTAACGAATTTTATGAGTCGTTTATAGAAAATTTTGAAAAGAATACGAAAAGCCGTTGGTTTTATAAGCTGTTAAAGCGTTTTTTTGACGTGTTGTTTTCTGTAATTTTAATCATTCTTTTGTCACCTGTTTTTTTAATAACGGCAATTGCCATTAAAATAGACTCAAAAGGATCTGTTTTATTTAAACAAAAAAGGGTGGGAAAATATGGAAAAATTTTCACTTGTTACAAATTTAGGTCTATGAAGTTAGACGCACCTCACGAATGCGCAACATCCCTTTTGAACGATACAAAGAAAGATCCTTATACTAGGGTGGGTAGAGTCATAAGAAAATTAAGCATAGATGAATTACCACAACTCTTTTGCGTCTTGTTTAACACTATGTCGATTATAGGTTATCGCCCATTGATAATTTCCGAAGAGAAGTGCAACGATATGCGTATGAGATTGGGTGTGTTTGATATGAAACCAGGAATTTCTGGTTACGCTCAAGTTTGTGGTAGAGATGACGTTTATTATAGGAACAAAGCGTTACTTGATGCTGAATACGTTAAAAAAGCATCGCTTTGGTTTGACATAAAGATATTTTTTAAGACAATAAAGGTCGTTCTTTGCAGAACGGGTAATCATACAAAAAAAGATAAAAAGGCAAAAAATGATACTTAGTAAAGAGCAGATTGAAAAAGTTTCTTGTGGCACGGTAAAGGTGTCAAAAAGTGATAAATATATAAGGCTATATAGGTTTACAGAAGAGCAAATTGC
>JAZUSI010000009.1:0-10827 GCA_045606665.1 Christensenellaceae bacterium
TACGTATTGACGTTATACTTGCCAGCATCAGAGATGGCAAAACTTGGTGTAACAGCAACAACGTATGCTATGGCAGATTGCCCAGAAGCAGTAACGACGGCATACGCAGGTTTGATTACAAACTTAGAAGCATGTTATTCAAAAACAACAGGTTACGTTGCTTTTGTTGAAGATACAACAGGTCGTGCTTACTACGTTGATAATGCAGCACTTGTTGCAGATACAGCAGTTGCAAAGTCTTACACAGATACAGGTTATTGGACAGTATCTGGTGGAAAAGTTGTTTGGGCATCACTTGCTTAAATAACAAACATACTAATCACTTGATTAGTAAATAACAAAAAATAACCACGGAGTTTTACTCCGTGGTATTTTTTATTTTTAATCTTTTATGTTAAAAAGATTTATTGATGTTATTTCAAATACAATAATGAAAAAGAAAATATAAATATAATTTATTCTAAAAAATGCACATACATATTGTTGTGATAATTGTAAAATTATGATATAATAATCAAGGAAATTTTGAGAGTAAATAAATTTACGATAAGAGGTAAAAAATGACAAGAGTTGGATTTTTTAAAAAAAGTAAATTAATTACTTTACTTCTTGCAGCTACAATGCTTTTAGTATCATTTGCAGGTTGTAAAAAAACAGAGGGCACTAATGGTGGAGGAACAGCTGGAGACATTGTTAGTTCTCAAATAAACGTTGTTAACGATATATATCACGAAGTGTATATAGAAAAGGGCATGACCGATAATGATAAAGGTCTTGTGGTTGGGCTTCATAGTGCCGCAATGGAAATTTTGACAAGCGCAGATAAAATTTATGATGGCGAAATCGAAGTTTATTTTGTTAACGATAGGATTAAAGGCTTAACAACTAAAACATTGGGTTCAGAAGACAATCAATTGAAAATTGTTAAGGGTGACAAAGAATACACCTTAAAGTATATGTACGTAACTCGTGCGATTAGAAACGTGAACGATTTATCTGATACGCGTGATAAGTTCCCATCAGCAGGTTGGATAAATCCAAGTCAGCATCCAGAAGGATATGGTAAATACACGCCATATATCTTTGAAATGCCTGTTCATGCAGGAACAAAGATACCAAAGTTAAAAATCCCAGGATATTTCGTTTTGGCAAACGATATTGACCTTGGTGGCACTATCGGTGGTACACATAATTTAGGTCAAAAAAACGTAATTAAAGCAGGACATGCAGAACTTAAGCACCCTACTGGCAGTTATAGCACTGACGTTGGTTTTACAGGGACTTTTGACGGACGTGGACACACATTATCAAATTTCACTTCTTGGCTAGGTGGTATGTTTGGTTATATAAACGGTGGAACGATTAAAAATCTTGCTATGGTTGGCGCATGCAACTACTGGCAAGGTCAAGATAAAAATATTTTTGCAGACCTTTCTAAAGATGCTAAATTTGAGAATCTTTACGTTTTGTTAAAACAACAAAAAAATGATAATGGTGGGGTAGAACCAGGACAAAATAGTGACGGTTGGGGTTGGTCCCGTGAACGTTGGGCTCCATTGTTCTCAAAGGGGACTATTCACGTAAAGAATTGCGTGCTTGAAAGTTTTATTCTTGACGAAGAACAAACTAAAAATACCAACTATATGCAATTTTTGACCACAACTGCTGGTTGTACTTATGAAAACGTACACTGTATTGGTTCTTCACCTTTAGCGATAGCTTCATATAACTTTGATAATGGCGTTCAACTTATGATATCTGAAAAGGAAATGGAAGAATTTAAAGCAGAATTTGAAGAGTTTTTTATAGATATCGATTACGGAAGCATTATTTCTGCTAGCAACAGTTCCTTGGCTTTCGATAAGTACTATTACGTTGTGGATGCAATAAAGCCACTTGTTCAGGATAGAAATCCAGACGCAATACCAGATGATGTTTGCCTTATTAAAGCACCAGCTGGTGTTGAAAGGTATTCTGGTGGACTTAATCAAGACATGGTCATTAAAAAGTTCTATAATGCTATGAAGCAAAACACCACGGCTGTTCAAGCATTTATGGACACAGGTTGTTGGAATTATGATGCAACAACAGGCGCTCTTACTTGGAAAACTAAATAATTATAAACAAAAAAGGCTGGCAAAATAATTTTGCCAGCCTTTACTATATCTAAAAGATTAATAGTTAATAACTCTTAATTGGAAATATGCTTGTGGGTGGTCACAAACAGGGCACTTATTAGGCGCTTGGTCGCTGTCAACGATATGTCCACAGTTTCTGCAAATCCAAACGACTTTTTGTTGTTTTTTGAAAACTGTTCCGTCTTCAATATTCTTTAATAAAGCAAGATATCTTTCTTCATGTTCTTTTTCGATTGCAGCAACACCACTAAACAATCTTGCTATGTCGTCAAATCCTTCTTCTTTGGCTTCTTTTGCCATGCGTGCATACATTTCCGTCCATTCACCATTTTCGCCTGCAGCCGCATCTTTAAGGTTGTCTATTGTTGAACCGATGCCATCGTGCAAAAGTTTGAACCAAATTTTAGCGTGTTCTTTTTCATTGTCAGCAGTCTCTAAGAAGAAAGCGGCAATTTGTTCATAGCCTTCTTTTTTAGCCTTTGATGCGTAATAGGTGTATTTATTTCTTGCCTGACTTTCGCCAGCAAAAGCTTCCATTAAGTTTTTTTCTGTTTTACTTCCTTTTAAATTCATAATATTTCACTTCCTTTTATAATTTTTGGTACGTATAAAGTATATAACATATTCCAAATTATGTCAATATAGAAAAATAAATTTTTTTATTAAAAGTGTCAGCAACCTTGTAATAGAATTTTTATTACGTTGAAAAATTTTGCAAAAATAAAAGCCGAGCAATTTTGCTCGGCTTGATCATTATAAATTATTAAAACTTAATCTTTTCAGCTATATAGTTTTTGAGTTCAGCAATAGGAAGTCTAACTTGTTCCATAGTATCCCTATCACGAACTGTAACCGAGTTATCTTCTAAAGTATCGAAGTCAACGGTAATGCAGAAAGGTGTGCCTATTTCATCTTGACGGCGATAACGTTTGCCGATTGAGCCAGCCTCATCATAGTCAACAGGGAAAGCCTTGATTAAGTCGCTATAAACTTCATCAGCCTTTTCAGAAAGCTTTTTTGATAATGGCAATACTGCAGCTTTAAATGGTGCAAGTGTTGGGTGAAGTCTTAAAACAGTTCTAACGTCGTTCTTTTCACTATCAACCACTTCTTCATCGTAAGCATTGCAAAGTATTGCAAGAACCGTTCTTTCAACGCCAAGGCTTGGTTCAACAACGTAAGGAATATATCTTTCGTTGGTTTCTGGATCGAAGTAGGTAAGATCTTTCTTTGAAGTGTTTTGATGTTGAGTTAAGTCATAATCTGTTCTATCGGCAACGCCCCAAAGTTCGCCCCAACCAAATGGGAACAAGAATTCGAAGTCGGTGGTTGCTTTTGAATAGAAACAAAGTTCTTCTGGGTCATGGTCACGAAGTCTTAATCTTTCATCAGGAATACCGAGAGACAACAACCAATTGTGACAGAAGGTACGCCAATAGTTAAACCATTCTAAGTCAGTGCCTGGCTTACAGAAGAATTCCAATTCCATTTGTTCAAATTCACGCACACGGAAAATAAAGTTGCCTGGGGTAATTTCATTTCTAAAAGATTTACCGATTTGTGCAATACCGAAAGGCATTTTCTTTCTGGTCGTTCTTTGAACGTTTACGAAGTTTGTAAAGATTCCTTGCGCCGTTTCAGGACGAAGATAAACTGTGTTCTTTGCATCCTCTGTAACGCCTTGGAAAGTCTTAAACATAAGGTTAAACTGACGAATATCAGTAAAATTATGTTTTTTACAAGTAGGACAAGGAATATTGTGTTCTTCAACGAACTCTTTCATTTCTTGATGTGAAAAAGCATCGATAGGCTTTTCTAAAGTATAATTATTTTCTTGAGCCCAGTCTTCTATAAGTTTATCAGCCCTAAATCTTTCGTGACATTCTTTGCAGTCCATCAAAGGATCTGAGAAACCTGCTAAGTGACCTGAAGCAACCCAAGTTTGTGGGTTCATCAAAATAGCCGCGTCAAGCCCAACGTTGAGCTTATTTTCAGTAACGAATTTTTGCCACCAAGCGCGCTTAATGTTGTTTTTAAGTTCAACACCTAATGGGCCGTAATCCCAAGTGTTTGCGAGTCCACCATAAATTTCACTACCAGGGAAAATGATACCACGATTTTTACAAAGCGCAACGATTTTTTCCATTGTAGCACAACTCTTAATTTCTTCCATGTTTAACCTCTTATTATTAATTAAATCAAAACAATTTTACATTAAATAGTAAAATTAGTCAAGCAAACTACTCGTTTTGCTTTTTTATTTTTAAAATTTGTGATATACTTATGCATATATACAATAGTAAAGGTGCATTTTATGGTAGAAGCAACTAATTTTATTGAACAAATTATTAATGAAGAATTGGAGTCTGGCAAAGTTTCATCTATTCAAACTAGATTCCCACCAGAACCAAATGGATATCTTCATATTGGACATGCAAAAAGCTTGTGCTTAAACTTTGGCGTTAAGGAAAAGTATAATGGCAAGTGCAATCTCTTTTTAGACGATACCAACCCAAGTAAAGAGAAAGAAGAGTATGAAGAAGCAATCAAAAAGGACATTGCTTGGCTCGGCTTTGAATACGACACGGTTACTCACGCTTCAGACTATTATGAAGATATTTATAATTTTGCAGTTAAGGAAATTGAAATGGGCAACGCGTTCGTTTGCGATTTAAGTCCTGAGGAAATTTCAGCAAATCGTGGAACGTTAACAGAGCCTGGTAAAGAAAGCCCTTATAGAAATAGAAGTGTGGAAGAAAACTTAAAACTCTTTAAGGAAATGCGTGAAGGTAAATATAAGGACGGCGAGAAATGTTTGAGAGCAAAGATTGATATGGCTTCTCCAAACATCAATATGCGCGACCCTGTAATTTATAGAATTTTAAGAGAAACACACTATCGCACGGGGGATAAGTGGTGCATTTATCCTATGTACGACTTTGCTCACCCTATTTGCGATTTTATGCAAGGAGTAACGCACTCACTCTGCACTCTTGAGTTTGAAGATCATCGCCCACTTTACGATTGGGTAGGTATAACTTTAGGTTTTAAAAACAAACCAAGACAAATCGAATTTGCTCGCTTAAACGTAACCAATCTCGTTATGAGTAAAAGATACCTTAAAAAACTTGTTGAAGATGGCTCGGTTGACGGATGGGACGATCCTAGAATGCCAACTTTAACCGGTTTAAGAAATAGGGGTGTGCCTGCAGAAGCGTTAAAAGATTTCTGTGCAAGAATTGGTATAAGTAAGGCTAATTCCGAGGTTCAAATCAGTTATTTAGAGGCTTGTATAAGAGAATATCTAAATATCCACGCAGAACGCGCTATGGCAGTGTTAAAGCCTTTAAAAGTGACAATTACCAACTATCCTGACGGCAAGACCGAAATGGCAGAGTTTGAAATCAATCCAAACGAAGAAGTTAAACGCGTTCGTGAGATTGAATTTTCAAAGAATATCTATATTGATGCAGACGACTTTTCACTTAATCCACCACCAAAGTATTTCCGTTTGAAAAAGGACGGATACGTTAGACTTAAAGGCGCGTATATAATCAAGTGTGACGACGTTATTCTTGATGAAAACGGCGAAGTTAAGGAACTTCTATGCTCATACGTTGAAAATAGCAGAAGTGGTAACGATACTTCGGGCATTAAAGTTAAGGGCGTTGTTCAATGGGTTAACGCAGATACTGCAGTTGATATGGAAATTCGCCAATATGGATATTTACTCAATGATGAAGAATACCCAGGTCAAGACTTTGCGCTCCGTATGAACAAAGAAAGCGTTAAGATTTTTAACGGCAAAGTTGAGCCATACGTTATGCAAAATGATAAAGATACCTGCTATCAACTCATTAGAACGGGTTACTTTAAGCGCCTTAACGTTAAGGGTAAGGAAGTTATAAGTGAAATCGTTTCACTAAAAGATAATTTTAACGTTAAAAAATAAAGGGAATAATTATGAAAAAGGTTTGTATTGAATTTGCCGATGGCAAAAAGATAAATTTGGAACTTTACAGCGAACACGCGCCTATTACGGTCGATAACTTTGTGGACTTAGTTAAGTCTGGCTTTTACGATGGACTTTGCTTTCACAGAGTAATCGAAGGATTTATGATTCAAGGCGGCGGTTTTGTTTACGATAACGGCTTGAAGGATAAAAAAGCCCCAAGGACTATCAAGGGCGAATTTGCTATGAACGGCGTTAAAAACGACTTGCATCACGGCATTGGCGTTATCTCAATGGCAAGGACCATGGATCCTAACTCAGCATCATCTCAATTCTTTATTTGCGTTGATGACCAAGCATATTTAGATGCACAATACGCTGCTTTTGGCAGGGTGTGTGACGAAGAAAGCTTGCAAGTAGCACTCGATATCGCAAGTGTTAAAACGACAAGTTGGGGATACTATGACGACGTTCCTGTAGAGCCTGTTGTAATGAAAAAAGTTTATATGATTGAAGAATAAGAAAAATGGCAGCCAAAAGGTTGCCATTTTTTTGCGTGTAAAAGTTAATAAGCGTACGTGCATACGTTAAAAGACGTCTCTAATAGCAAGTAGTTCACCGGTAAAACCATCTATTAAAAGGGCTTTTGTGTTATCTTTTGTGGATAAGCCGATATACCAATAAGGGTGAGCATCTTTCACTATAATTTTTGCACAGATTTCTGCAGTAAACATGCCGTTTTCATCATAATAAGAAGCTATTAGTTCGCGTTGTTTATCTTGTAAATGTGATAAAGCCTTTTGATATGTAATGGTGTTTTCAGGTACGATCGATTTCATGCGTACGTTTTGAACGTTTGAACCATTTGATAGAGAAATGTCAAACTCGTTTAAGGAAAAGTTATCGATTTCAATATGCGCGATATAACCATGTGTTACTGGGTTTAACTTAAACGTAGCAGTATAATCTTTGTCTTGATATCGAAAAGCTAGCGAATAAGTCACATTTTCGGTTTGTATACCTAAAAGTTTGAAAGTCAAAAGATAATACTTTGTGTTAACAGCCCCGTCCTTTTTTGCGTTTTCTTCAACGAATCCGTATCCAGCAGTGATTTTTAAATTGCTGTCAACACTTTCAAAACAATTATATCTTAATTCGCTTACGTATTCGTTTAAGGTTGGTTTTGATTGACAACCTAAAAGAATGGAAAAACAGCAAAAAATGCTAATCAAAAAAATCAGTTTCTTTCTCATAAAATACCTCTTGTTAATCAATTTATGATAAAAGATAAAAAGTAATGATATAAATTGTATAAAATTGTGCTTAAAGTATTGATTTTTTGATAAAACTTTGTTAAAATAGAAAAAATACTTAAATTAGAATAGGGTATGCTATGAAAAAATTGATTATTCAAACAATTGTAATCACACTTTCATCAATTATTAGCCTAATGTCTGCCGTTTTTGGCGCGCTCTGTGCTTTTGCCCCTACCACTATTGCGAGTGTTTTTGAAGATATGGGCTATTATAATGCCTCTGTTTTTTTCTATGAACTTAAATATGAGCAATCTAATGATGTAGAAGACTTAATCGTGCTTGTTGATAAGGCTTATGGAAATAAGGATAACGAGGGGCTTGAAGATTATCTTGGCGAATTGATTTGGCATAAGAACTTTTATAAATATTGCCTAAATAAAGATAAGTATGCGACAAACTTTGATATGCCAACCAGTGATTATTTCGTGGGATATTATGCGACTGTCTTGATAGAAAACGGCAAGAGTGAAGTTTCACTTAAAATGGCAATATCATACGTGGAAAAGTTTGGTTACACTAAGTTTAATCCCGTTAGAACGATTGTGAAAGAGAGTTTAAAACTTTTGACGGAAGAACAAAAAAAACAATTAAAAGAAACCATTTTGACATTTGAACAAAATGATTTTATAAAAGAAGACTTAAATAAATTTAATTAGGATAAAACCATAAAAGGAGATTAATATGGGCAGAATTATTAAAGAAGGTTTAACATTTGACGACGTGTTGTTAGTTCCTCAAGCGAGTGATATCGTTCCAGCTAACGTGGACTTATCAACAAACCTGACACCTAGCTTAAAACTCAATATTCCATTGATGTCAGCAGCTATGGATACGGTAACCGAATCACGCCTCGCTATCGCTATGGCAAGGGAAGGTGGTATAGGTATTATTCACAAGAACATGTCTATTGAAGAACAAGCACAAAACGTTGACAG
The DNA here is from genome assembly GCA_045606665.1 of Christensenellaceae bacterium. Lineage (GTDB taxonomy): Bacteria > Bacillota > Clostridia > Christensenellales > Borkfalkiaceae > UBA1259. Next base: position 8,342 of record JAZUSI010000009.1, read on the forward strand.
AGTAAAGAGAAGTGAACACGGCGTTATTACCGACCCTTTCTTTTTAGAACCTGAAAACCCTGTTACAGATGCTTTGGCTCTTATGGAAAAATACCGTATCAGTGGTGTTCCTATCACAAAGAACGGAAAACTCGTTGGTATTTTGACAAACAGAGACTTGCGTTTTGAAAGCAACTTTGAACAACCTATTGAGAACGTTATGACCAAGAAAAATTTGGTTACAGCACCTGTCGGCACTTCTTTAGAACAAGCCCAACAAATTCTCGGTAAACATAGAATAGAAAAACTCCCTATAGTTGATGATAAGGGTTACTTAAAAGGTCTTATCACAATTAAGGATATCGAAAAGGCTATCCAATATCCAAACTCTGCAAAGGACGTTAACGGCAGACTTTTAGCAGGCGCAGCAGTTGGCGTTTCAGTTAATACTTTGGAAAGAGTTGACGCGCTCGTTAAAGCAAAGGTTGATATTATCGTTGTGGATAGTGCACACGGCCATTCACAAAATATTATTAAGATGGTATCAAAGATTAAGGAAGTTTATCCAAACCTTCCTATCATTGCTGGTAACGTTGCAACGGCTGACGCAACAGAGGCTTTAATTGATGCTGGTGCAGACGTTGTTAAGGTTGGTATAGGTCCAGGTTCTATCTGTACGACGCGTATCGTTGCAGGTATCGGTGTTCCTCAATTAACGGCTGTTATGGACTGTGCTGAAAGAGCAGAAAAATTCGGCAAGAAAGTTATCGCAGACGGCGGTATTAAGTATAGTGGCGATATCACAAAGGCTATCGGTGGTGGCGCAGCTGCAGTTATGATTGGCAGTATGTTCGCAGGCACACTCGAAAGCCCAGGCGAAATTGAAATTTATCAAGGCAGAAGCTTTAAGGTTTATAGAGGTATGGGTTCACTTCCTGCAATGGCTTGTGGTAGTAAGGACAGATACTTCCAAGAAAATGCTAAGAAGTTAGTTCCAGAAGGCGTTGAAGGTAGAGTTCCTTATCGTGGAGCACTTTCAGATATCGTATTCCAAATGTGTGGTGGTATCAGGGCTGGTATGGGTTACTGTGGAACTCACACTATTGACGATTTAAGAAAGAACGCTCAATTCGTAAAGATTTCAAGCGCATCACTCGTTGAATCACACCCACACGATATTTCAATCACAAAAGAATCTCCAAACTATTCTCCAAGAGGTTAATTCTTAATAAAAAATCAAAAAGTCTAGCAAATTGCTAGACTTTTTTCGTATAGTAAACATTATTGCAAAATAATTAAATTTTATTTTATAACAAATTGAAAAGACTATACTCGCGTAAAAATACTTGATAAAACTTGTAATATATGATATATTATTTATGCTACACAAACTTAATATTTTGGAATAAGAGGTGTTTTTTATCTTTTTTAGGGATAATATACGCTTTTTTAGTGCACAATCAATTATGGATTTTGGCAAATTTGCAGACTCCTACTAATTGATTGTGGTAGGAATACCCTTATTTCAATCTAGTTTGTGTAGCGACAATCGGGGTTTGCGATTTGATGCGTCAACTTCGGTTGGCGCATTTTTTATTTATAAGGAGACAACTATGAAAAAACTACTAATTACTTTAACGCTAATTTTAACTTTATGTTTAACAGCGTTTAGTTTAACAGCATGCAAGTCGCCAAATGACTGCAAGCACGAAAACAAAGATGAACGAACAGTGCTAGAAGCAACCTGCACCCAAGTCGGCTTAAAAAGAAAAACCTGTGTTGATTGTGGAAAAATTCTTGAAGAACAAACGATAGCAAAACTTTCTCACACCGAAAGCGATTGGATAATTGATGAAGATGCAAGTTGTAAAGATGCAGGAGTAAGGCATAAAAAATGCATTTCTTGCAATGCGATTTTAGAAATAGACAAGGTTAGCGATTCTTATACACACAACTATATATACGGCGAGTGTGAACTTTGTGGTGCAATAGATTCAACCTATATGACTGAGGGCTTGGCTTATATATTGATTAACAACGATACCGAGTATAGTGTTGTTGGATATACTGGCAGTGAAACTAACGTAATTATCCCTGCTGTATATAGGGGTAAAGCAGTAACAAGTATAGGTTTTTATGCGTTCTCTTATTGCACAACACTCACAAGCATAGAAATTCCATCAAGCGTAACAAGTATAGGTGATTATGCGTTCGAGTATTGCGGCTCCCTCACAAGCATAGAAATCCCAGCCAGCGTAACAAGTATAGGTTATGATGCGTTCTCTGATTGTTATAGATTAGTAGAAGTAATAAACAAGTCAGAGCATATAACAGTGGCTAAAGGAAGTGGTGATAACGGAGCTTTAGGGTATTATGCATTGAGCGTATCAAATAGAGAAGATAATTACGTTTCAAAATTATCAACTGATGCAAATGGCTTTGTAATATATACCGAAGGCGAAGAAAAAATATTAGTTAATTACATAGAAAGTGAAACAGATATAACC
>JAZUSI010000010.1:0-5356 GCA_045606665.1 Christensenellaceae bacterium
AATGCACTACGACCATTTTTATCTTTCAAATCTTGCAATTTCAAGACAGACATCTTGATTGCGTTTACGAAGTTGTAGTCTTTTGGCATATTAAATCCTGCTTCGCAAAGACTATTCACTCTGGCGATAACTTGGTCGCCCACGTTTGTTTTTACTTGTAATTGATTTTCTGCCATAATCTATTATTTTATATAATCAACGATTTTAGTTTTAGTTACACCTTTAAGCGTCATATTGTAGCCTTGTTTCAGCCACGCATTCATTTTATTTACTGCGTCTTGCACATCGGATGCACACACAAGCATTTGGTAGAGTATTTCTTTTTCCTCGCCATTATTTTCGTCTGTAAAAACGTCAATCACCTCTGCTTTGAAGAAAGGTTTATCTTCTTCTTTTTGGTTTACTATTTCACTGATTTTAGAACGTGATATTGCCGTTACGTCATTTTCATTATTCCATAGTTGAAAAATCTTCAACTCTACATCGGCAAAGATTTCGCCCTCTACGATATATTTTTCTTTAATTGTTCTGTCCTCGCCTTTTTCGTTTCTTATGGTGCGAGTACTTGTTACTAAATACAACATACTAATTAGTTATAATCAAAATTGTTACTTGTTATTTCGGGTTTCTTTTCCTCTTTAGGCACTTCTACACGAGGTGGGATAACGAAACATTGCTTACAACTGATGTTAGTTACCCATTTGCCGTTCCAATCTTTGCACTCAATATCAATCGTCATTGCGATACGTTTGCCTTTTTTAAGGTCATACGAAAGTATTTTTTCCTCTCCAAAGACTTGTACGCAGATGATGTTATCTTGGTCGTCATCAACGGCTATAAGATATTGTTGTGCCTTCCATACGTTGCCTGTTTGTCTGCTTACACCTGATGTGATAGGCAAGCACTCAACAATCCTCCCCTGTATCGTCGTCATCATCATCGTAAGGTGTTAAATACTCGATACACTTCGTTATGAATAATCCCAAAACTAAGGGAAATAGGCAAGACTCTGCTGGTACATGTGGTATAAGTAGTAATATCAAGCACCACAATAGGCAGAATAAGAGTATTGTTTGAATTACGTTCATACCTTTTCAAAATAATCTGTCCAAGAATAGTCTCTTAATACGTGGTCATTCCATTCGTGGTCTATATTGCCACTTTCATCGGTTATACACCCATCTCGGTCAGAGACGTAGTATTCACCACATTTGTACGCATATTCTCCGTCTTCCATCACTACTGATTCTTTGCAATAGAATTTATCGCCTTTGTGGATTTCATTGCTTGATGTAGCGTTTAACTCAATAAGTGTCATAATTGCATAAGCAACGAGGTCTTTTAGCGTGTCCTCTAAACTTTCGCCAAGATTGTCAATAGTGGGTTTGGTTGCGAGGTTACACAAGCGGTTGTACTTGTCGCTGATGCGTGTAACGGCTGAGATGATGCCTAACTTTTTGTAGGTCTCACCGAAGGAGTTGCCATAAGCAACATTTTTTTTCTTGTAAAGTTCGCTAATATTGTTAGCGATTTCTTTGAATTTTTTTACGTTATCCATATTAGTTTTATAAGTTAGTAATTATTGCAAAGGTACGAATAATTCGTGGATTTCCTTTGCTTTTTTAGTTAAAAATTCTTTAACAACCTCGTCTGCCATAAAGTGTTCGTGATACGCACATTTCTTTTCTAATAAGCAAAATCCTGTGTAATGCCCACATTGCGTGCAGTCGGTATCATCAACGTATAGGTCGTAGAGGATGTCGTAGATTTTAAACTCCTTGTCGTTCATGTTTCTGTTGTTTCAAAATTCTATTTTTAGCAGTTCTTATTATATAGTTATCCGGTGCGAAGATAGTTTTGCTACAATTTACTATTTCTTTGGCTATATCCAAACAACTATCCCTGACAATATCACATAATTCCTCACAATCAATGTCAAGATAACTAAGATGTGCTACATAGTTGTTTACCCTCTTGAACAAGTATTCTAATAAGGGTGTATAATCTTTGTTTCTTACTGATACAGCACACCTTGTCGCCCAATCACACCAATCATCATATAATCTTATCTGATTGATATTACCTTTGCGAGTTGTATTCTTCAAATGATGCTTATCTAAAAATAGTAATAGGTTTATACCATTATTAGCACAATGTATTATGTCTTTTTTTCTGACTCTACGCACTCTTGCGTTCAGATTTAAGACGGTGCTTTCGTCAAATCCATTGAATAGGAGGGGCTTTGAATTTGAACTAATGACTATATCACCTTTATACACTCGCAAATTAGGGCAACCTACTACTATCTTATATTCGCCTGTCATATATTCTGATTTAACATTTCGCAAAGTTCTTCGGCGCATAGTTTTGCGTAGTCGGCACTATCTTCCGTATCGCCTTTTGGAAAGACTTTAACTATTCTGTGCTTTTCTAATATGGTGCTATATGCAGTGACAAAAATTTTGTCGGCACATTCAAAAGTTTGATACTCAGCTACCCCAAGTCTAATTAAGGCATCCATTCGGGTGATGTTATGGAGTATTACTTTGACATCTTGATACTCCTCTTTCGGCACATAGCCGAGACGTTCAAAAAGTTTGTTGATTAGTTTTTTCATATTTCATCAATTTGTATTATATTACACATATCACAACAAGGACATTTCCAAAAATACTCATTTTCCTCACACAGTTCTGACTGCGACAATTCTTCTTCACTTTCCAATGCTATAAGACTATTGCAATTATAACATCTTACTTGTATTGGAAATTTATCGTGGTTATTTTCTATTATCTTCACACAACTTACTTTTTATAAATTCACAAAATTGGTGCATTTCAAACTCACTTATATTCTTGTTCGGCTTATTTTCTATAACTATATTGCATATCTTTTTAATTAGTTCAAAACTTGGGTATGTATCTGCCCAAACTGCACCAACTAAAAATCCATCTCTTGCTCCATTGCGATATTTTATAGATTCAGAATCGCCTAAACCTGTGGTATCATACAGTGTTTCAGCCTTTGAACGTATTTCATCTAATCGTTTCATATCATTTCTTTTTAGGTGTAAATTTTACTTCTCCGTTTTCACTTGTTATGTCGTAATCTCTTTTTATCTTATCGGTAACAAGGTGTTCAAACCTCTTAAAATCCCAATTTTTGAATATCAGGGTTGGTTTAGGTTCTTCCCGACCTCTGCTACATATCTTCTTGAACTCGTTAAAGTCCATAAGTTTTATGTATGGTTGCTCGAGTGAGCAAGGTATATATTCAAACTTCTGTCCGAATTGCTCTTGCGGAACTAAACCTTCGCCTGTGTGAATAATATCTATTTCTCCCATAACTTTATTCTTGCCTTTTTGTTACTGCGTTTCGGTCAATTTGTGGAATATCCAATTTAGGAATACCCAATGAATAAGTAAGAACACCTGTATTCACTAAGTTGTTTTGTTTATCGTATATTTCAACATTACAAGTGAAGTTCAATTCTTTATAATTCTTTTTTCTTTTCATATTATTATTCAAAAGTAACTGTTAGAATAGTTCTCGAAAGATAAGGATGAAATGGATTTCTTCTTTCAATATCCATTTTTTCTATTTTAGTTACAGGTAATCCCCATTTGGTTAAGGCATTACACAATTCTTTTTTAAGAATATCGTCTTTACTCGGTTCACTTTTCAATACGTATTCATTTTTACTGTCATCTATTTCAGCCCACGATATTTTATGTTTCCTAAAAACATTGTTACACTTGTGCGGTATGCGTTCACTAAACACTCTACCACAATGATTACATTTGTATAGTTTCATATCACTTAAATTCTTCTTCGTTCAATTCATCTATTTTAGTTTGCTGTCTTACAATGATAGAATCATAATTAAATCCATTCAGAAACTCGTCTAAAAACTTAATTTTATCTTCCATACTTGCCGTTTTCAGCCATTCCTCGTTATATTTTTCGGGGATTTTGATTTGGCTATCTTTTTTGAATGTAAATGTTTTGTCCTTATCCATAATCATTTTAAGTTTATTAAGTTATCAATCTCTTTTATTTTACGTTTTACTTCTCTATCAACATATTTGGATAAAATTTCATTGAGTTGTTTTATCGTCTTTATTTCTGTTCCAAAGCCACTCCAATTATTATCATGCAACGATATATTTTGCCATTATGCTCAACAATTTCAAAATCGCCTTTTTTATAATATGAACGATTATTCCAATCGTCTGTATGAACAAATCCGTTTCCTTTTAATTCTTCTTCCGTAATCATATCATTCAACTTTATTTCGTTTAACTTTGTCAATACAATCTACTACCCAACCAGCAAGATAAGCAAAAGGTTCTTGGTTGTCGTAGTGCATTTTACAACCTATCATTCCGAATAAGTCCATTGATGCGTGGAATGCCTCATGTGCCATATTGCTTGACGTCATATCCTTTGCTGATGGAAACCAAATAAGATGACCTAAATACCTGTTGTCATCTCTTGTCTGTACTATATAAGTAACAGCAATGGCATCTGATGGTTCTCCAAGTTCTTCTCCATTGTACGCAACAAACCTTGTTTTTATGTCTTCAAAAGTGCCACCTTTCGCCACCCATAATCTTCTTGGATATATTTGTGGGTGAAATTCGTAAATTCTAAACTTTCTCATATCTCTAATTTAAAAGTTGTTATTATATCTCCACATCGTTCGCAAGGCTCACTTTGCTCGTAGTCATCACAATGTGTTTCCACAAAGTATTGCAATAAAGGATTAAGATGCTCAGGGTGTTTGCGATACCATGAAAATATCCGATGTATCACAATCCTACGTTGTGCATCGGTAAGGTCTGCCTCCTCAATGTCGTTTATCGTTAGAGAGTTAGCAATACACCCATAGGTGAATTTAAAGCTCATTGGCTTGAGCAATCCTATCGGCTCGTTTTTTACAAGTTCTTAAAACTTTTCCATGTCGATTTTCATAATTCAATCATTTAATTTGTCAGATTCCTTTAGTTCATACATAAGTAGTGCATTGTCTTTTATCTTTGAAATACGGTCCATTAGATTTTGAGTTTTTATATATTTAATCTCATCTTTCCATGTTGTTGCAAACACCAAATCCACATGCAAACGATTCATAGCATCGTTTAACGCATATTCAAAAGCAATTTGCTTATCGTCAAAACTCTCTGTAACGGAACAAGGTTTACCTTTATTTATTCCAAAAGACAATCCGAAATGCCAACCATTATCACTTTTTGCTATTAGTATTGATAATCCGTTTGTAATATCTATTTTTTCTGGATTTTGGCAGAAGCCACGTTCATTAAAAATATAATCGTTACGATACTTAATTTTAAAT
>JAZUSI010000011.1:0-2499 GCA_045606665.1 Christensenellaceae bacterium
AGTGCATTAGCACTTGCAATTATAAAAAAGTTGCTTGCTAGTAATTGCTTTGGGATAATTACTACACACTATTCTAAATTAAAAGAGTTTGCCATAGAAAGCAATAAACTCGAAAACGCATCTATGGAGTTTAATGCAAAAACGTTAAAACCGGTTTATAAATTAAACATTGGAATACCTGGCAGTTCTAATGCAATAGAAATTGCAAAAACTTTGGGTATTGATAGCGCCATAATAAACGATGCATTATCATATTTATCAGATAAAAAAATTAGTTTTGAAAACGTTTTGAAAAAAGCTGAAGAAAGTAGGCGAGAAGCAGATGCCCTTGCTTTAGAGCTGGAGAAAATTAAGCAACAGAAACAACTTGAGCTTGATAAGATTACTGCTGAAAAAGAAAGAATCATTAAAGAAAGAGAAAAAATAACCCTTTCAGCAAAACATGAGACAAAACGCATTGTCGCTGATAAACTTGCTGATGCTGAAGAAATCATCGATGAACTCAAAAAGATATTAAAAGCTGTTGATTTAGAAAGTAAAGAAGTTTTTAGAGCAAACGAATTAAAAAATAGACTAAAAAATAGTAAATATTTAAATATTGATATAGATGATTCTCCAATTGAACTAAAAAAAGCAAAAATTAACGAGTTAAAAATTGGAAACAAAGTTTTTGTTAAATCTTTAGGTTCTTATGCAAAATTGCTTTCAATAAAACAAAGTAAAAATGAGGCGGAAATTCTTATTGGTGGCATTAAAACGGTGGTTAAACTTGATCAGCTTTATAATTCGGAGCCTGACGAATGTGCTAAGGATAATTCGGTAAAAATATATAGAAATTCAACCGGCGCATTACCAAAACTTGAAGTTAACGTTGTAGGAAAAACTGAATTAGAGGCGTTATCTGAAGTTGAATCATTTATTGACCAAGCAATTATGCATTCTTTAGAAGAAGTGAAGATAATTCATGGTGTTGGACAGGGAATATTATTAAAATCGATTAGGAATTACTTGAAAACTAACAAAAACGTTCTTGAATATAGGCGTGGTAAATATGGTGAAGGCGAAAATGGTGTCACTATTGTTAAGCTTAAATAGTATTTTTTAATATAATGGTGATAAAAGTGAATGAAATTTTTTATGAAGAAACTACTTTAATTAACAATCCAAAAAGTGCAAAATTTAAGTATAATTTAATTAACACACTATCAATTATATCGTATTGTTTTATTTTTATTTGGATATTTGTATATTTGAATTCATTTGGGCATGTTAATGTAATTATTGATATAATTGTATTTATTATTCCGACAGTTATATTTGTTTTGATCGGTTTATTTATAGGTCGATTAAAAAATAGGTTTTATCAAGAATATGATTATACAATTGTGTCAGATTGTGTAAGAATTGCTAAGGTTATAAAAGGGGTTAAAAGGAAATTTCTTTTAGAATTTAATTCTTATCATATTGAAAAGCTTGGTCTTTACGGCAGTGAAACTTTTTATAAATATCAACAAATGCCTGGTGTTAAAATTCAAATATTAACACCTAACGAATTTCCTGCAAAAGATAAAGAATTTTATTATATTGTTGTAAATATTAATTCAGAAAAAACGATTTTAATTTTTGAATGTACAGATGTATTAATAAAAAATATATTAAAGTTTGCTAAAAAGACAGTTCTTGAAAAGGAGTAGGACTAAACTATGCTATATTTTGACAATGCTGCAACAACCAAACCTTCAAAATCTGCCTTAGATATGGCAGGAAAATTTAATAATGAACTGTTTTATAATCCATCAGCGCTATATTCTGGTGGGATTTATTGTTCTAAAGAAATAAAAATCGCAAAAGAAAATATTTTAAAAAATTTACACGCAACAAATCATAATGTTATATTTACTTCTTGTGGAAGTGAAAGTGATAACTTAGCTATTTTTGGTGTAGTAAAAAGAGGAACTTTTGTTACCGATAAAGGTGAACACTCTGCTGTTTATAAAAGTTTTGTAGAATTAAAAAATCGTGGTCAGAACGTGTTTTTTATTGAGTTAAACCAAAATGGAACCGTTAATGAAGAAAGCTTAATTAATTGTGTAAAAACCAATAAAGTTGACTTTGTTTCTATCGTTCACGTTAACAATGAAACGGGTGGAATTAACGACGTAAATTCTATAGCTAAACAAATAAAAGCAATCAATAGTAATATTATTTTTCATGTTGATGGTGTTCAAGCATATGGAAAGATACCATATAGATTGTCTCAAGACATTGATTTATATTCTATAAGTGCTCACAAAATCAATGCACTAAAAGGTGTTGGCGCATTAATAAAAAAGAAAAATATTATCGTAAATCCACTGATTTTCGGTGGTGGGCAAGAAAATGGATTGAGAAGTGGAACTGAAAACGTCTTTGGAATTAAGGTTTTTGATTATGCAGGAGAAGAAAAATACAAAAACCTTTCTCACAACTATAATTACGTAAAACAATTAAAAGATATTT
>JAZUSI010000012.1:0-9870 GCA_045606665.1 Christensenellaceae bacterium
CCACCACCAGTAGAAATGTGAGTCATTTTATCAGCAAAGCCGAGTTGAGTTACAGCTGCAGCAGAGTCACCGCCACCGATAATGGTAGTTGCGTCGGTTTCAGCAAGCGCTTTTGCCACTGCGATAGTTCCCTTTGCGAAAGTGGGGTTTTCAAACACGCCCATAGGTCCGTTCCAAATAACCGTCTTTGCGCTCTTTACAGCGTCTGCATAGAGTTCTGCAGTCTTCGTACCGATATCAAGACTCATCATATCTGCTGGAATTTTGTCGATATCACAAACTGAGCAATCAACTTTTGCATCGATTGGATTTGGGAATTCTTTAGTAATAGTTGCATCGATTGGTAAAAGTAAAGTTTTGCCGAGATCTTTTGCCTTTTGCATCATATCCTTGCAGTAATCGAGTTGTTCATCATCAACGAGTGAAGTTCCAACTTCATAACCCTTAGCTTTTAAGAAGGTATATGACATGCCCCCACCGATAATAAGAGTATCGCACTTTTCAAGCAAGTTAGAAATAACTTTTAATTTATCAGCAACTTTTGCGCCACCTAAAATAGCAACGAATGGACGAACTGGATTTTCCAAAGCATCAGCCATAACTGAAAGTTCCTTTTCAATTAAGAACCCACAAACAGCCGTATCAACAAAACCGTATTCAGCGATAGCAGCAGTCGTTGCATGTGAACGGTGAGCCGTACCAAACGCATCGTTTACGTAAATATCGCAGTATGAAGCAAGTTTTTTGCAAAGTGCCTCATCTCTCTTTTCTTCGCCTTGTTCAAAACGTGTATTTTCTAAAAGAACAACTTCGCCATCTTTGATGTTGGCTACTGCTGCATCTGCGCTTGAACCAACGACGTCTTCAGCAAAAACAACTTTTTGACCGAGTTTTTCTGAAAGTTTTTCAGCAACAGGACGGAGTGTAAACTTTTCCTTATCCTTCAATGCTTTCTTAAGATATTCAGCTTTTGCGCTTGCTTGTTCTTCTACAGGAAGAGCTTCAACTGCTTTCTTTTCTTTCTTAGTTAAAGAAAAACCTTCGGTGAAAATGTTATGTGGCTTGCCCATGTGTGAACAAAGAATAACCTTTGCGCCTTGTTCAACCAAATACTTGATTGTTGGAAGCGCACCGTTAATTCTCGTTTCATCAGTGATAACTCCATCCTTCATAGGAACGTTGAAATCAACTCTTACAAGACACTTCTTGCCTTTAACTTGTACATCCTTAATTGACTTTTTGTTCATTTTTATTCTCCTATAAATTTTTTACTTAATTTTTACCAAAATTACCTATTTTTAGGCTAAAATTATTATATAAAAATATCCATTGTTTGTCAAACGATTAACAATGGATATTCTTCTATTTTCTACATGTTTTCATACATATTTTGCTTTATTTAACTGTTTTATAAATCTTAATACTCTTCGCAACGTTGTTGATGTGGTCTGCAACTCTTTCTAAGTTAGATATAGTTTGCAAGAATACTGAACCTGCTTGCGCTGTGCAACTGCCCTGCTTAACTCTATCAATGTGTCTTCCTTCAAGCATTGCACAGTAATCGTCGATTTCTTCTTCCTTTGCTTCAACGTCGCTTAAGATAGAAGTGTTTCTATCATCAAATGCCGTGAAAGAAATATCATACAATTCATTTACCTTTTGCAAGAACGTTGACAACTCATCTACTGCGTCTTTAGATAATTCAATGCCACTTGCTTTTAAGCGATTTGCGTATTCCATAACGTTTTCAGCATAGTCGCCTACCCTTTCTACGTCTGATACGACCTTATAATATGAACCGACTTTCTTATCGTCTTCATCAGACAAATCCTTACCTAAAAGTTTTGTTAAATAGGTCGTTATATTTTTATTCAATGAGTTGAGAATTGTTTCTCTTTCAGCAATAGCCGACGATTTATCAACGTTTATGTCAAAGAGCATTTGCATTGCATCGTTTACGTTTTGCTTTGCAAATTCACCCATTCTTACGATTTCCTTTCTAATGTTACCAACTGCAATTGGTGGTGTTAACAATAGACGGTCATCCAAATACATAAAATTTGGTTTTTCTTGTGCTTCCTTTTTCTCAGGTATAATCAAATATACGAGTTTAACTATGTATTTAGTGAACGGCAACAATACGATTGTTACAATAACGTTAAACAAAGTGTGGAACACTGCAATTTGAGTACCAGCATCTGGGCTTATTCCTGCAAAAAAACCATTAACTTGCGTTTTCCAAATCCAAATAGGCGCGATAAATATTAAGCAACCGATAGTGTTAAACAACAAGTGAACAACCGCCGTTCTTTTTGCATTCGTGCTCGTTCCAACCGAAGATAAAACTGCCGTGATACACGTACCGATATTTGAACCTAATGCTAAGAAGAGTGCATTGTCAAAGGTTAAAACTTTAATTGATGCTAAGACTACCATTAAACTTGTAATGGTTGAAGAACTATGAACTAATGCCGTTAACACCAAACCGATTATTATAAGTAAAATTGGATTGTGGTCACCTTGGAAAATGGTTTTAACCCAACCATGTGGAACGTTTTCGCTTATAAACATTATTTGTTTTGCATAAGTTGAAATAAACTCCAAACCTACGAAAATTAAGCCAAGTCCACCCAAAATACTGCCGATATTTGCTATCTTTTCATTTTTAATAAGCATTGACATCAAAACACCGATACAGCCGAGCATTGCTGCTATCGCGCCGATATCGATTGCACCAACACCAGAAAGTGAAACGATGTGTGCCGTTACAGTCGTACCGATATTGGCACCCATTATGACGTTTGTCGCCTGTGCTAAGGTCAATATGCCGACGTTAACAAAACCAACAAGCATGACCGTGGTTGCCGTTGAACTTTGAATAATGCTCGTTACAGCCACACCAACACCAACACCTGCAAATCTGTTAGTGGTTATTTTCCCAAGCATCTTTTTCATTCCGCCACCAGCAACTTGTTCAAGCGCTGCACCCATGATTTTCATACCGAACATCATAACTGCCACGCCACCAAACATGAAAAACATGTTCCAAACCATGTAATAAATTCTCCTTTGTACCTTATTACATATCTATCGTACAATAAAATTCATTTTATTGTCAAACAAAAAAATAGGGCTAAAATGAAATTTTACATTTCATTTTAGCCTTTTATTATCAAAAACCTTGCTCATTTGCTTGACTTTTTGTTTGTTTTATGCTTTATCTTTTAGGAATTTCTCCTTCGGTTGATAAATTTGGATATCCAAGTTGACGCAGTGCTTCGTAAACTCCAACACACACTGAATTAGACAAATTTAACGAACGGCACTCGTTCATCATTGGAAGGCGAACGCACTCATTATAGTGCTTTTCTAAAAGTGGTTCGGGAAGGCCTTTTGTTTCCTTGCCAAAAACCAAGAAATCTTCGTCCTTGTATTTAGCATCAGAATGGATTATCTTTGCCTTTGTGGAAAAGAAATAAAAATTGTTGCCATTATAGAACTTGTCCATAACTTCTTCAATGCTGTCATAGTAAGATATATCAACGAAATGCCAATAGTCGAGCCCAGCTCTTTTTAGATATTTATCGCTTACTTCAAAACCCAAAGGTCTTACCATATGTAATTTTGCACCTGTGACAGCGCAAGTCCTAACGATATTGCCTGCGTTTTGTGGGATTTCAGGCTCGACTAAAACTATATTTAACGCCATTTTTTCTCCTTAATATCCTGAATTAAAATCCCTATATAGTCCACGCCGACGTGAACTTATGAGATGATAATCTTTTTCTATGTTTATATTAGTTTTTATAATTTCACTACTACTTGCCAAAACTATTTTGCCACGGATATCCGATATACACGTGTAGTTTTTTGCACAAAGCGCCATTGCCACACCGTTTGAAAATGCGCCTGCCCTAAGCATTACTTGTGGCATATAATTATCTAGTTTTTTAAAAAGACAAATTATTATATCAGCATCGCATAAAGTTAGCACCCTTGCTGACTCTGGAAAAAACAGGTCTTCTGCAACAATAATACCAATTTTTCCAGCCTTCGTATCGTAAACCCTAAAATTTCCACCACTAGCAAACTCGCTTTGGTCTATTGAATGAGCCATATCCGATACCCCTAAAATCTTACCTCTATCTGCAATGACTGCAGAGTGGCGAAACACGCCGTACGTATCGGTATCACAACCAGAAATAACCACTGATGACAGCTCTTTAGATGCAAGTGCCAAATCGTGAAAATATTCAGTTTGACCATCAAGTTCTTTTTTATAACTTACAAGCCCTAGTCCGTTAAAACCAAAAACGACAACGTCGCTACCACTAATATCACTTAAATTGTGCTCAAACACCTCATTCAACGAACCACTTGTAATAAAACTTAACTGCATATATTCTCTCCCACACTTGAGTCTATAATATCATATTATTTCTGCGTGGTAATTTTTGTTAAAAAAATTGCTGTAAAAGTTCAAGTATTTTATTTGTGCTGTCGGCACTGTAAATTTGCATTTTTAAATCTTTCAAGTTTGGTATGCCCTTAAAATAATATGGGATAAACTTTTTAAATTCGTTTGTAGCTCGCCTATTATCATAACGAGATGCCATTAGCCTTACGTGGTTTATTATAAAGTCTTTTAAGTTAATATCAATTTTAGTATTTGTTAATATTGATGCCAAAAAAGGATTTGCTATTGCCCCACGCGCGAGCATAATTCCATCTGCCCCCGTTCTATTAATCATATTTTCAGCATCTTGTTCGGTAAAAATCCCACCGTTTGCAATTATAGGTATCTTAACCGATTTTTTCGCATTTTCTATGGCATTAAAATCAGGCTCGCCTGTATAATAATCTTCTCTAACTCTGCCGTGTATAGTAACTAAACTCGCTCCAGCACCCTCTGCCATCTTTGCAAATTCAGTTGCTATATTATCCCCTTTCTTTTGCCCAATTCTTATTTTTATTGTGATAATTTTACCACTTTTTTTACATTCTTTTATAATTTCTTCAGCCTTTTTTATATCGTTTAAAAGCGCACTTCCCTCTCCGTTCTTATATACTTTTGGCACGGGGCAACCCATATTTATGTCAACTATTTTAAATGGTGACAAATACTCGCTCTCACACGCACTGCGCATATAATAAGGCTCGCTTCCAAAAATTTGAACTGCTGTGTTTTCATAATCATCTCCAGCATACAAAAGTTCTTTCGAGCCTTGACTATCATACATCAACCCTTTTGCACTTACAAGTTCGGTAAAGCATAAACCAACGCCACGCTCTAACATCAACTTCCTAAAAGCGTAATCGGTATATCCAGCAAGTGGCGCTAGAAATACATTATTCTTGATTTGCAAGTTTTCTATTGTAAGGGTAGCTAGTTGCATTTTTCACCTTTTTGTTAAATATCAACATCAAGTTTATCATACAAACGGCAAAATAGCAAGCATTTATTGCGATTGCCCCACCATAAATGTTTATTGATGGAATCCTTAAAAGTAATACGCTGATAATAAACTTAACCACAACCCCTATTAACAAATTTACAACTGGTGTATAAAGTTTTCCACTTCCAATAAAAACCGAATTACTTGCTTGCAAAACCGACAATAACACTACGCAAGGCGAAGTTAATCTCAAAAGCTTTATGGCAATATTTTTTTCCATACTTGAAAGGTTTCTAAACAATAAACTTATTACTTGTGGCGATAATATTAACAAGCCTAAAAAACAAGGTATGCTAACTATAAGTGTTAAGACTAAAATTTTAATCGACTGTTTTTTCTTTTCTTCTTCGGTTTTACACTTGCTGATGCTCGGTATTGCTACCGAGCCTATTCCATAACATATAGAAACAGGCAAATTTATTACGGTCATAACCACACCTGATAGAAGCCCAAAAAGCATTGTCGCATCGTTTCTATATCCAGAAATTATGTTTATAGTTAAGATACTATCAATCACTTGTGAGAAAGGCAATAAAATACCAACGAGCGTGATTGGAACGGTCGTTTTTATTATAGTTTTTGCATCGACAAAAAAACTTCTTTTATCATATACGAAATCCTGAATAGTGCCTCTAGTTTTCCTTTTATAAATATAAAACAGCACGATTAATGCAATAAATTCAGATATTGTGATGGCGAGGGTTGCACCACCGACAGCAAGAGAAACGTTTCCTAAAAACATATACACAAAGACTAAGCCTAAAAGTAGTTTTATCACTTGTTCTATTATTTGGGAAATTGCCGTGGGTTTCATATCCATGAAGCCTTGAAAATATCCTCTTAAACAAGATATCATAGCCACGGCTAATATTGCAGGTGATAAAAGTAAATATGCAGTACTTGCCTTTTCATTGCCTTGCAAAATGGAAAAAGGTCTGGAAAAAACAGCCATTATAAGCATTGCAAAAAGCCCAAAAAGAAAAAATAATTTTGTACTGTTAATTAAGAGGCGTCTTGCAGTAACTTCTTTATCGCTTGTTTGACTTGCAATAATCCTTGACATTGCACTTGGAAGCCCTGCTCCTGAAAAATCTAAAAGCAGGCAATAAACTGGAAACACCATTTGATAGAGTCCAAGTCCTAAGCCACCTAACATATTAGTTAGTGGAATTCTATAAATTGCACCTAAAAATTTGGATATAAAAGCACCTGCAGCAAGATAAAATGCACCCTTAAAAATCGTGTTTTTTTCTTTCATATGTAATAATGACTGCGAATAAATCGCAGTCATTAACGAAAAAAATCATTCGAATTGTTTAGATAAGAACGTTGCGCCTAATTGTACGATTTTAACGTCTTCGCTATCAAAGTGCGAAGATTTATCCTTATCGAAAAGGATACATGCGCCAAAACAATCTCCATTTGAAATTATTGGGACAATTATTTGATTTTCGCTCTGAAAATCATCATCTATTGTTATTGGTATTATAGTCCCACCATCCATTCTAGAAGAAACAACACTCTTTCTGTCTTTTAATATTTGAATTAGATTTTCTGAAATGTTTTTTCCAATCACATCTTTCATTTTACCTTTAGAAAGGTATAAAACTGCATCGTTATCGGTAATTATACAAACTTTTTCAGTTAGTTCTTCAATACCATCTGCAACGATTTTTGCAAATTCACCTATAGATGAAATTGGAGAATATTTTTTGATAACTAAACTCTCTTTATCTGTAAATATCTCTAACGGGTCACTTTCTTTAATCCTCAACGTCTTACGTATTTCTTTTGGAATAACTACCCTTCCTAATTCATCAATTCTTCTAACTATGCCTGTATCTCGCATAAAGATTTCCTCCGTAAAAGTATTATGTGAAGGAAATTTCTTTTTATACAATTTTTTTTAGTTTTGCCAATCTTTTGGCATAGTCCGATTTGCCTTAAACCATTCAGTGTCTTTTAGTTTAACACTATTATTTGAACCTGTAACGGTTACTTCACTCTGAACAACATTATCGTTTTCATCTTTAGTGTCTGCCGGTGATAAAACTATAATATTTCCGTTTAACTGCTTGTATTCACCACTATTAACGTATTTTTCTTTTGTTTCATCAAAGACAACGTCAATATATACTGGAACGTAAACACAATCAGTGTATTGTGCAATTCTATCGATATATGCTTGACTAGGGAAAGTATTACTTAAATTTTGAGTGTATTCAACGCTTCCAGAACAACAACACGCAACTGAAATCTTTGGTTTAATAACGCTCAATAAACAATCGTTTGATGACGTTGGCGAGCCATGATGCCCTGCCTTATAAAGTTCAACTTCTGGCAAAGTGTTGTATTGAACTAAATATTCTTCGCCACTCTCCTCTAAGTCGCCTGTAAATAAAAACGCTTTACTTCCATGCTTAAAGAGTACACAAACTGAATAATCGTTCTCATCAGTTGCTTTATGATCATAATAGTAATTATATAGTATTTCCATACTTATACTATCCGAAAGTTCGTAAACTCGCTGTGCTCCGTTTGTATTATTATAACAGTCTAAAGCCGTGTAATGTTTTGCTCCGTTTGAAACTTCTTCATCTCTGCTACTTAAATATTTAGCATATAATGTTGGATTTCCACTTGCAGTTGTAGTTTTTTTATTTGTTAAATTAAAGTCAATAATAGTGCCACACTCATATAAATCAAATATGCTTGGTTGCTTATTAGTCCTTACAAAACCATCAATATGGTCTTGATCTGAGTGCGTTACTATTACGTATTCTAATTTACCATCCGTCACGTAATCATTTATGTAATCTTCAATATAAGGAACACTGCTAGTTCTACTGCCTGCATCAATTAGAATATCCACGTCCCCTGCCTTAATAAAAGTTGAATCACCCGCATAATCGTTTCCAAGCATCATAAAGTGGAAAGATAACTCATCTTCAGCTAAAACAAATGGTGGGGACTCTATCTCTTGCTTTGGATGGATTAAATCATTAACAAATTTTTGTATTTTTTGTGGGCCTATAAGAATTACAGCAACAATACATATTACTAACAATATCGCAATAAATCTAATTCTCTTTTTAGTCTTTTTCTTCATAATTCACCTATAAAAAACGGCGCATAAATTATGCGCCGAAAAAATCATAATAAATGTTCTCTTAAATAATCTTCGGCAAAAGGCGAAAGATATTTTAACGGAATATCAAAAACTGTTAAGCAACCTGTTTTGCCTTCTTTTCTAAGCTTTGCTACAGCACGACCATAAGCAGTTAATATGCTACCCGTAAATTCTGGGTTAGAATCTAACTTAAGCGAAAATTCGATAAGATGGGAATTTTCATTGGTTGTGTTGCCTGAACGGAATACAAACCCTCCGTGAGATAATTTCTTTTGCATTTCGCTAACTTCTTGCTCACTTACAAAATTTACAATAGTGTCGTAATCGGCAAAATAGTTTGGCATTTCTTTAATCTCTTTTTCTATTCTTTCTTTATCAGCGTCATCTTCAATAGCCACAAAACACTCTCTTAAATGTTTTTCCCTTGTCGTTAAGCTTGGTTGACTTCCGTTTCTAACGCTGTTTAACGCATCTTCTTTTGGAATTGTGTATTGTATAGCATTTTTAACGCCATCAATTCTTCTTACAGCATCGCTATGACCTTGAGAAACGCCCTTTCCCCAAAAAGTGTAATCTTTCCCATCAGGAAGCACTGCACCAGATAACATACGCATGATTGAAAATAAACCTGGGTCCCAACCGATGCTTATTGCAGAAAGAGTGCCGTTTTCTCTTGCGACCTTATCGAGTTTTGCAAAGTATTCAGGAATTTTTGCGTGGGTATCAAAAGAGTCCACAGTATTAAAATCTTTTAATATTTCAGAAGTTGTATTTGGCAAGTCAGTTGCACTTCCACCACAAAGTAACAACACGTCAACTTTACCCTTAAAAGAAGGCAATTCGCTCATTGAATACACAGGAAAATCAACGGCAATTTTAAGCGATTTTGGGTCACGACGAGTAAACACCCCAACGCATTCCATATCAGGTGCTTTATCTACAGCAAGACACACACCTCTGCCTAAGTTACCATATCCAACAATACCAACTTTTATCATATTATTCACCTATCCTTTGGATATATTTTAACCTTAAAGAATAAACTTTGTAAACTCTTTTAACAAAAGTATTTTTTATAAGAATTGCGCGTTTCGGCGTTTTTCGCCGTCAAAAGCACCGTTCTATTTTGCTGTTATATAATTGCAAGAACTACCGAACAACGAAGCGTAGCAACAAAAAAAGGCAGCGTGCCTTTAATAACACGCTGCCCGTAGATATAAGAGATTTTGCTAATTACTTAACCAGCACTTTGGCTACGCCCAAGTGCTTGGCGCTCGGCAATTC
>JAZUSI010000013.1:0-6647 GCA_045606665.1 Christensenellaceae bacterium
AAGAAAAACAGAGATATACCTTATCGCTTTCAGAAAAATACTTGCAAGCTGTGGAAAGATATAGAAAAGAGAGCGCACTAGAAATTAAAAATTAAAAACTATTGCAAAAAGCCTTAAATTTGTGTATAATAATAACGATAAAAATATCCAAAAAAAACAAAAAGGTGAAATATGGAAAAGGAATTTTTAACATTAGTAAACAATAGACAATCTTGCAGAGATTTTAACGATTTGCCAATAGATAGAGAAACTTTAGAAAAAATCGTGGAATTGGGAAGACTTGCTCCATCTGCATGCAACAGTCAGCCTTGGAAAATGTATGTTGTAACTGACGAGGAAACTAGGGGAAAGGTTGCAAAAACTCTTCAAGACTGTTTGATGAATAAATTCGTTGATAAAGCAAAAGCATTTATAGTTTTGGCTGAAACGGGTGCAACGTTAAAAGAAAGGATTGTAGCAAAATTTACTTCAAAGCATTTTGTTAAATACGATATTGGTGAGTTAACAGCATATTTAACGCTCGGTGCAGAGAGCTTGGGGGTAAGTTCTTGCATTATCGGTTGGGTAAACGAAAAGAAATTAAAAGACGTTTTATCAATGCCTGAAGAAGAAAGTACATCAATAGTTATTGCTTTGGGGTACTCTGATATTGAAAAACGCCAAAAAGCAAGAAAAGATAAAGAAAAAGTTGTTAAATTTATTTAAGAAAAAAGCCGTTATTAAACGGCTTTTTAAGTTGATGTAAAATAAATATATATACAATTAAGATAAATACGATTGAGGTTTATCATTAAATCCTAAACTAATTAAAAGTGCAGTGTTTACCTTTTGCATCTTTAATGGTGAAAGCTCTCCAATTTTTTCTTTTAATCGCCGTTTATCAAGCGTTCTAATTTGTTCTAAAAGAATAACCGAATCTTTAAGTAGCCCAAATTCGTTTGCAGATAGTTCTATATGGGTGGGAAGTTTTGCCTTATTTAATTGACTTGTGATGGCGGCGGCAATAATGGTTGGGCTATATTTATTCCCCGTATCGTTTTGGACTATTAAAATAGGTCTTACGCCACCTTGTTCGCTACCGACAACGGGACTTAAGTCGGCATAATATAATTCTCCTCTTTTTATCATAATCTCTCCAAATGTAACAAGTAATTCCCAATTCATTGTATGTATTTTATAATAAATTAGGTTAACAGGACTTGTGCTTATATGGAAATTTTATCCACAATTAAGATTTTTATACAACATATCTTGCGTGTAATAAAATTATGTGTTAAAATAAAGTTAATGATACGAAGGAGTTTGCTTATGGTGATGGTTTTATTAACAGCATTAGGAGTAGGTGGGGCATCTATTGTAGGTGCATTACTTGGTTTTATATTTAAAAAAACTAGTCATAAATTCAGCGATATAGTATTGTCGTTTGCTGCTGGGGTAATGCTTTGTGCGAGTATAATAGGTCTAATTCTTCCATCACTTGAATATGGTGGCAAATGGGCTATTTTAATAACCATTGTCGGTATTTTCTGTGGTGCGATTTGCATTAATTTGATAGATAAACTTGTTCCACATTTACATAAATTAACAGGGGTAGAACTAGAAAAACATCCAGACAAAACGGCACATTTAAATAAGGTTTTGCTTTTCGTTATTGCAATTGCAATTCACAACTTTCCAGAAGGCATTGCAGCAGGGGTTGGCTTTGGCACGGAAAATACAGCTGAAGCTTTGATGATTGCAGGTGGTATTGCCCTTCAAAATATTCCAGAAGGAATGGTTATAATCGCTCCAATGCTTGCAAGTGGAATGAGTCATAAAAGAACGTTCTTTGTTGCATTGATCGCAGGGTTCGTGGAAATTATAGGAACCCTAATAGGCTATTTTGCAGTTTATATTTCAACTTTTATTTTGCCTTTTGTCCTTGCTTTTGCAGGAGGAACGATGTTATACGTGATAGGAGATGAGATGATACCAGAAACGCACGCCCACGGCAATGAAAGTGGCGCAACTTATGCACTTTTGGTTGGTTTTGTGATAATGTTAGTCGTTGATTTCTTTCTATAAACCTTAAATAAAACACAAAAAAAAGAGCTTGTAAAAAATACAGGCTCTTTTTTAACTTTAAATTTAATTTATTAGTTCTTATCATCTTCTTTTTTTTCTTCGCCAATAGATAGAGTGGACATTTCAACAGGTAAATAAAAGCATAAGCCGTGGGCAGAAGTGCCAACGCCAGCCTTTTCCTTAACAGCTTGCATAATTTTAATTGCCACGTCTTTTTTAACTATGGTAAAGATAATTTCTTTTTCAGGGTCAATAGTTATACCAAATATAGTTTGTGGATTGGCAACTGAGCCCCTTGCATTAAATATAGTTGCACCTGTCGAACCATTTTCACGTGCTATATCAATGATTTCAGTTGCAAAACCAGCATTAACGATTATATATAAAGCTTTTAATTCATTCATAATTTTTCTCCTTTAGGTTAAAACATCAAACCTTCAACAGGTACAGCAAATGCTATGCCGGAGTTGGGTTTGTTAAAGTTGTATTCAGCATACAAAATATTAATTATTTTTTTTGCACTTTCCGTTTTAATTAAGCAAGAAAGAATAACCTTTTTTTGTTCGGCATCAAGCCCAAAAGCTTGTGCTAAAATGCTTTTGCTAACCGAACCATGCCCATAGACAGTATTAATGGCATGAGCGCCATTTTTTATAAGCAACGTAGAAAGTTTATCTTTTAATTTAGGTTTTGCAATAATAACAAAGTTTTGTAAAGTGTCTATTTTTTTCTCTTCCATATTCTCCTCCTTGCCTTTTTAATAGGCTCAGTAGTTGTGTTTGCATCACTATTTGCATCACTATCTGTGATATAGCATTGCAATTCATCCAAAGATTCTTGAGATTGAATTGACTTTTTAGAGCGAACGTTATACAAAATACCAAGTGCTTGAATAGCAATCAACGGTGTAACCGAAATAAAAGAAATTATTCCAAAACCATTTGTAAGAACAGACAACGAACTTCCCGAATTTTGAGCTACAGCACTTGCAATGCTTAAAGTAAGAGGTGTTAGGAAAGCCGAGGTTAAAGCGCCACCCGTAACGCCACCAGAATCAAACGCTAAACCAACGAAAAGTTTAGGTGTAAATTTCATCATAATAAGCGAAATTAAATATAGTGGGACTAAAAAATAAAGTATATTTATTTCGGTTAAAATTTTAAGAATAGACAAAAGTGTTGCAACGCCAATCCCTAAAGCTAAGGTTAATAAAATAGTCATTTTTTTAATATGACCATTAGTAAGATCTTCTATCTGAGATCCTAAGACTACAACAGCTGGTTCTGAGACAGTTATAGCAGCACCAAGTATAAAACCAACGATTAATAGTAAATATGGGAACCATTCTGGTTTTGAGACGTCGAAGAAAACTTGACCGATGTATTGACCAATAAACGCAAAACCAAAATCAATACCTGATAAAAATATTAATAAACCAAAATATACGGGGATTACACCAACAAGGAGACGCAACACTTCCCGCTTAGGAATTTTAATTAAAAACAATAATAGAGGGAGGGATATTAAAATTATTGGAAGGACTGCAAGTGCAACGTCAAGCAAATTTCCAATAATAATATTTCCAAGGCTATTTCCCGAGCTTATTATATAGTCGTTTGCTGGAGGGATATTTCCATTAATTGCTTTTAGGATTACACCATAAACAAGTACGGAAATAATAGGTCCTGCTGATGCTATACCAATAATGCCGAAAGAATCTTCGTTTGTTTTGTTTTTAGAAAAGGTTGCAGAAATACCTATGCCGAGTGCTAATATAAATGGTACGGAAACGTCACCAGTTGTAGCACCACTTCCATCAAATGCAATTGCAACAAATTCTTGTGGCGCAAAAATAACGAGGATAAAGACGATTGTATAAAAAACAGCAAACACTATTTTAATATTAATGTTTTTGACGATACGAATGAGGGCTATTGCCACACCAATACCAATTCCCGTGGCAGTTATCCAAATAAAAATCGTACTGTTAATAATAGGTAAAATTTCGTTAACTTGGCGAGAAAAAACTGCAAGTGCAGGTTCTGCAACAGTTGCTAAAAGACCAAATAAAAAACCAAAAATAAGCACAAAAATTAATTTGTTGTATTTAGAAAAAGAACTTCCTACCAAGTGGCCTATAGGCAATATGCTAGAGTCTAAGCCTACCAAAAACAAAGATTGCCCTATTACTACTGAAAAATATCCAATTAAAATTTCCCCATAATCAGCAGGGTTAGGTAAAGGAAAAAAGCAAAGGCACGCAATGATAATTATTGCGAGTGGAAGTGAAGATAAAATCGTTTCTTTAATAGTTTTTAATAATTTCATTGCTTCTTTGCCTTAAAAGTTTTTAGAAATATTTATTAAAGTATTATAACATAATTAATAATTCTTGTAAAGTTCAAACAGATAAAACATCGACAATTAATATGTATAATTAACGCGTAAAATTACCGTTTAAGCATAAATATAGTATTAAGGTGTTAAAATGAAAATTTTAGATGTTATTATAATTATAATTAGTTTTTTCTTTTTATTTTGGGCTGTTGTTGATAAGGTGAAAAAACGAAAAAGAATAAAAATAGGATGTGATTATGGATGCAAGAGATGTTATAAAAGTACAGTAAATAAAAAAATTTTGTATAAAGGAAGAAAAAAACAGTCTTAATAAAAGACTGTTAATTTTTTATTATTAAAAAATTACTGTAATAACCATATATTGATTAAGTTTGGAAGTAGCAGAAATTTTCCATTTATTGTTTAGAGCAATACCCTTAGCAATTGAAAGACCTAATCCACTTCCACCACCCGATTCTCTTGAACGAGATGGGTCTGGACGGTAAAACCTTTCAAAAACTTTATCTGCTTGATGATCTGGGACGTTGCTACCAGTATTGAAAATTGTCAATGTAATTTTGCTGTTTTCTTTTTTAAGAGAAACTCGTATTTCTCCACCTTTATCAGCATGTTTAACGGCATTATCAAGTAAAATATTTATTATATTTTTAACGCTTTGCAAATCACCTTTATACTGAATATTTGGTTGCACGTCTATTAAAAGCATTTTTCCTTTTTCAAAAGCAACAGCATCAAACGACAAAGCATCGTTAACAATCTCCTCTGAAAGATTAAACTCTAATTTAGATAGGGGAATGGTTTGTTCATCAATTTTTGCAAGTGTTAAAAGGTCGTTAACAAGTAAATTCATGCGTTCAGTTTGAGAGTTTATATTGTCAATCCAAGGGCTATCGTTTGTGCTTTTAATAATCTCTGCATTTGCTGAAATTATGGTTAGTGGAGTCTTTAATTCATGGTTAGCGTTTGAAATAAATTGTTTTTGTTTTATAAAAGCATCTTTAATCGGTGTAAATACGTTGAATGAGCAAATAACGGCTACAATTGCCAAAACAAAATATATTATCAAAAGAATTGATAAAGCATTTAAAACGTTAAGCCTAAACTCGCTTAGTATATCGGTTACGTCAGAAGCAATTATTATATTATGGAAAGGTCTATTTTCCACCTTATAATAAACGTTGCCAACAGAACCGGAAACATATTCGTTAGAAAGAATGACTTTAATTATTTTTTCAATTTCTTCATCACTATAAATAGAATCATCACTTTTACTAACTTCTAAAATTTGATTTAGAGTAGTGGGATTGTTTGAAATTTTTGCAACAAAAGAATTGTTAGAACTGATGTTTCCTTGCGTATCGTTGTATTCTCTTTGTACGTATTCTAAATTATGAACGACACTACGTTCATTAATGTTTTTAAGTAATATATATGATGCACCAAAAATTATAGAGAATATTAAAAACAATAAAGCCATAGTAAAGCAAATAAATTTTATTTGCGCCTTTTTAATCATTTCTTTTCTCCAAGTGTATAGCCAATGCCTCTTAAAGACTTGATTTCCGTGTTGGATCCAACGGCAAGCAATTTTTTTCTTAAAAAAGACACGTAAACCTCAATTGTGTTATATTCAGCATCTGTATCAAAACCCCAGATTTTTTCTATAAATCTTTCTTTATCAATGCTTTTTCCATTATTAAGCATAAGCATTTCAAGGATTTGGAATTCTTTTTTGCCAAGAGCTATTTTCTTTTCGCCTTTAATAAGTTCATAAGAATCTCTATCTAAAGAGATA
The DNA here is from genome assembly GCA_045606665.1 of Christensenellaceae bacterium. GTDB lineage: Bacteria > Bacillota > Clostridia > Christensenellales > Borkfalkiaceae > UBA1259. The sequence continues at coordinate 6,218 of JAZUSI010000013.1, forward strand.
TCATTAAAGGAAAGGACGTTGCCAGTAAACTTTTCTTTTCGGCGTAAAAGTGCTTTAATTCTTGCAAGCAATTCATCGGTGTGAAAAGGCTTTGAAATATAATCGTCTGCACCTAGATTAAGCCCGTCAATCTTATTTGAAGTTTCGCCTTTTGCAGACAGCATTAAAACGGGCACGTCAATATTTTTTTGCCTAATAATTTTTAGCAAAGTAAACCCGTCCATTTTAGGCATCATTACGTCTAAAATAACAAGGTCGTAAATACCAGAGTTGATATAATCCAACCCTTCTTCACCATCTTTAGCACAGTCAACCGAATATTTGTGTTGTTTTAAAATAACGGCAAGAGCGTCTGTTAATTGTCTTTCATCATCTATTAATAAAATATTCATATAAGCACTATAACAAATAAATTAGCTATTGTACATAA
>JAZUSI010000014.1:0-11506 GCA_045606665.1 Christensenellaceae bacterium
TTCGGACGACTTTTTCTTAAATCTTATATCTTCCCTTTCATTGAGTATTTTTTTGGGGATAAACCAAAATATTCTTTGAATTTTCTTGAGAAATAAAACCTATCACAAAAACCAAATTTTTCGGCTATTTCCCCAACGTTAAGATTACCATTTGATAATTCTCTTTCAGCTAAAAACATTATTTTATCATCTATATATTTACCTATTGGAACGTTAATTTCTTCTCGCCATTTTTTTTGCAAAGTTATTGAAGAAATAGAAAGGTTTTTTGCCACATCACTAATCTTCAAATTTGAACTTAAATTCTTGTTTATATAGTTAAGTGCATTATACACTACATTAGAATATGGTTTTGCCTCAGGATATTCGTAATTCTTTTTACTAAAAGCAGTTGACAATATTTCAAATAATAAAGTTTTAATTTTTACAGCCCCTAAAACGTCTTTTTTTTCATATAGAATAAGCAATTCATCACTATAATCTTCTTCCAACTCAACAACTTCGTTTACAAAAGAAAAAAGGTCTAACCCGTCACGCCCTAAAACGTTTACGTGAGCATAAAACTTATCTAAAGAATTTTCGCACTCACAAGAAAATTCAGTCATTGCAGGAATTATTGTAACCCTACCTTTTTTAACTATATACTCTTTTCCGTTTGAATAAACTTTACCTTGACCACTCGTTGGAATATAAATTCTGTTAAATGGCGAAATAACGTTTTGATAATTCCACTCGGTTTTAAGTTCAACGTGAGTAAACGCCGAGCATTCTAACGCAACGTTTTTGACATATTGAGAAATACCACTATTTTTAACAGCCATAATATACGTTTCTCCATAAAAGATAAATAAAAATCAATTTTATTATTTAATATTATATGTTATACTTTTAAAAAAATCAAGGAGAATTTAGCATGAGTTCATACAAAATTGAAAAAACTGTTGGCGAAACCTCGTGGCTTATGCACGATAGGTTCGGTATGTTTATCCATTTTGGTTCATACGCACTTCCTGCAAGACACGAGTGGATTAAGACAATGGAAAAAATCCCTGACAGCAAATATGACGTATATTTCAAGCATTTTAACCCAGATTTATTCGATGCAAAAGACTGGGCTAAAAAGGCAAAAGCCGCTGGCATGAAATATGCAATTTTAACCACAAAGCATCACGAAGGTTTTTGCTTATTTGACAGCAAATACACTGATTACTGCGTTACAAATACACCTTTTAAGCGTGATATCGTTAAAGAATACGTTGATGCATTTAGAGCAGAAGGTCTAAAGGTTGGTTTATACTATTCAGTAATTGACTGGCATCACCCACATTTCACAATTGATGGCATTCACCCATTGCGCGACGACCCTAATGCCGAAGCAATGGATAAAGGCAGAGATATGAAAATTTACGCAGAATATATGCGTAATCAAGTCAGAGAATTGCTAACTAATTATGGCAAGATAGACGTAATGTGGTATGACTTTGCTTACGACACACCTGATTACGTAAGATTTTTAGCATTTGATAAAGGTAATCCACCACCTAGACCAGACCCACTACCTTGGATGCAACACGGCGGTGTTAAAGGCGCTGACGTTTTAGAATCTGAAGAACTTATGGCTTTGACACGTTCGCTTCAACCTGGCATAATCGTAAACAATCGTTTGGGTATCCCTGGTGACACCTTTACACCAGAACAAACAACTCTTACCGATTGGCCAGAAAATAAAAATGGCGAAAAGAAGGTTTGGGAAGGTTGCCACACATTCTCTGGAAGTTGGGGTTACTTTAGAGATGAAACAACATGGAAAACACCAAAAACGCTTATTGACTTGTTAGTTAAAGCCGTTGCGTTTGGTGGAAACCTTTTAATGAACGTTGGCCCTACTTCTCGTGGATATTTTGACCATCGTGCAGATGATGCGCTAAAGGTCTATGAAAATTGGATGAAATACAACTCTCGTTCTATCTATGGTTGCACTATGGCAGAACCTGAATTCATTGCCCCAAACGGCTCGCTTTTAACACAAAGCGAAGATGGAAAAAGACTTTACGTTCATATATTTGATTATCCATTTAAGAAATTAAACTTTAAAGGTCTTGCAGGTAAAATTGAATACGCACAATTCTTAGTTGACGGCAGTGAAGTTTTATATACTGACGACAACAAAGGTGGCATTTATTTTGAATTGCCTGTTAAACCACCTTGTGAACATGACTCTGTAATAGAAATTTTCTTAAAGTAGGCTGAAAAAGTTAGTTTATATCTTACAAAACAAGTTTAGAAAAAATAAAAACATTATTATAATAAGGAGAAAAATTATGGCAAAAAATAGGTACGTTGGCGATTATCCTGTAATCGGTATTCGCCCAATAGTTGATGGCAGAAGAGGACCTATGCAACTTCGTGAAAGTTTAGAATGTCAAGTTTGGGCAATGGCAGAATCCGCAAAGAAACTTTTTGAAGAAAATCTTTTCTATTCAAATGGTGAACGCGTTAAAGTAGTGCTTGCAGACACCACTATTGGTCGTGTTCCAGAAGCGGCTGCTTGTGCGAACAAATTTAAGAAAGAAGGCGTTAGCATTACCCTATCCGTAACACCTTGTTGGTGCTATGGTTCTGAAACAATGGATATGGACTCAACCACGATTAAGGCTGTTTGGGGTTTTAACGGAACGGAAAGACCAGGAGCAGTTTACCTTGCTGCAGTTCTTGCAGGACACGCTCAAAAAGGTCTCCCTGCTTTTGGTATTTATGGCCACGAAGTTCAAAATAGAGACCAAGTAACAGAAATCCCTGAAGACGTTAAAGAAAAGTTATTGCGTTTTGGTCGTGCGGCAATTGCGGTTGCTACTATGCGTGGTAAATCATATCTTCAAATCGGTTCTCAATGTATGGGTATCGCAGGTTCTATAATCGACCAAGATTTCATCGAATCTTACCTTGATATGAGAGTTGAAAGCGTTGACGAAGTTGAAATTCTTCGCCGTATGGAAGAAGGTATTTATAACGAAGAAGAATATCAAAAAGCATTGAAATGGACAAAAGAACATTGCAAAATGGGTAGAGACGATAACCCTGATTTCGTTAAATTCTTGGGCAAAAAGCATAAGATTAAGCCTACTGATGAAGAAAAAGAAAAGCAATGGGAATTTACTGTTAAAATGTATTGCATAATCAAAGACCTTATGGCAGGTAATCCAAATTTACCTGCTGGTTGTGAAGAAGAAAAAGTTGGTCATAACGCAATTGCAGGTGGTTTCCAAGGTCAACGTCAATGGACTGACCACTGGCCAAACTGCGATTACCCTGAAGCATTCTTATCTTCATCATTTGACTATGAAGGTGCAAGAGAACCATTTACTCTCGCAACTGAAAACGACGTTCTTAACGCTTTAGGTATGTTATTCATGAGACTTCTCACCCATAGAGCACAAATTTTTGCTGACGTTAGAACGTATTGGAGTGGCGATGCAACAAAACGTGTTACCGGATATGAACTTGAAGGCAAAGCAAAAGAAGCCGATGGTATTATTCACTTGATTAACTCTGGCGCTGCATGTTTAGACGGTTGTGGTGAATGCGTTGATGAAAACGGCAATGCAATCATCAAAAAGTGGTGGGAAGTTACTGAAGAAGATATCAAGAAAATGACTGATGCAACCGTTTGGTGCGAAGCTGGGCTTGATAACTTCCGTGGTGGTGGTTTCTCAAGCCACTGGACAACTAGAGCTGAAATGCCTTGCACTATGATTAGATTAAATCTCGTTAAAGGTTTAGGCCCAGTAATGCAAATCGCTGAAGGTTGGACGGTAAAACTCCCTGACGACGTTTCTGATGCGTTGATGGAAAGAACTAACCCAACTTGGCCATGCACTTGGTTCGTTCCACGTTGCGACGGCAAAGATGGCAGTCCATTTAAGTCAACTTATGAAGTAATGCAAAATTGGGGTGCAAACCACGGCGCTATTTCATATGGCCACGTTGGTGCAGACGTTATAACACTTTGTTCAATGCTTCGTATTCCTGTATGTATGCATAACGTTCCATTAGATGATATTTATCGCCCTGCTTGTTGGAACGCTTTCGGTTCTGATAAAGAAGGTCAAGACTATAGAGCATGCAAAGCATACGGCCCATTATATAAAAAATAAAATTTAAGAATTACTAAAATATCCACCAAAAATTGGGTGGATATTTTTATTTTATTCTTTTTCTATTGTGACGGCGTGTGCTATGGCTGGGATACTATCCCCTTGTTGCGTTGAAACCGAAGATAACAATGCCCCCGTTGCCATAAGCAAAACCCTATTATATTTACCATGTTTTAACTTATTATATACGTAAGAACTAAATACTAAAGCACTGCACCCTGCACCACTTCCACCTTGATATTCTTGTTCACAAATATTGTAAACCAGTTCCCCACAATCAACGTGTTGCTTTTCAATGTCATAACCTTTTTCCCAAATTAAATCTTTTAATATTCTTGAGCCAAGCGTTCCTAAATCACCTGTTATTATCAGGTCGTAATTGTTTGGTGTTAAACCTGTTTCCTTAAAATGAGTAAAAAGCGTATCGCAAGCAGCAGGTGCCATTGCAGCACCCATATTATTTGCATCAGTAATACCAAAATCTACGATTTTACCTATCGTTCCACAAACAATTTTTGGGCCACCAGCATTTCTTGTTAATAAGCATGCGCCAGCACCTGTAACAGTCCATTGTGATTGTGGTGGCCGTGTTGAACCAAGTTCTAGAGGATATCTATATTGTCTTTCAGCAGTTGAAAAATGACTGCTAGATGCACAAAGAACGTTATTCATATATCCACCATCTATAAGCGTTGAACCCAAAATTAATGCCTCACAAAAAGTTGCACAAGCATTATAAACGCCTAAATATCCACAAGAAAAATTTCGTGTTGCAAAAGTAGATGCTATTATTTGATTAAGTAAATCACCAGCAATTATAGTATCAATTTCTTCTTCCCTTATATTAGAATTTTTAATGCATTTTTTTATTGCTGTAGATAATATTTTTATTTCAGCCTTTTCAAAAGTATCTTCACCAAACATATCGTCATCAAGTTTTGTTTCAATATATTTATTTATGCTTCCTTCACTTTCCTTTGGTCCTGCAACGCTTGAAGTTGCAAAAATACAAGGTTTGTTTTTAAAATATATAGTTCTTACCACTTTTATCCCCTTTTTATGTAATATCGGCAAATTTTTAAATTATATGTATAAAAATATATAATCTAAAATTTTTTAACGCTTATTTTTAATAAAATTACAAAAGGCGAACTATTTAAGTTCGCCTTAATATTAAAATGAGATAAATCCTAAATCTTTAATAGTGATGTCCAAGTTATTATTTTGCATATAATTATTTAACCACGTTAATATTTCTGAAATATTTTCTGTATAAATCTCAAGCAATTCTGCTTTATTATTCTCTAAACCATCGTAGGAAGTATAAGTCAATGTAGACGAACTTGTAAAAACGGCAGGATCAATATATCCAGACGTATCATTTAAAGCCAGAAAACCAACGTCATTTTGATATAATTCATATGCAGCGCTATAATAAATCCCTTTTGAAGATGGGGTTAATCTTAAATATGTATAAAAATATTTTCCATCTAAATCAAGCCAACGCATAGAAACAAAAATTATATCATATTTTGCGCTATAAACAAGACTGAAACTATAAATATACTCTGAATAAGTATAAGAATCTTCAATTTCATACCATTGAGAAGCGACATCAAAAACGCCAAATTCAACAACATGGTCAATTAAATAATCTATTGCATTTGTGTCATCATCGACTTCAAACTCGTTAAACCCAATATCTGCAATGCTTATCCCTATATTGTAATATATGGTTGACCAATCAAACCAATCTATTAAATCAACAATGGCAAATTGATATAGTTTCATTAACGAATTTTTATCCCAATAATCTCCATCATATGTAAGACAAGTTAATTCAGTATTTTCAGTAAACGTCGTAGCATCAATTCTACCATTAGCGAAGTTTTCATTGCCATCTTTATTATAGTTTGCATAATAAGGATATTTTGTAGGGTTTGTTAAAAAAGAAATGCTAATATATAATTGTGATTCATCTTCAAATACCCAAAGAACGTCAATATATAGATAATTATAGTCTAGATTATATCCTATCGAATAACAATTGGAATCATTGATTTCATCAAAACGTATTTGCTTGTTATCGGAATAATTATAATTAGCAAGCAACCAATCAAATAAAATATCCGTCGGGTTATTATTTAAATTATACAATTCTTGTAATGTAATAGGGCTTCCGTACATTAAATTATCAAGTTCACTAGTAAAAATAGCAAAATTTAGGTTTTGAGAATCCAAAATTCCCCATGTATTTATACCGATTACTTCGCCGTAAACATTAACAATTGGTCCACCTGAATTACCATTGGTAATCGACGCGTCATGTTGAACGTAAACAACGTTATCAACAACTCTATTTGCATGCGTTATTATGCCTTGCGAATGTGTATTAGTAAGTCCTCTTGAAGAACCGATCGCATAAATAGTTTCACCTGTTTTAACTGGATTTTTACAAATGTTTGCACAATCAAGTCCAGTAGCATCTATTTGTAGCACTGCTAAATCAATTTTCTCATTATATGCCAATACCTTTGTTATAGAATAAGTATTATTATTAATTGTAATCTCGGCAAAATATGCGCCGTCTATAACATGATAATTAGTAATAATTTTACCATCACTCGTATATACAAACCCCGTTCCAAGTGCAAAACTTTTACCGAATTTATCATAAACAATAATTTCCCCTGTGTACTTAACGGCTAAATCATATATTTCCGTGGCAGAATATTTATGCATAGAATAAGTATCAATGTAAGAATAGTTACAATCGTTTTTTATACAAGTAAATTCTTTTGTTCCATCTTCAATACAAGTAGCTGTTAGTATAATTTCCCCATCATTATATTCGTGGTTTTCAACACTAGTTTTGTCACCACATTCGCATTCATACCAATGATACGTTTCATTGCTCTTTAATGCTAAATATAAATGCTCTTTTACATTTCCATACTCTTTTTGACAGATATCACATTTTGCTAAAGTTGTGCAAGTTGGTGTTCCACCTTTGTGATTTTCAACATCTTTTTTGTCACCACAAATACATTCATACCAATGTTCAGTATCATTATTAATTATAGTCGCATAGGAATGTTCTTTTAAATCTCCATATTCTTCTGAACAAATTGTACATATAGCACGAGTTGTACACGTAGCCACCCCACCTTTATGAGCTTCTATATTATTCTTGTCACCACAGGCGCATTCATTCCAATGTGTTCTTTCATTAAATTTTAAATATGCATAATTATGTTCTTTAAAACTTCCATATTCTTTTTGGCAAATTTCACACTTGGCTAACGTTGAACATGTTTTTATTCCACCTCTGTGAGCTTCAATGCTTTCTTTATTAGCACACTCACATTCATACCAATGTGCCGTGTCATTACCATTTAAAATATTATAAAAATGCTTTTCTAAGCTACCATATTCTTTTTGGCATATTTCACACGTAGCCAAATTTACGCAACTTGCTTGTCCTCCCTTGTGAAGTTGCACGTCACTTATATCACCACATTCACACTCATACCAATGTTCTGTTGAATTACTTTTAATTTTAGTATAATCATGATCTAACAAATAACCATATTCAAACGTTAAACTACTCTTTTCCTTACATTCACACGAATAATAATATTTTGCTCTTAAAGTACAAGTGGCTTGGCTTGAAAGATATTCTTCAGAAACTACTTTTTGATTAAAATTATGTACGTGATTAGGTTCATCACTACATGCACCTAGAGATATGAAACTAAACAATATAAATATAAAAATGAAACACGCTTTTTTCATAATTATCCTCAAATAACACTTAATTTTAAAAATAATGTAATTTATTGTAAAATATTATAACATTTCATATTAGATATTGCAAGTAAGTTAATTTCAAATCAAAAAACCTAAACCAAAAAATTGGTTTAGGTTTTCTGTGGCGGAGAGCGAGGGATTCGCTTCTCTCGAGCCTCCCGATAAACAGTCCACTGGACTGTTTACCCTAAAGGGAAATTTGCAAGCAAATTTTCTCCTAATTCGAATCCCTTTACATACACAAACAAAAAACCCAAACCAAAAAATTGGTTTAGGTTTTTTGTGGCGGAGAGCGAGGGATTCGAACCCCCGTGGGCTTGCACCCAAACGGTTTTCAAGACCGCCTCGTTATGACCACTTCGATAGCTCTCCATAAAAATATTAAATTTAACTTTACTAGCAAGCGAATATATCGCACTCACAAGCACGATATATTCTATCTTATTTTTTAAAATTTTGCAAGCAATTTTAAGGGTGTTTTTTATAAATCTGAAAATTTTATTAATTCTACGTCAGATTTTTTGAAAAGTTCCAATGCAAATTCATCTGGATAGCCATTTTTATATATAACTTTCTTAACACCAGAGTTCAAAATCATACGTGTACAGATAACGCAAGGTTGATGCGTAACGTACATTACTGCACCTTCAAGGCTTATTCCGAGCTTTGCTGCTTGAATAATAGCATTTTGCTCTGCGTGAACAGCATAGCAAACCTCTTGCATTGTTCCACTTGCAATATTTCTAACCCTTCTTAAACATTCGCCACGTTCTGCGCAACTTTCGATTCCACTTGGTGCGCCGTTATAACCTGTAGTTAAAATTCTTTTGTCTTTAACGATAACTGCCCCAACGTGTCTATTTTCTTGGTAGCAACTTGACCAATCTGCAACCGTTTCAGCTAAATCCATAAATCTTTTATCCCATTTATCCATAACGTGCCTCTAAAAATTAATTTTTATCTTTTTTTACCATTTTTTCAAGTTCTTTGATAAAAGAGGTTGTATCTGTAAATGAACGATACACAGACGCAAATCTTACGTAAGCAACTTCATCTATTGTCTTTAAACCTTCACAGACCATTTCACCTAGTTCTTTGCTTGTAATTTCTTGTGCCAAAGAATTATAAATTTTCTTTTGAATATCATCAACCAATTTATCAATAGTAGCAGAAGAAACAGGACGTTTTTCACAAGCCTTGATTATGCCGTTTTTAATTTTATTAGGGTCAAAAGCTTGTCTTGCACCATTATTTTTTACAACAAAAATTGGAGTACTTTCTACCGTTTCATATGTAGTAAAACGTTTTCCACAATTAACGCATTCTCTTCTTCTACGAATTATTGTTCCGTCTTCAGTTGAACGAGAATCAATTACTTTACTGTCAATGCAACCACAATACATACATTTCATCTTTATGTCCTCTTATTATTTTTATTAAAAGTGAATAAATAATCATAAAAAACTTTTTTTCACTCAAACTATCATTAAATTATGCCAATGTTATTTTATATTCTGCTAATAACTTACGTTATAGCAATAAATCTATATGGTGTACTTATGCTCAAATTTCAAAAAAAAGCACAAGAAAACGACCATTACACTAAAATTAGCGATGCAAAGCTATACCTTGCAGGAATACTTGGTGGTGCCACAGGAATATTCATATTTATGTTTATTTTTAAACATAATTTGAAAAGCCTTTTCATGATGGTGTTAATGCCACTATTTATAGTCATAAATATTTACCTTATAATTATGGCATTTAATGGTAGTTTTAATTTTTTTACATTATAAAACTATAAACTATTAATAACCAAAGGAATTTCTGCTATAATTTCACTTGCAGTTAACGTATATTCATTATATTTTTTTTGAGCAAATTCTCCAGCTTTGCCAAAAACGTATGCTGAAGTTAAAACTGCATCTAACGTATCTGAAACCCTTGCAAGCATACCTACAGTAAAACCACTAAGAACGTCGCCACTGCCAGCTTTTGCCATACCAGCACAGCCCGTTGTATTTAGATAAATTTCTTTTCCGTCAGTAATTACGCTAACTGCACTTTTTACCACCAAAACAACGTCAAATTCTCTAGCAAAATCAACAGCATAAGGAATAACGTTATCTATAACTTTTTTCTTGTCTATACCAAGAAGTTGAGAAAACTCCCCAATATGTGGAGTTAAAACCACCTTGCACGATTTATTTTTAAGTATGTTTTTACCAAATTCGCTTATTACATTTAGTCCATCAGCATCAATTAAAAGTGTCCCTTTATAATTGCTTAATAAATATTTAATGGTATCGTAAACACCCTGTGATTTTGATAATCCCATACCGATTGCAATCGCTTGGCAATCAATAACTTTTTTTAGTGAATTTATGTCTAAAACAATACTTTCTTCATCGTCATTAATCGATATCAAAATGCTCTCCGGCGTTTTCCCTACGTATGCATTAAACATACTTTTCGGAATACAAGTATAAGTGTAACCCACACCAGATTTTAAAGATGCTAAAGCATTTGCGGAAAGCAAAATACTTCCACTTAAATCTTTACTACCACCTATTACGCACGCCTTTCCAAAACAACCTTTATGAACGTTACGACTTCTAGTTTCAAAGCAGTGTTTGGCATCTCTATCATTTATACGCTTAATAAAGTTTTCATCCCAAACGCTAATACCTATATCTTTACAAACAACTTTTCCAGAATATTCAATGCCGTCATTTAAAAAATGTCCAACCTTATATTCTTGAATTGCTACAGTCAAATCCGATTTAATAGCAGCACCCATTATTTTCCCGTTATCACCATTAATACCACTTGGAATATCGCAAGATATTTTATAACATTTTAATGAGTTTATTAATTCAATAATTTCTCTATATTGTCCGTCAACTTCTTTATTTAAGCCTGTACCAAAAATGCAATCTAGTAAAATATCAAACGACTTACTAAACAAACTATAGTCTGGTGCTTCCGTATAAAAAATCTCAACAGCAAAGCCATGCGTTTTTGACAAAAGATTGGCAACTACAAGACCATCTTTACCATTATTGCCCTTACCTACACAAACAAGAACTCTACCACCCTTAAATTTAGTCTTAACAACTTCTGCAAGTGCTGTCCCTGCTCTTTCAACAAGCTCATCTTCTGAAATACCAAGTTTTTGTATGGTAAATTTATCGGCATTTCGCATCTGACATACTGTTAAAATTCTTTCCATTAGTCCTCTTTAAACTCGGATAAAGCATAATTTGCTTGTTCATAAGAAAAGCCTTTACCGATAAGATATCTATACGCTTTTGCAATATTTTCTTTTGTCAAATCTTTGTTTTTTAAGTATTTGGTTGCAATGCTTTTTGCATTTTCATTTGAATTAACGTCAGTTTCTAAATAAGCACTATGAATATCTTCTTTCTTTACACCTTTCATCATAAGTTTATATTCAATAAGGCGATTACCTTGATTTTTACTAGTGCTTTCAATAAATCTTTTAGAATATTCAACGTCATTTATATAATTGTACTCTTTTA
>JAZUSI010000015.1:0-1530 GCA_045606665.1 Christensenellaceae bacterium
AATCTATATCAAAGTTAAATCCTATTCAAAAAGAGCACTTGGCGAAAGATGTTTTTGGTGCTGCTTATATAGAAACATTAATGAGAGCTTTCTCAAATGCGAATATTCAGAGGTGAAATATGGCTGCGAGTTATAAAAAACTTTTTAAACTTTTAATCGATAGAGAAATGAAGAGCAAAGACCTTGCTGCAAAGGCAGGCATAAGCCCTGCAACCCTTGCAAAGATGAAAAAAGACGGTGCAACAGTGTCAAGCGACGTACTTGTCAAGATTTGCACTGCCTTAAACTGCACAATGAACGAAATAGTTGAAATTGTTCCTACAAAAGAAGATTAAGAGGTCATTATGGAAAACAAAGGATATATTTATATACTTACGAACCCGTCTTTTAAGGAATATGTTAAAATCGGTTATGCTGATAACGTTGAAAATCGTTTAAGACAGTTAAATAACAGTGAGTGCACGCCGTTTGCATTTAGGGTTTATGCAACATATGAGGTTGAAGACCGTTTAACTGACGTTAATTTACATAAGTTAATAGACCAACTTAATCCTAATTTACGTTCTATAGATAACGTTAATGGCAAAAAACGTGTAAGGGAGTTTTACGCAATGAGTCCAGAGCAAGCCTATTCTATCTTGGAAAGCATAGCTATTTTAGGTGGACGTAAAAATAGACTTAAGTTGTGGAACGTAACCGAAGAAGAACGCAAAGATATTGAGGTTGCTCAGGAAATAGAAGAAGAACATATAGAAAGACTTTCACCGTTTGCTTTTTCTAAGTGCAACATTGCAAAAGGCACAAAGATTATGTTTGTTTGTCGTGGAAATGAAAACTCTGGTGCAGAATGTACTGTTGTGGACGACAAGACGGTAGAATACAACGGCAAGAAATATTCGCTTTCAGGTTTAGCGACGGAACTACTTGGTGCTAAACACGGTGTCGCTGGTCCTAGATATTTCAAATATAATGGCGAGTGGCTATCGAAAATTCGCGCTAAGCTGGAAGGTAGAGCTGTTTCTAATCGTCTGGATGACGTATGGATTATTCCTTGTAATCCCAAATTATATGATATTGTTGGCGCTTTCAACAATTTGGATGTTATAGAGTGGAGTCAATCAAATAATACAGCCATAGGCGACACGGTTTATATTTATGTTGGTGGAGAATTCAAGTCAATTATGTATAAATGTGAAGTTACCGCAATGGATTTGTATGGCAATAGGACACAAGATGATATTAAATATTATCACGGATTAGAAAAACGAGATGACGTTCGTTATATGAAGTTAAAGCTTATTGAAAAATACAGCGAAGGTCATTATCCATTAGAAGAGCTTAGAGAAAAGGGTTTAACTAGTGTTCAAGGCAGAAGTAAGGCAACACCACAATTGTTGAATTATTTAAGAAATGAATAATTAATATGACTGAAACTGTCATATTTAATGTAGTAAAATTAATTCAGGAGACAAGATGAGTACTAATTTATCTAAAGAAAAAAGAGATTATTTAATTAAAAAAATATAAGAC
>JAZUSI010000016.1:0-12163 GCA_045606665.1 Christensenellaceae bacterium
TAAAGAAAATAACAAAATAACCGTTGTAATAACTAATCGTGGAAAAATTACAGTTACGGATTATGACCTATTTGAAGATGAAAATGGACTTTACTTTGAATATGGTGTTGATTATACCCATATCAACTTAGATGACTTTGAGGAGGTTGACTAAAATGAAACTTACACTTAAAAGCATTAAAGAAATTAAAAGAAATACTGAAAATAAATTAACTAAACGTGTTTGTGATTATGTCATTGATGAATGGAACGATTACAACGATAAAAAACACATATTTACAGACGTGCTATATCACGGTTGCCAATCAGGAATGGTTGGCTTTCTTATTTGGTATAGTGATACTACAGCATTTTACAAAAAATATAGAGAAGAAATAAATGAACTTCTCTACGACCTTCAATCATCAACAGGTTTATACGGTATGAAAGACTTGTTTGGTAAAAAATGGGATGAAGAAGACCCACTTGCCATTGAAGATTATAACCAAAACTTACTTGCTTGGTTTGGATTTGAAGAAACACTTAGAAACATAGGCTTACAGTTTGAAAGCCTTGAAGATTGTATTTAATTAAAAGGAGTATAAATTATGAAAAACACAACGAAAGAACAAAGAAAACAACAAGCAGAAAAATATCTTAAACAATTAGATATTTACAAGCCTTATATTAAAGGCTTTATGGAAGAAGACAACGTTTGCTTTTATGAAAATTTTGGAGGCTTTTGGGCTTATCAAGATAAAGAACTTGCAAACAAAATTAAAGAAATTGAAGAAAAACATAATTGCACCGTCTATGCAGTAACTCACGAATATACACACTTTGGTGAGTGCTATTCTCTAATGATTGTAACGGACTACCCAGAAGAATGGGAAAATTCGCTTACAAGAGATAAATCCACGTTCTACGCCTTTGCTTACGTTTGGAATAAAGATGACGACTGGTGTAGTGAATTTGGAACTATAGGCGTTAAATCGCTTGGTGGTGGCATTAAAAGAGTTGCTTAAAGGAGGCTTTGAAATGATTGAAGTTTTAATATATAAAACCTTTCAAGGTTTTCAGTTTTTTAGTTTTACCGATATGTTACATAAGTATTACATAGGTTATTCTCTATCAAAAGCAAAAAAGCAGTTTAGAAAAGATTTTAACCTTAAATATAAAAGAATTAAATTCTTTTCAGTTTACGATTTGAGGTGATAAAAATGAATGATATACTTACGAAACTATACTACGGACAAATAGATATTGCTAATGAAAAACCACCCACTAAAAGAAGTCAAAAAGAAGATAATCTTTATGAACAATTAAGAAAATCTCTTACTGACGAACAATTTGAAACGTTTGAAGAATTTTTAACACTTTATGCTGATAGATACTCAGATTATCAAGAATTTGCATTTAAGCAAGGGGTTAAATTAGGCTTTGAACTTGTTGAAGAATTAAAAAGTATAGACATTTAGGAAAACTACAAGGGGTGATAAAAATGAAACCACTATTAGAAAATCCTTACGGATATAAAGTTTGTTATCCTATAAACAGAAAAATTTATAAGTATAGATACTTAACAAAGACTTATAAACAGGCTGTGGATATAAAGAAAATGTATTATCAATATCCACCACCAGACGATAACGGAAAACCTATCAATAACGTTAAATGGCAGATATTCCCTATAACAAGAAAAGAAGTTATACGTGGTATTTGGCGTGAAGACCCTTTCTGAAAAAGAAAGGCTTTTTTAATTTATAGAACAAAATTTAGGAGGTATTTGAAATGAAAATAAACTTAGAAACAAAAAATAAACAAGACGAAATATTATTGAAATATTTAGAAGATAATGCAAGTGAAAGACTTGCCGATAAAATCAACAACGGTATTAAGACCGAAAAAGACGGTAAATCACTTATTAGTAAAAAAGACTTAAAAGGTTTTATGTCTTACGCTACCGATGAGGCTAAAAAATTAGCAGAAAAAGGTGCTAATAGTGCAATGGTTGATGATAGCGTTGTATTTGGTTGGCTTATGCACTATTTTGAAGAAGATAGTATCTTAGGAACGTTGTTCAACCCAGATGGAACACCTTACCAAGAACCTAAAAAGACTACTACTAAAACAACTACACCTACTACTATTAAAAAGGTTGAAAAGAAACCCGAACAACAATATTCATTATTTGATATGCTTACGAAAAATGAAGAAACCGTTGTTAAAAAAGTTGAAGAAGATGACGAAATAAAAACGTCGTCTTCTCTTTCGTTTAAGGGTGAAATCGCAAAGAAATCTCAACCAGACCCGTTATTTGATGAAGATACGGAAGATAACGAAGACGATGCAGATATTCCAAGCGAAGAAGAAATACAAGAAATTATGGCTCAATTACACGAAGAAGAACTTGCTAAAAACAAAGTTGTTGAAGAGCCTAAACCTAAAATAAGCAGTTTTTATCTTAAATATCAAGATATACAAAAGCAATACCCAAGTGCAGTTATAATTTACCGTTTAGGCGACTTTTACGAGGTTTTTGGTGATAATGCAAAGACTATTGCAAACGACCTTGAACTAACGCTTACAAGCCGTGATTGTGGCTTAAAAGAACGCATACCGATGGTTGGTTTTCCTCAACACTGCGTTGAAGATTATATCTTAAAAATTCACAAAGCACACGACTTAGTTCTTGTTGAAAATGAAAACAAAATAGAATACCTGCCTAAAAAGGAAACAAAAACAGTTCAAGAAAGTCAAAAACACTGGATAAACGATTATACCTACGTAGATGATGACGGTGTTATGCACGAAGTATCTAAACCATCTATTGAAATACCTAAATTCCTTTTAGACGTATTTGCAAATAAAATCACAGCGAGGTAATTAAGATGAAAATAGAAAAAATTAAACCTATTCCAAAATACATAGAAAAGAAAATCATTTCAATGGATAAAAAACGCAATCTTACCTATAACCAAAAAAGGTTTTATGCCTACTTTACTAAGAATGATGGCGAACTTGTAAAAGTAACGGTTGCTGCGAGAAAATATCAAGGCAAAACTTACTTAAAACAAGTTGCCGTTCATGGCGTAGATTCCAACGTCTGCTTTTCTAAAGATATAAACTGTCATTATATTGCTGGTTATAGCGTTGGTTGGTATGATATGGGTTTAACAAAACAACGTTCTTGGTATGAAGACGCTATATGGTATGAATGTTCACCCGAAAAAGCATTTGACCCCTATGCGTTATTAGTAAACGTTGAATATATCACTACTATACCTGAATTTAAGTATAGCGCCGTTGAATATTTTGATTATGAAGAAAACACGTTAAAATACCTAAGAACTTATAGGCAATTCCCAGAAGTTGAATTTATAACTAAACTTGGACTGTCTAATTTATCACTTAGTAAGCAGATATTAAAACTTGCAAGAGTAGATAAAGCGTTCCGTAAATGGCTTGGTAAAAATAGGTTGATGCTAAGACACGCATCTTATGATATAAAAGTTGTTATTGACGCTTATAAAACTCAAAAAGATATACGAGTTTTGCAACAAATACATAATAAAAGAAAAGATTTATATCACTCAAAAGGACTTGAAACTCTACGTGCTTTCGTTAAAGGTGAAACAGATAAATTTATTGATTATGCAAATAAACAAAAAATTGACTTCTACACTTATAACGACTATAAAAGAGCGTGCGAATATTTGGGTATAGATTTATCACTTGATAAAAACCGTTATCCACACGACTTTAAGAGATGGCACGATATAAGAGTTAATGAGTATCATAGCGAACAAGCAAAACGTGATGAAGAAAATAGAAAACAGTTCTATGAAAACTTTAGAGCCGTTGCAGTAAAATATAACGCTTTACAATATGAAAAAGTTGGTTTTATTTGCATTATTGCTAAATCGCCTACTGAACTTAAAAATGAAGGTAATATTTTACACCACTGCGTTGGTAAAATGGGTTACGACCAAAAGGTTGTTGACGAAAAATCGCTTATATTCTTTATACGCACTAAAGAGCAACCAGATAAACCACTTGTAACGATAGAATACTCATTAGAAGATAAAAAGGTTTTACAATGCTATGGTGAATACAATTCAAAGCCATCGGAAGAAATACTTACTTTCGTTAATAAGAAATGGCTACCATACGCTAAAAGACAAATAAAACAAATAGCAGCATAAAGGAGGATTTAAAATGCTTGTATCAAATGGTTACATAATTAAAGAATTTGGCAGTATAGATGAGGTTTACGACTATATTCATAAAGAAGTTGGCAAACATAATCTATCCTATAAAAAAGTTTATGACCACACTGAAAATGAAATCAGAGTAGTCATATTCCAATACCACACACTTTATACAGAAGTGTTTATTATTCACGAAAATTACGAATTAAGGAGCATATAAAAATGGCAAATTATTTTAGAATTACTGCATATCACCCAGAACAAGACTTATCAGTTATAATGGACTCTTACGGTTTATTTGAAAAACTATGGCAATTTTCAGCAGACCTTATACAAAAAGGCTTTAAGATAATTGAAGTTGGCAACGACCAAAAATTTATTGAAGGTCAAATACCTAAAACGGACTTTGAACCCGATAAATATATACTTAGAAGTCATCAAAAAGGTAAACCTACTAACGTTGGTTGCAATCACGCAGGTATAAACTACGTAGCAATAAAAGTTGGCGATAAAGTTTATATACCAGATAATACAAAAATCTTATAATATACTAATAGCCGGGAATTCTTTAAGAACTCTCGGCTATTTTTATGTTATTACCGTCTTAAATATTGATTTTTTTAGAAAAAAGTGTTATTATATACTTGTGGAACAACTGAATAATTATAACTTGTGGCAGGATACGCATACTATCGGTAGTTGTGTATTCATTTTTCGTGTTACAAATATCTTGTCACAAGGTTATGTAAAGTTGTTCCACAAACAATGCGAGAATGATGCATGCTATATGTGTCATCTTGCAAAAGGTGGCACATTTTTTATGGATACGTCTTGCTGCTTTATCGGTCATAGAAAAATAGAAAATAAGGAAACGATAAAACCCTTATTAAAACAAGAAATAGTAAAACTTTTAGATAAAGGTGTTACTAAGTTTTTCTTTGGCAGTATGAGTGAGTTTGACGACTTATCGTGGGAAGTTGTTACTGAACTTAAAAATGAGTATCCTTCTATTAGAAGAATATACGTTAGGTCGGCTTATCAATATATAGACAAATCTTATGAAGACTATCTACTTGAGTCTTACGAAGAAACCTATTATCCACCTAAGATAGAAAACGCTGGTAAATGTTCTTACGTTGAACGCAATTATGAAATGATAGATAAATCTGCGTATTGCATATTCTATTACAACGAAAACTACTTGCCTGAATTAAAACGAGAACCTAAACATGATATGTTACCACCATCAAGGCGAAAAAGTGGAACGAAAATTGCTTATGAATACGCCTTAAAAAAGAAAAAACGAATTATCAATATATGCAAATAGCCGGGAATTCTTTTAGAACTCTCGGCTATTTTTATGTAAAGTAATTATTTTAACCTTTTTTAACATTAGTTAGTCTTTGTACGATTTTTTGTCTAATATCAATTCCCAAAACCAAACATATATTATATTCTAACAGTGAAGTTAAAACACAAATGGCATTTAATAATTCTTCGCCTTTTAGTGCTTTGTTCTCTTTTGTTTTTCCGTAATGTATATAATAATGTCTTGTATCTGCAATTGTTTGTGCGTATTGGGGGTTTTTTATGTAATATTCATAAAAAAGTCCATCATTTTTACCTATAAGCAAATCATTTAATCTTGATACAAGAATTATATAATTACAGTTAGAATCTTTTTGTGTATCGCTTAAAAGTAATGGTTCAATGTATTTAAAATTAACGGAATCTCCAAAGCGGTCTATTACGGATTTAACATATTCCTCCTTTTTATTACTATAAAAAAATCTTGAATGAAAAGTTTCTAGTGCCTGAACAATATTTAAAAATATCATTTCAATTGGCATATCAACATATTTAAATAACGATAAATAAAGATTAAAAATTGGCTCTAACTTTATTAATTCGTCATTGATACTGTCTGTTGAAATGTCGCTCAAAAGAAAATTGAACTCATGAACACTATTATTTTGTATAGATAAATTTCTTTCAGAAGTTATTAAAGTATGTTTGTAATATTCCGTTACAGTTTCGCCTATTAAATAAGAGTCATTATAATCATACAAATATTGTTCAATCACATTTACATTATCACGGATAGCAAAGGAAATGAACGATAATATTTTATCTCTTAAAGATATAAAGTAATTAGGAGATTCTTCTTTTTTAGACTCAAACTCAATGACTAATCTTTCAAATACTTTTGATTCTTCTTTTATAGGATAATTAAAAAGTTCACAATTTAATGAAGTAAAGAAAGTAATCTTTGCATCAAAAAAACTAAAAGTCTTTTTATCTACATCATCTTTTATCTTTATACAATTGAAATTAGTCGTATCTAGCCTTGACAAATCGCTCCATTTTAAACCATTTTCAATTACACAACGTAATTTATGAAATTTCCTTTCAGTAGCAAAATCTTTAGACCAAATAATATATTTAGATATATAATTTATTTGTTGTGATTGAAATGCTTGCGTATGATTTTTAACACACCTATTATTAAATAAAGTTACATGTGCTCCTGAATTTAGCACACCCGTTATAATATCAATATCTTTATAACTTTGTCCAAATATGTCTGGTTGAGGTATGGTTTTAATCAAATTTAGCAAAATTATCCCATTTTTTTTATTATATATAAGTTCACCTGTTATTTCTTCACCAGAAATATTATAAGTGCCCGTAAAATGTTTATCTTTATCTATATTATCTTGCATTACATCTCCTTAGTGTATTGAATACTAAAAAATCTTTTTACTAGGACGAATCTATAATTTAATTCTCAATAAATCTTTGCATTAGAGAATTAAAACTTATATTCGTCTTAATTTCATCGTGTGGTATAAACAAATACTTAAAACCTTTGTGTCCGTGTGCTTGATTATATTCAGTTGCTATTTTGCAATATTGTAAAGCACGTTCTTTTTTAGCAAGAACAATAACGTCAGTTAACTTGTCAGCGCCCTTAACTTCAACAAGATAATAAGTATCTTTTGTTTCCACAACAAAGTCAGGCTCATATCTATGACCTCTATTATAAGTTATATTAAATTGTTGTGGAGCAGGACGTAGCCATTGAATAACCTCAGGCGAGTTTTCGCAAACTATTGCAAACTTTCTTTCAGAATCGCTATCAAACTTGAACATATTCGTAACAGATTTTTTAGCACCTTCGTAAGCAATACCGGCAATACTTCCTTCTGGTTTCTCATTTATATTTTTTATACCGTGAGAATAATCAACAGCATAATTCCTAATAAGCGTTTCTATTCCATACGCTTCTTCAATTAAACCATCGTATTTAACTGCTAAATGTTGTAATAGTTGGTCTTTAATTTTATTTACAATATCTATTTTGTTCGTATAGCAAATATTTCTAACTTGTTCTTCAGTATATTTACTTCTATAATAAGTTAAAAACTGCATAACAATCTTTTGAATCAATTCAGGGCATTTTTCATAGTCTATTTCGCCAATTTCTCTAATTCTACTTACCAAATACTTTTCTGGTTTAATAGAACTAAAATCAATAACGCCATTTTTAATTATGATTGCATCATCAAAAGAGTTAAGTAAAGACTTGATAATAACCTCGTTTTCAATAGGAACAAATTTCAAAGTAGTCATATCCAAGTCAAAGTCTTCTATAATATAACTTTCCGTTCCTAATGATTCAGTTCTTAATTTAGGCAAATACATCTCAGTTGACTGAATTTTCTCAACAATATCAATATTTACGCCAAACATAGCGTCAACAATTTTTTGCAAGTCAGTATTGTCGTTATATCTTTTCGCAATATCATCTAAAACTTTTTCAACAACAACTGTTTTTTCAACCTTTTTAGCAGGATTTTTCTTTATCTCAGTTGCAGTAGTTTTAGTAACAATCTCTACGGCTTTACGATATGTTTCTTGGTGTTCCTCATTATTTATATCTAATCCTGCTTGTGTCATTATCTCTTGTCTTTGAACATCGGTATCTATAAAAGAACTTTGAACTACAACAACTTGTTTTTTCCTTTGATATTCTGCATAAATAACGCCTTCTGCATTAAAGATAGAATCGCCTTTTTGTGCTTCTTCAATAATTTCATCAAATTTATCGTGGGCTGTAATAGTAACAGAGTCAATCAATTTATTGCCGGTTCTTTCACCAAAAGGCAGTCTTAAACCACGACCAACGGTTTGTTCACGCAAGGTTTTACTTGTAGCAGTTCTAAGTGGAACGATAGTGTAAAGATTGTTAACGTCCCAACCTTCTTTGAGAATGTTAACGTGTATTACTATTTCAATAGGATTTTCTGCCTTTTCAACTTCAAGAAGTAAATTGATATTTTCTTCCTTTTCAGCACCTTTTTGATTACTATGAACTAATACAACTTTATCTTTATATTTGCCGTTTCTAAAAGCGTCAGATTTAATATAAGACAATATACCTTCAGCGTGTTCTGTGTTTTTGCAGACAATAAGCATAAAAGGTTTAACAAGTTTTTTACCTGTATTGATATGAAATTTACGTAATTCTTCCTTCATATTTTCGTGATGCAAAATACCATCACTAATCATAGTCATATCAAGTTCTTCTTCGGTAAGGTTGTATGCTTTAATATCTCTACGAGTGAGAGCATAAGGAGTTCTTGTATAACCATCTTTTATTGCTTTTTTTAGAGGATATTCATATACAACGTTATTAAATAAAATTGTTTTTGCGTTCTTTTCAACTTGTGGTGTAGCCGTTAACTCTAAACCTAAAACGGGCTCTAGCGCACTGATTGCTTCAGCACTTTTAGTCGCTCTATAGTGGTGAGATTCATCCATAATAAGAACTAAATCATCTAATCCCTTAAGATAATCAAAGAAACTTTTTCCTATATACTCATTTATATCTTTAATATTTCTTTCATCAGAGTTAAATTTTGAAATATTAAGTATGTATATATTTATTGAATCATTATCAAAAAGGGCTTTTGCTGGTCTGTTTCTATAATCGTCATCAATCCAAACGTTAGGAGCATTAGTAGTAAAACAATTTATTCCTCTAAAAACATACTTATCATTATCAACAGAATTGTTACCTAAATCGTTTTTCAATTTCTTATAAATAGTAAGGTTAGGAGCAACAACAAAGAAATTTCTTATGTTCTTTTGGGTATATAAATAAGCAATAAATGCACCCATTAACTTTGTTTTACCAACACCTGTTGCCAAAGCAAAAGTTAATGACATAAAATTATGTTCAAAGTCATTAAAAATAGGATAAACGTCTTTAATAGTATCGTTTGCATTTATTAAATCAATCTTTTTTGAAAGTTGTATTTCATCAAGAATTGACTCTAAAATTTTAACACTTTGTTTTTGTGGTTTTCTAAGGTGCATTACGTTAGCAAGATAGTCAACCGAATATTCAGGGAATAAAACTCTATTTATATTACTCATCGCAATCCTCCTCATATTCAGGTAGACAAATTATATTCAAACTATAATCATCTCTACCAAACTCGCAATTCTTAAGCAAAGATTGTGGTATTTTTTTGATAGTAATATTCTTTTCGTAAACACAAGCATTATCAAACGATTTGCATACAATTAAAACGAACTCATCTTCTTGCAAATCAGCCTTAATTGTTTCAATCATTTGAGAATTAACGTGATTTGTCGTTACGAACAAGAAAGACTTGCCATTATGCGACTGTTTCCAGAACAACGCTTCATCAGGCTGATATGTATAACCTTCGTGTTTTGCAATAGCAGATGCCAACATTTCAGCATTATACTCTGGGTTGATAATTTCTTGACCAAAAGCATCTTCTTTTATAAGAGTAGGTGCAAGTTCGTAAAACTTATAGCCGCCGCCACCTTGCCATCCAACAGATTTGCTTATTCCTGTTTTATCACCATTTATAACATTATCCATTCGGACTTTACATAAAGAATAAGCATGTTCTCCCATTTCTATACCAATCCACTTTCTATTCATTTTATGAGCAACGGCAATAGTTGACCCAGAACCCAAGAAAGAATCCAAAACGGTATCACCTTCCTTTGTGTAATATTCAAGCAGTGTTTTTATCAATATTTCAGGTTTTTTTCCTCCCTTAAAACCAACACCACCTTCTAAACGACAATTACCAAAAGCCCCTGCGAAATCATAAAAATTTGAAACAGGTAATGATTTTAAACTTTTTCCTGTTTTTAATTCTTCTAATCTTTTTAAAGGAATGCCTGAATAAAATTTACCCTTATTTGCTGTTTCTTTTTTTGGTCCAGATATATATCTATAACCTAAACCATCTTCACCAATACCATACACTTTATATAAACAACCTAAACCATCAATACTTTTTCTTTCGCCAAGATACAATTCAAAAAACTCACCAGCACTAGCCTTTACTCTACTTAAAGAACCAGTTGCCCAAGTTTCTTTTAACCCTTTAAAACTAGGTTCTATTTTTTCCACCTTATATTCATCTTCCTTGAAAATTACAACTTTTTTATTTCCTAATGTAATCGTTTTTCCTTCGGATAATTCGGTTATTTTCCATTCAAACTTCTCAATTGAGTATTCAACAGTTGGTCTATTTAAATTAACCAAATAGTTGTTGTTAGAATATATTAAAACCTGTTCTATGACTTTTTGATAATCACTGTCTTCAGCAAGAGTTTTACCTGGATAACGCACTTGAATATAAAATGAAGTCAAATAATTATCTCTACCAAAAATTTCGTCCATCAAAACTTTTAAATAATGTGCCTCAGAGTCGTCTATATGACAACAAATTACGCCTTCTTCTTTAAGTAATTTCTTTAATAATTTTAATCTCGCAGACATTAAGTTTAACCAAATTGAATGCTCAATATTATCATTATAATGTTCAAATGCTTTTCCCGTATTATATGGTGGGTCTATATAAATAAAATCAACCTTTTTTGCGTATCTATTTTCCAATGCTTTTAATGCAAGAAGATTATCGCCATGAATAAGAACGTTGTCAAAAATCTCTTTTTTGTCTAAATCAAAAAGGGAGGCTTGACCTTTAATATCAACCTTTTTACTGCTTAATTCAGGATTTTCAATTAAAATACGAGGTTCAACTTTAAGTTCATTTTCTTTACCATACCAAGTTAATTCTAATTTATTCGCCATGTCCATTTTCTCCTGTTAATTTTTTGTATTTCAACACAGACCAATTATCAATCTCAAATATTTGTCCTTTTGTCCCTTCATTATAAAGACCTAAAGTAATTACAATTCTTGCCTCATTTTGATTTTTATGTTTTATATCGTGAACAAATAAAATATCTAGTGGATCATTTACTTTATTTTGCCATTTTTCTGTAGGTTCATTTTCAAAGTCAATGTATTCAACCTTTTGCATCCTAAGTCCAAAACCTTTTGGAAGTAAAATTTTCTTTAACCTTTCTAAGAGTTTTTCTATTTCAAAAACAACAAGATAACCACCTAATTCTTTATTCTTTTTAGGAATATCCAATATTAACCCTTTATCTGATACAACAGAATTAGTATTATCTATCATTGTAAAACAAAAAATAGGAACTCGTTCTAATTCTAAATAGCCAAACTTATATGGAATATTTAATTCTACACCATTGATTTCAAGTTTTTTGTCGTTAATATCAACTAACCCTTCATCATATTTACGTTCAGAATCATTTGCTTTTGAAAACACTCCAGCAGCACTAAAAAATATTTTACCCTCTACAAAATCTTTAGCATACTTTTCATTTTCAAATATTTTATAACATATATGACTCATTATTCGTTAATTTCCATAATATCATCAAACGTGCAATTTAATGCTTTACATATTTTAGCAAGCGTTTCAGCGTTTACATTTTCATTATGATTGAGTTTATTAAGTGTATAAGGGCTCAATCCTGCCATTTTTATCATTTCATATTTACCTAAATCTCTATCAATTAAGAGTTTCCATAGTTTTTTATAACTA
>JAZUSI010000017.1:0-2344 GCA_045606665.1 Christensenellaceae bacterium
TAAATTTTACTTAGGTGGGTATGGTGATTTTGATGGATTGTGTTTGCGTACGTTAAAAGATTTGAAAGCCAATTTTCCGGAGATTGAACTTATATTTATCACCCCCTATCTTGATAAGAATTATTCTAAATTAGAGTTCGCTAAATATCATTATGACGACGTTATATTTCCTCCACTTGAAAGTGTTCCACGCAAATTTGCTATCTTAAAACGAAACGAATGGATGGTCAATGAAGCCGATTTAGTTATAGCTTATGTTATGTATTCTTGGGGTGGCGCTGCAAAAACTTTAGAATATGCTAAACGGAAAAATAAAACTATCATTAATCTTGCCGAAAAAACTTGCAAATAATCCTGACGTGTACAATGCGTTGTACAGTAAATTGTTGCTATAAATTTTAAAAAACTTTATAATATATGACACATGTTGTCACCTTTACTTTGATATAATGATGACATAAACTAGAAAAGGACTATTTACAATATGAAAAACGCATTGATAAGATTTCAAGGTCAAGTAGTAACCGTTAACGTTAGCAACAACATCATAGAAATGATTACTGAAAATGACGAGAAACTTGTTTTTGAAGCAAACAAGGATAACTTCTCTATTGATTATAACGTGGGTAATCTTGGAAGCGCCGTTTGCTTTGATGAAAACGGAAAACCATATTACCCTAACCAATTAGTTGGCAAGTTTGAAAACGGCAACACATACTCTATTAGCGAGCTTGACTACTGCACCTCTGTAAAAGGGAAAACGTCCGTTGTTCACGATAAAATTTTTCATGAAGTATTTATACAATTATCGGATGGTGAAGACGATTTTACTTACTGCGATATTTTACTTCAATCCGATAACATAACGGCAACCATAAACGGTCAAATCTTGCAAGCAAAAGAGCATAGAGTTTTTGCTGGATATTATACCCGTTACGATGGTTTCCCTTTCCTCGTCGTAGACGTTATTCCCAACCTTGAAACAAACGAAAAACTAGTTATATGCAAGAGGCAAAGGCACAAAAAACACGATGCCCCCTACTTCGCTCTATCCTATGAAGAGTTTTGTAAAGAGGTAGAAATTGGTGGCGAGACTGTTAAAAAATATTGTCGAATGACGGGACATGAAAAGCTTCATCATCAAGTTATCGAAACGCTTATTGGAGATGGTTATCGTGGACCAATTAGGCACGTAAAAAAGATAGACGTAATACGCGAAAGACGACAAAGCAAAACCTATTTGGCTTATGCAAAAGACCTCTGCAATTGGTTTAAAGAAGACTATGAACGCTATATGTATTGCAAAGAAAACAAGTCTCGCATCGGCGTTACAAAAAAAGAGTTTCAAATACTAGTAGAAGATTTATCTTTTATACAAACATGCCTAAAAACAACCTTATCGGACTATAAAAGTTATTTTTTGGAGCGCTTTAAAGAGAAAAAATCCATACGACAATACGCTAAAGACCATAATCTAAACCGTGGAAGCGTAGATTATATTCAAAAGAAATTAATCACTGCCCTTGCCAAAGCGCTTGAAGAAAGAGACAAGTCTGACGGAATAAAACGACTGCTAGACCCGAACTCAACTGAATTTAATTTTGACGATTGTTAAAAGCAATCGTCTTTTTTTATGTCATTTTTATATATTTCCTATCGAATTCAGGGATTAAAAGTGAAAGGATTAATTGCTCTCCTATGTCAAGTTTATGTCTTTTCTAATAAATCTCCCTTTTAGGTGAACGGATTGATAAAGACCACTCTTTAATCACTATGTCAAATTTATGTTTCTATCGAATCAAGCTGGCTACCTATTGAGGAGATAAATAAGAAGCAAACCGACTTTATGTCAAATTTATGTTACAATCTAACGCTTCTGCCTACCTCTTGAAGGGACTTTTATAAATCTTTCTTTTTAAGTGAGCCATCAGTTAAAAAATTGTGCAATAGGATATTAGAAAGGAAAAATATCGAATTATGTCAAATTTATGTCATTTCGAGTTTCGTGTCCTTGGATAAGTGAAGGGGTTAATTCTTGGCGGAATATTTTCAGCTGATTAACCGCTTGATAAATAGAAAAATTTTAAGGAGGTGGTGCTTATGTGCTACTAAAAAGGCAATGCAGATACGCCTATAAACGTTCTGCAAATAAAGTAAAAAGGAGGAAATTATGGCAAACAAATTAACCCGATTTACGTTCTACAATATGTATTGGAACGTAATCAAAAACGCCGAAGACGAAGAAATTGGACGTTTTATTAAGGCCGTTTGCGCCTTTGTCTTTGACGACGTACCGATGGCTCCACCTAAGTCAGCACAAGAGGATTATTATCAGGCTTGTATT
>JAZUSI010000018.1:0-27352 GCA_045606665.1 Christensenellaceae bacterium
TACGATCCGACTTGTTACAAATGGTTTTTGCTTGTCAAATGGAATTGCATTTTTGTTTAAGGTGATATTAACTTCATCGAGCATGATTTCTAAGTCTTTACCCGTGCAATCTTTATCTGATAAGTCTAAAAGCATCAAGTGGTTGTCCGTGCCACCAGATACAAGCTTAACACCTAAAGATAAGAACTTTTCGCTCATTGCTTTTGCATTGTTCTTAACTTGAGTCATATATTCTTTATATTCTGGTTTTAATGCTTCACCAAAAGCGATTGCTTTTGCTGCGATAATGTGCATAAGTGGGCCACCTTGTGTCCCTGGAAAAACAGCCTTGTCAATGATTTTTGCATATTGTTCTTTACACAAAATCATACCACCTCTTGGACCTCTTAAAGTCTTGTGAGTGGTCGTAGTAACAAAATCTGCGTATGGAACAGGGCTTGGGTGCAATCCCGTTGCAACTAAACCTGCAATATGTGCGATGTCAACCATCATATAGCAACCAACCTTATCACATATTTCTCTAATTCTCTTAAAGTCGATAATTCTTGGATATGCACTTGCGCCACATACAAAAATATTTGGCTTAACTTCCAATACTTGTGCTTCTAAATCATCATAATCTATTGCACCCGTTTCTTCTTTAACGCCATAGCCTACAGACTTAAAATATTTGCCTGAAACGGTTACAGGGCTACCATGTGTTAAGTGTCCACCGTGTGCTAAACTCATACCCATAATGGTGTCACCTGGATTTAAAACTGCGAAATATACTGCAAAGTTTGCGTTTGCACCACTGTGTGGTTGAACGTTTGCGTGTTCTGCACCAAACAATTTCTTAGCACGTTCAATTGCCAAGTTTTCAACAATATCAACGCATGCACAACCACCATAGTATCTATGTGCTGGATAACCTTCAGCATACTTGTTAGTTAAAACGCTTCCTGCTGCGAGTAATACGTTTTGTGAAACCACGTTTTCACTTGCAATAAGTTCAATGTTGTTTCTTTGTCTTTGTAGTTCCTTTTCGAGACCTTCATATACTTCTGGGTCTAACGCTTTGATAGAAGTTAAATCAATCATTTTATTTCTCCTTGGTTTTATTTCTTATTTATTAAATATATTTTATTAACATTTCTGAAATGGTTGCCTTAGGGGTAAGTCCAACCGTTTTTTCTTTTAATTCGCCATCGACAAATATCGCGATGGTTGGAATAGTTTGAACGTTATACTCACTTGCTATATCAGCATTCTGATCAACGTCAACCTTTATAATTTTTACTTTGTCTAGCATTTCTCTTGCAAACTCAACTAGTATTGGCATCTGCATTTTGCAAGGTCCACACCAACTTGCATAAAAATCAACGACTACCGGTTTTTCTACACTTATTTCACGAACAAACTCCGTGTAATCAAATATTTCTTCTATACAATTCATGTTATTCTCCTTGATAATTTTATCTAATGAATATTATGAACGATAGAATATAAATCAATGCAAGATTTTTTATTTTAAGATTTCATCAAAGGAAAGAATATCTTCCTTTCCTGTTTCCATTTCTTTAACTTTTACACAATTATTAGCAAGTTCATCAGAACCTATAACTGCAACTTTCTTTGCACCGATTTTATCAGCATACTTAAATTGTGCCTTAATACTTCTATTCATATGGTCAAAGTCTGCAGTAATGCCCTTGCTTCTTAACTTACAAACGAGTTCAAAAGCCTTTTCACTTTCTTTTTCACCCATTGGTGCAAAATAATATTCAACACCGTTTGGATTTGGAATTTCCACACCTGAGTTTTCAAGAACCATTAAAATTCTTTCAATTCCGATAGCAAAGCCTATACCCGAAACGTCGTTCCCACCGAGTTGCTTGATAAGCCCATCATACCTGCCACCACCACAAACCGTGCCTTGTGCTCCAATGTTTTCAGAAACAAATTCAAAAACCGTTCTCGTATAGTAATCAAGTCCCCTAACAATATTAGGGTTTACTTTAAACTCAACACCTGCAATAGTTAAAAGATTTTGAACCTTTTCAAAGTGCGCTTTACAATCATCGCAAATGTAATCTAAAATCTTTGGTGCATTTAAGGTAACTTTTTTGCAAGTTTCGTTCTTACAGTCTAACGTACGAAGTGGATTTTTTTGTAGTCTATCTTTACAGAGCTCGCACATCTCATCTATGTTTTGGCTTAAGTATTCCTTTAACGCATCTTCGTATTTTCTTCTACATTCTTTACAGCCGATACTATTTAGGTAAAGGGTAATGTTTTTTATACCAACTTCATCTAAAAAAGTCTTTGCTAAAAGTATGGTTTCTGCATCGATATTCGCATCGGTTGCACCCAAGAATTCAATGCCGAACTGGTGAAATTCTCTAAGTCTCCCTGCTTGTGGTCTTTCATATCTAAAACATTGTGTGATATAGAAAAGTTTTGCTGGCAGCACTTGTGAACTCATACCATTTTCAACAAATGCCCTTGCAACACCTGCCGTGCCTTCAGGCTTTAAGGTGATGCTTCTTCCACCTTTATCTAAGAATGTGTACATTTCCTTGTTAACGATATCGGTCGTTTCACCTACGCCACGTAAAAACACTTCTGTGTGTTCAAAAGTTGGCGTTCTTATCTCGCTAACGTTAAATCTTCTTGCAACTTCTCTTGCCGTCTTTTCAATAAATTGCCATTTATAACTATCTATTGGCAAAATATCTTTAGTACCCTTTGGAATGTTTATCATTTTTTTCTACCTTATAAAATATACTTTTTCAAATCTTTTGTTTTTGCTTCAATACCCATCTTATTTAAGACGTAATCTTTATCGATTATAATTTCTTTACCCGTGCCATCTGCCTCAAAAGATATATCCTCAAGCAAATTTTCCATAACCGTATGAAGTC
The DNA here is from genome assembly GCA_045606665.1 of Christensenellaceae bacterium. Classification (GTDB taxonomy): domain Bacteria; phylum Bacillota; class Clostridia; order Christensenellales; family Borkfalkiaceae; genus UBA1259. The sequence continues at coordinate 2,904 of JAZUSI010000018.1, forward strand.
TTCTTGCTCCGATATCTTCGCTGGTTGCGTTCATTTCTTCAGAAACTCTTGCAATTTCATTTATGGCATCATCAGTAAACTTTAGTTCTACGCCATCAACACCTAAAAGCGTTGCATATTGAATTGTTATCGCGTTCTTTGGTATGGTCAATATATCAATAAAGTCTTGCTTACTTAGGCTGTTTAATTCAACCAGAATTGGAAAACGACCTTGAAGTTCAGGAATCAAGTCGCTTACCTTTGAAATATGGAAAGCACCCGCTGCTATGAATAAAATATAGTCTGTTTTTATTGCACCATATTTTGTCATAACGGTTGAACCTTCAACGATAGGCAAAATATCTCTTTGAACACCTTCTCTTGAAACGTCTTGTCCACCACTCTTATTGGTTCTTGCAGCTATCTTATCGATTTCATCGATAAAGATTATACCTTCATTTTCTGCACGGCGAATTGCTTCTTCGTTAACTGAATCTTTATCGATTAATTTGTCGGCTTCTTCTTCAAGCAAAAGTCTCTTCGCTTCTTTTACTGTAAGTTTTCTCTTCTTTTTCTTCTTTGGCATCATATCGCCAAAAATGCTGCCTATGCTAATTTCTCCAGCACCTGGTAAAAGCTCCATTGGCTTTGGATTATCAACAAGTTCAAGCTCTATAAGTTCGTTATCATAATATCCTTTCTTTAAGCCTTCCAAAATATTCTTTTCAAAAATATCTTGTGGGGTTTCCCCTCTATCGAGCCTACGAACTTCTGCAACGATTTTTGAAAGTTTATAATCCACTGCACTCTCAGCTTTTTCGGTAACTTTCTTAAATCTTTCTTCCTTAACGAGTCTAACAGAACATTCAACCAAATCTCTTATCATTGATTCAACGTCCCTACCAAGGTAGCCAACTTCGGTATATTTAGTAGCTTCAACCTTAACAAAAGGTGCGTTTACAAGTTTCGCAAGCCTTCTTGCAATTTCAGTTTTACCTACGCCAGTTGGACCTTTCATAATAATATTCTTTGGAGTGATTTCAGCCATCTCTTCTTGAGTCAATCTACTTCTTCTATATCTATTTCGAAGGGCGATTGCAACTGCCTTTTTAGCTTGATTTTGACCAATGATATATTTATTTAATTCTTCAACTATTTGTTTAGGACTTAAATTCATTTTTATTCCCCCTAAATAACTTCACAAGTAATATTGTCGTTTGTAAAAACACAAATCTCACTTGCAATTTTAAGTGATTTTTTAGCAATCTCTTCGGCTGAATAATCGGTTTCTTGAGTTAATGCCCTAGCCGCCGCCAACGCATAATTTCCACCACTGCCGATTGCACATACCCCACCGTCTGGTTCTATTACTTCACCGGTTCCAGAAACAACAAGCAACGTATCTTCGTTTGCAGTTATCATCATAGCTTCAAGTTTTCTAGCCTTGTCACTTCTCCAAAGTTCTGCAAGTTCAACAGCACTTCTCATGAGATTTCCCGAATATTTGTTTAACATTTCTTCAAATCTTTCAGAAAGGGTAAATGCGTCTGAAACAGAGCCTGCAAAACCTAAAATTACCTTTCCGTTATAAATTCTTCTTACCTTTACTGCATTGCTCTTAAAGATTACCGATTGTGACATTGTAACTTGTCCATCGCCAGCAATTGCAGTCTTGCCATCTTTTTTAACGGCACAAATTGTCGTCCCCTTAAATTCTATCATACTTCTATCTCCTTCTTAAACTCCATAGTCTCATATAAACTTCTCTCTGCCATAAGACGCTTCCTTTCTTTTTTGTCCCTTACAACTCTATCTAATGGTGGCAAAATCCCAAAGTTTGCGTTCATAGGTTGAAAATCATTGTTCTCAGTAGTTATATATTTAGCAAGTGAACCAAGCACCGTTTTATCGGTTATAGGTTTTAAGTTCTTGCCCTTAATTTTGTTGTAAAGATAAATCGCAGTCATCAAACCACTCGCTGCACTTTCAACGTATCCCTCAACACCTGTGATTTGACCAGCAAAATATATGTTTTCGTGTTCTCTTAACGAATAGTCTTGATTTAATACTTGTGGTGAATTTATAAACGTGTTTCTATGCATAACGCCGTATCTTAAATATTCAGCATTCTTTAAGGCTGGAATGTTTGCAAACACTTTCTTTTGTTCTGAGAAAGTTAAGTTGGTTTGAAAGCCAACCAAATTATACATACTGCCATTTGCATCTTCCTTTCTTAGTTGCAGACACGCATAAGCCCATCTTCCAGTCTTTGGATTTGTGAGTCCCACTGGTTTTAATGGTCCAAATCTCAAAGTGTCTTTGCCACGACTAGCCATAATTTCTATTGGCATGCACCCTTCAAAAACTTCTGTTTTTTCAAACTCATGTAAAGTTGCCCTTTCTGCATTTATTAAGTCATTTATAAATGCTTCATACTGCTCTTTGTCCATAGGACAATTTATATGGTCACCGTTACCCTTATCGTATCTATCTCCAAAAAAGGCATTTTCCATATCGATACTTTCAAAATCAACAATTGGTGCTGAGGCATCGTAAAAGCTCAGCCCATTTCCTACAAGTTTTTGTATGTTTTTTGAAAGCGCATCTGTTGTTAGTGGTCCAGTTGCTATAACGGTATATCCATCAAATTCAATTTCTTCAACTTCTTTTGATACATGATTGATATTCTTCAATGAATATAATTTGTCGGTTATATATTTTGAAAATTTTTCTCTGTCCACTGCCAAAGCGTTACCAGCAGGAACTTTGTTTATATCTGCACTTTCTATAATTAGCGAACCTAATATGCGCATTTCCTCTTTTAAAAGGCCTGCGGCATTTCCAAAAATATCGTTACTCTTTAGAGAATTAGAACAAACTAACTCTGCATAATCATTGCTTGTGTGCGCAGGTGTTTTTTTATTTGGCTTAATCTCGTAAAGGTCAACTTCAACGCCCCTCTTTGCAAGAAAATATGCTACTTCTGCTCCTGCAAGTCCACCACCTATAACCTTAACTTTTTGCATTTTTAGTATATTTACATTTTTTCGATGAACACTTAATTTGCCCATCAACTTCTATTAGATATGCCCCACAGTCTGGACATTTTTCGCCAGTTGGAATATCCCAACTCATAAACTTACAATTTGGGTAACTTGAACAACCATAGAAAGTTTTTCCACCACGACTTGTCATCTTCTTGGTTGGTTTTCCACAATCTGGGCAAATACCAACACTCTCAGTCATGCTGACAGTACTCTTACACTTTGGATAGTTTGAACAAGCAAGGAATTTACCGAACTTGCCCTCACGTTCTACCATCATTGAACCACATTTTGGACAAATTTTATCTGTTGGAATAACCGTCTTTTCATTTACTGCTTTGATATTTTGACAGGTTGGGTAATTTGAACAAGCATAATAGTTGCCGTATTTACCACTATTTATTATCATTGGCGCGCCACATTTTTCGCAAGTTACTTCGGTAATTTTTGATTTTCTTAATTGTTCGTCAAAATTAGTATAAAAATCAGCAATAAGTTTATGCCAATCTTTTCCACTCGTGCCAATATCGTCTAAATCATCTTCCATCTTAGCCGTAAAAGATATGTCCATTATGTCAGGGAAATATTTAACTAAGAAATCAATGAGTGAATAACTAATATCGTTTGGAACTAAATATTTCTTTTCCTTTCTAACGTATTCTCTCTTTTTGTCAGAGAGTTTTGCCATAATAGTCGCATACGTTGATGGCCTTCCGATCCCCTTATCTTCCATATGCTTAATAAGTGTTGCTTCTGTGTATCTAACGGGAGGCTTTGTAAACTTTTGTTCTTTTGTAATTCCGTTTAAGATTAACCTTTCATTTTCTGTTAAGTTTGGAAGAAGAGCGTTCTCTTCATCATCTTCTTCTGCCTTTTTAGTATCGTCATAAATAACTGTATAACCCTTAAACAACAATGTTTTACCACTTGTTCTTAAAGTATAATCGCCAGAAGCAACGTCAACGGAAACACTGTCGTATTTTGCCTCACTCATCTGAGATGCAACAAACCTATCGTAAATCAGTTTGTAAAGTTTATATTGATTTTTATCTAATACGTCCATCAAACTTTCTGGTGTTTTGTTAATATCTATAGGTCTTATTGCTTCGTGCGCATCTTGTGCGTCTTTTTTAGCACGATACACGTTTGGCTTTGCAGGAACGTATTCCTCGCCGTAAGTCTTTGAAATATAGTCTAATGCTTCTTTTTGAGCATCTGGAGAAATACGAACAGAGTCCGTTCTCATATAGGTTATGAGTGCGATATGCCCTTTCGGTGTTTCCACACCCTCATATAATCTTTGGGCAACTTGCATTACTTGTGGAGCTGTTAAATTTAGTCTGTTTGAACCATCTTGTTGCAAAGTACTCGTTATATATGGAGCAGGTGCATGCGCTTTCATAACAGCACGTTTTATACTTTTAACGTACAACTCGTTGTTCTTTAGATATTCTTCAATTATATTTGCTTGTTCTGCACTACCTACTTTGATCTTTTTGCCATTCTTTTCAACCAACACTACAACGAAATTACTCTTGTCTTGTGGATTAACGTTAGCCTTTATTCTCCAATATTCTTCTGGTTTAAAAGCAGTGATTTCCCTCTCTCTATCAACAACCATTTTAAGCGCAACTGATTGAACCCTACCTGCTGAAAGATTATCGTTAAGTCTAGAACTTGCTGCAGGAGAAATACTATAACCAACAAGCCTATCCAAAACACGCCTTGCTTGTTGGGCATCCACCAATTTCATATCAATTTGTCTTGGACTTAAAAGTGCTTTTCTAACTGCCTTTTCAGAAATTTCGTTAAATTCGATTCTGTTGTCAAGATTTGTATCAAGTCCCAAAACTTCTGCTAAGTGCCAAGATATTGCTTCACCTTCTCTATCCGGGTCGGTTGCAAGATAAATTTTATCTGCTTTTTTTGCCAAAGTTTCAAGTCTTTTTATATCTTGTTTCTTTTCTGGAGTTACAACGTAATGTGGCTCAAAATTATTAGCTATTGACACGCCCATATAATTAACTGGTAAATCTCTTATATGCCCTTTTGAAGCGCAGACTTTATAGTCATCTTTTAAAAATTTTTCTATTGTACTTGCCTTGTGTGGTGATTCCACGATTATTAACTGCATCTATTCCTCCGAATAACTTTTGGTTAATCCATAAATATTCCCACTCTTTACTATTAACCCCTTTATTTCTAAGTTTATGAGCGTGGGCATTATTATAAACGTGCGTTTTCCTAACGCGCTACTTAACTTTTCTATGTGCATTTGTCCGTTGTCAGACAACAATTTTAGCACTTCTTTTTCTTCTTCACTTAATTTTAAGTCGTTTTGAATTTTTTCTATTCCGTAAAAATCCAAAATGTCTTGTGGCGTATCTGTTAAAATTCCACCATTTTTTATTAGGTCGTTACACCCTTCACCAGATTTTATACCAACACTATAAGGAATTACAAATAAATCTTTACCAAACTCACCTGCATAAGTTGCCGTGTATAGCGTGCCACTCTTTTTTGCACCACTTACGACCAACACACCTTTTGATAACCCTGCAATAATTCTATTCCTTACAGGAAAATAATATGGCTTTGGCGAAACTTTTGGTGGATATTCGCTTAATGCCAATCCGTTTTCTATAACTTTTTTAATCAGATCCTTGTTTACACTTGGATAGATATTGTCAAATCCACCAGCAATGACCGATATAACTCTTGCTTTCTCTTGTAGAGCGCTTTTGATAACCGCACTGTCAACACCTTCGGCTATGCCCGTTACAAAAGTAAAACTATTTGACAAAGCTTTCACATATTCTTCAGCAAGCGAGAGTGATTGTGGCAAACTCTTTCTACTTCCAACTATTCCAAAAATATCATCATTCAAAAGTTCAACGTTGCCTTTTGCATAGAGAACCAACGGTTTAATTTCAATTTGCTTTAGACTTTCAGGATAATTCTCTGAAACAAAGGTCAATACTAAGATACTCTTTCTATCAAGCTCATCTAATATGTAATTTAGATAAGTTTGATTAGCCGAAGCAAGCATAGTATTGAACTCATTTTCGCCAACGTTTTTTACTATATAGCTTTTTGCTTTTTTAAGTCCATTAGTTAACCTATCTTCACTTCTTATGAAATTAAATATAATTTCTTTATGCTTGTATTCAAGTCCGACAAAACTATCTAACCAAATCAAACTCAATTCTTCTTTGGTATATTTCTTCATATCAAGTATGCCTATAACTTATTGCTTCTAAAAGATGTTCTGGGCGTATATCATCGTAAAGATCCATATCTGCAATCGTCCTTGCAACTTTTATAATTCTACTTCTTGCTCTTGGTGATAAATGCAAAGTTTCATAAGCTTTTTTCAAAATATCCTCACATTCTTTTGAAAGGCGACAATATTTTTGCAATTGCTTTTCACCCATATCACTATTTGTTAAAATACCATCGTTTGCAAAACGATTCTTTTGAACTAGTCTAGTTCTATTTACCCTTTCTTTAACAATTTTAGAACTTTCAGCCTGTTTTTCATCTGTGAGTTCTGCATATTTAACTTCATCAACTTCCACTTGAATATCTATTCTATCTAAAAGTGGTCCTGAAATTTTCGCTTTATATTTTTGAATTTGTGATGGCGAACAAGTACATATCTTTTCTGCTGAACCATAATTTCCACAAGGACAAGGGTTCATACTTCCACATAACATAAAGTTTGCTGGATAGTTAACCGAGCCACTTGCGCGAGAAACTGTTATATTTCCATCTTCGAGTGGTTGACGAAGAACTTCCAAGCTTGAACGAGTGTATTCAGGCATCTCATCTAAAAATAACACGCCGTTATGTGCAAGTGAAATTTCTCCAGGTTTCGAGTTTTTCCCACCACCTGCAAGCGCAACCGTTGTTGCTGTGTGATGTGGACTCCTAAAAGGTCTTGTAGTAACAATGCCATCACTATCCTTTAAGACTCCTGCCACCGAATGAATTTTTGTTGTCTCTAGCGCTTCACTAAAGGTCATATCTGGCATAATGGTTGGGATACATTTTGCAAGCATTGTCTTTCCCGTCCCCGGTGCGCCTACAAAAAGCAAATTATGCCCACCTGAAACTGCAACCTCTAAAGCGCGTTTCGCAACCGTTTGTCCCTTGACAAAAGCAAGGTCGCTATGATAAAGATTTTTATTCTCTTTAGCTTCAAAGTCGTGTCTTGCTATTGGATATAAAGGGCTTAGCCCGGATATATGGTCTATTACTTGTCTTAAGTTTTCAGCACCGATAACTTCAACTCCGTCAACGTAAGAGGCTTCCTTTTCATTGCCTTTTGGAATAACGAATTTTGTGTAACCTTGTTCATAAGCTGATATAAGCATTGGCAGAACACCATTTATTCTTCTAAGTCCACCATCTAATGACAATTCACCTAAAAATACTATTTTAGAAAGGTCTGCTTCCAACTGACCACTTGAAATTAACAAACCTATAGCTATAGCTAGATCAAGTGCCGACCCCTCCTTTTTAACGTCTGCTGGGGCAAGGTTAACGGTTACGTGTTTTATTGGCATATTTCTACCACTATTTTTAATAGCAGAACGAACGCGTTCTTTAGATTCTTTGACAGCAGTATCTGCAAGCCCAACCACGTCAAATGCCGGTAATCCGTTGTTGATATCTACTTCAACTTCAATAGGCACACCCTCTAAACCTATAAGCGTATAGCCATTTACCTTTGCAATCATAAATCCTTTCCCCTTACGTAAAATGCGAATTCTGCGCTATTATATTTTATAATATATTATTATATATTATTTTATTTTAAAAGTAAACTTTTTATATGGCAATTATTAGGGAATTATAAAGAAAATTAATTTAAATAGTTACTAAAGTGTTTACCAAAATTTTTCCGTTAAAAATTAATCAAATGAAGCGTGCTTATAATAACAAAAGTTTATCTCGCTAAAAATACTTTATTAGTTCTTTTAACGCTTTAACGAGAAAAACACAATAAAGGCTAGTGTTGTTGTAGGGGCACTTACTTGGAAAGCATGTAATCGAGCAAAACCCCAAGCATTTAGAAGTAATTTTCCGCTAAAAAACAAGTAGTTAAAACGAGATAACCTTAAATCAAAAAAAAGAACTTGCCGAATTTGACAAGTTCATTTTTTTGATTTTTAATTATTTCTTGATTTCCTTAACTTTAGCAGCTTTACCCGTTCTAGCACGTAAGTAGTAGAGTTTAGCACGACGTACTTTACCATGTCTAACAACTTGGATGTCTGCAACCTTTGGTGAGTGAATTGGGAAAGTTTTTTCAACACCTACACCGAAAGAAAGTCTTCTAACAGTGAAAGTCTCACTTATACCACCGTGTTTTCTTGCGATAACGATTCCTTCAAAGGCTTGTAATCTTTCTCTGTCGCCTTCAATAACCTTAACCATTACCTTAACGGTATCACCAACGTTGAATTGTGGGATTGAGCTCTTTAAGTTTTCTTGATTGATTGCATCAATAATGCCGTTCATTTGCTTTTACCTCCGAATAAATTAGCGTTCATTGTCAACATTTTTTGCAAGAGGAACGCCCAAAGCGCTTTATATAATATCACATTTTATTTCATTTTGCAAGCGTTTTACACGCCAAAAGCATTAAAAATGTGATTTATTTTTTTATTTTCTACTTCCACCACATCAAACCTGCACTCTCTTTCCATTTTCTTTTCTCTTTGTAGATAAAAAGTGGCAGTTCTATAATATTTTTCTTGTTTTCTTCTATCAACTGCCTCTCGTGGCAAACCGTAATTTTCACTAGTTCTAGTTTTAACTTCTATAAACACTATTACGCTATCATCTTCTGCGATAATATCAATTTCGCCAAATGGCGTTTTGTAATTGGTTTTAAGTATCTTAAAACCTTTATTTTTTAAAAATTTTACTGCTCGCTTTTCTCCGGCGCTACCCAAAAGTTTTTTATAAAAGTTCTTCTGTGTAATTTGCAAGGTCCTATCTCCTTAATCTTTTCTATATGAACTTTAGTGCCGTAGCCCTTGTGCTTTTCAAAGCCGTATTCTGGATATTCTTTAGCGTATTCTTTCATCAAGTTGTCTCTATAGACCTTAGCGAGTATTGAAGCACAGCCGATTGTATAACTTTTGCTATCACCTTTAACTATGTATTCGGCATTTATATTTAGATTTGTATCCACCCCGTCAACCAGCGTTATATCGGGCTTAACGGACAAGGTTTCAACTGCCATCGTCATACATTTTTTAACAGCATTTAGAATGTTGATTTGATCTATTTCTTCTTGAGATACTTCGCATATAGAATAAGATATAGCCTTTTCTTTTATTACTTCAAAAAGTTTTTCCCTTTTCTTTTCAGAAATTTTTTTACTATCGTCAATGCCCTCTATAATATCATCTAAAGGCATGATGACCGATGCACAAACAACAGGCCCAGCAAGTGGCCCTCTGCCCACTTCGTCAACGCCTGCTATATACTTTTTACCATCTTCTAAATGCTTTCTTTCGTATATAAGTTTATCCATATTAGTCCAGAATAATTTTACCTATTCTTCCTTTTCTAAAGTCATCGATAATAGCCGTTGAACAACGCTCGTAATCGTAGTCTCCACCCTTCATTAAAAAACCACGTCTAAGACAAATTGCATTGAATAATTCAAGCGGTTCAACCTCTAAATCATCAATATTATATTTGGTTTTTAAGAGGTCTGGATATTTTTCTTTCATCTCACATAAAAACTCAAACGCAAGGTCGTTAAAGTCTATGTTTGCATCGTTCATACTTCCGATATATGCAAGGTGTTTTGCAAGTGTTTGATTGTCAAATGCAGGTGGCATAGTACCCGGTGTATCGAGCAATTCAAGTTCTCTAAGTCTCACCCATTGTTTGCCTTTTGTTACCCCTGCTTTATTGCCAGTAACAGCCTTTTTGCCACCACAAAGTGCGTTTATAATGGTAGATTTTCCCGTGTTTGGAATACCTGCCACCATTATCCTTATAGGCTTAAAAACACCCTTTTCTTTATTGCGGTCTATCTTGTCTTTAAGCAACAAAAACAGTCTATTATAAAGTAAATCAACTGCTTTTTTATCCATTGCGCTAACCGAAATTATTTCTTTTCCTTCGGCTGTAAACTCTGCTATGGTTCTCTTTATATCTTGCCCAGTTATTAGGTCAGATTTATTTAATACATAAAGCACTTTTTTATTGATGAAAAGCTTAGAAAGTTTATTGTTCAAAGAAGCCCTTGGCGCACGTGCATCAAGAACTATCATAACTCCGTCAACTGCTTTTAAATTTTCTTCCATCATGCGCATTGCTGCCGTCATGTGACCTGGAAACCATTGTAAATGCTTCATTTATTTCTCTCTTTCTAATAAATCGGGACGATCTTTCTTAGTTATTTCTAACGATTTTTGTTCACGCCAAGCGTCTATGTTAGCGTGGTGCCCACTAGTTAACACTTCTGGAACTTTTATGCCCATAAACTCTTGTGGACGAGTATATTGTGGATATTCAAGCATTCCACTCGCAAAACTTTCTTGGGAAAGCGAATCTTGATTTATGACTCCGTCAACGTATCTTGCGACTGCATCTACGACAGCCATTGCAGGAATTTCCCCACCAGTTAAAACAAAGTCTCCAATAGATAATTCCTCATCAAAATAGAGGTCTAACACCCTTTGATCCACACCTTCATAATGCCCACAAAGTAAAAGCAAATGTTCTTCTTTACCATATTCTAAAACGATTTTTTGATTAAACGTTCTGCCTCTTGGCGACATAAAAATTCGCCTTGCCGTATGGTTTGGGTCTATAGCCTCCACAGCGCTTGCAATAGGCTGAGGCATCATAACCATACCCGCTCCACCACCAAACGGAGTATCATCACACTTCTTGTGCTTATCAAGAGTATAATCCCTAATATCGACAATGTTTATCTGGAGTTTTCCACTATCCACTGCCCTGCCGATTATACTGGTTTTTAATGGAGAAAACATCTCTGGAAATAGGGTTAAGATGTCAATCTTCATAACAACTGACCTCGCTTAAACGCTTTTCCTTTACTGTAAAAACTTTATTCACAATATCAACGTTTGTTACTAAATCTTTTAAAAATGGAAAGCGCATAATTCTGCCGTTTTCACATTTGACCGTTACAACGTCGGTACGAGATGAAGTGATATCTATAATTTCGCCGATGGTTTTATTTTCGGTGATAACTTTACAGCCTATAATATCTGCAATAAAATATCTACCTTCTTCAAGTGGAATTGCATCTTCCCTTTTTACACACAAAAACTTACCACGAAACAATTCCGCAGTATTTCTGTCAGAAATACCTGATAATTCCATAAACACCATACCACCACCTATCGAAACGTTAGATACATGGTAATTTATGCCGTCTATTAATACTTCTTTCAAATTTTTGAAACGATTTATATCGTCGGTTAATGGTTGGACTTTGACGTCCCCTCTTATACCTTGTGGCTTAACTATAACGCCAATCTTAAAAATGTCGTTCATCTTCTCTTTTGATAGAAAAACGGGGAAATTAATCCTTTTCCCCGCGTTCTACGATTTCAATATTGTATTTTTTGTTTTCTTTAAGCGAGCCAACGCGCACTAAAGTACGGAGAGCCTTGGCAATCTTGCCTTGACGTCCGATAACTTTACCCATGTCGCTTGCTGAAAGCGTTATTGTTACAGAAACGTTCTTGCCGTCGTCAACTATATCGTAATTAATTTCTTCTGGCTTTTCTGCAAAACAATTAACGATATACTTTATAAGTTCAATCATTATTACTCCTTAAAAGTAATTATTACTTTGACTTACGAACTTTCGTTTTTGCTGGTGAAAGTTTGTTTGACTTTGCAATAACTCCCTTGTTTACGAGAATATTCTTAACTGTTTCAGTTGGTTGAACACCCTTTGCAATCCAATCTTTTGCCTTTGCTTCATCGATAACGATTTCTGCAGGTTGTGCTGTTGGATTATAGTGACCAACTTTGTCAATATATGCTCCATCTCTTGCGTTTCTGCTGTCTGTAACTACGATACGATAGAAAGGTGATTTCTTGTCGCCCATTCTTGTCAATCTCATTTTTACTGCCATTTTTCTTGTTCTCCTTAAATATTTTTATTAAAATTTAAACATTTTATTGTTTTTCATTTGTTTCATCATTAACTTGGTCTGTTCAAATTGTTTTAAGAGTCTGTTAACATCTTGCACGCTCGTGCCACTTCCCTTTGCAATACGATTCTTTCTTGATGAATTGATTGCGTTTGGGTTTTCCCTTTCATACATGGTCATTGACTGAATAATCGCCTTTGTCCTTGCAATCTTCTTTTCATCAATGTCCGCGTCACTTATCTTAAACTTATTGCCCATACCTGGGAGCATTGCGAGTATGTCCTTTATGCCACCCATTTTGTTCATTGTTTCAAATTGCTGTAAATAATCGTCCAAAGTGAAAGAATTCTTCCTAAACTTTTCTTCCATCTTGCGCGCTTGTTCTTCGGTAACAGCGTCTTGAGCCTTTTCAATTAAAGACAAAACGTCTCCCATACCGAGAATTCGGTTTGCCATTCGATCTGGATAAAAAGGTTCTAAATCTCCAAGTTTTTCACCAACAGAACAGAACTTTATTGGCTTACCCGTCACTGCTTTCATTGAAAGCGTTGCACCACCACGAGTATCACCATCAAGTTTGGTTAAAACTAAACCCGAAACTTCTAAACGCTTGTTAAAGGTATCAGCAACTTCAACTGCAACTTGACCGGTCATAGAGTCAACTACAAGCAAGATTTCACTAGGATTTACTTCCTTTTTGATTTTTTCAAGTTCTTGCATCAAGTCTTCATCAATTTGCAAACGACCTGCCGTATCTATGATAACCGTGTCAAAACCAAACGATTTTGCGTGTTCAACACCTTGTTTTGCTATTTTTACAGGGTTACCTTGCCCCTTTTCAAAAACAGTGCAACCTGCCTTTTCGCCAACCACTTTTAATTGGTTTATGGCTGCTGGACGATATACGTCACAAGCGACTAAAAGTGGCTTTTTGCCTTGTTTTTTAAGCATTAAACCAAGTTTGCCAACAAGCGTTGTTTTACCAGCACCCTGAAGACCCGCCATCATTATAACTGTTGGTGGATTGCTACTAACAGCAAGTTTACTGTTGGTGCTTCCCATAAGTTCAATGAGTTCTTCATTGACTATCTTTATAACTTGTTGGGTTGGACTTAAACTCTTTAAGATTTCTTGACCAACTGCACGTTCACTAACACGATTGACAAATGCTTTAACAACTGAAATATTAACGTCAGCCTCTAAAAGCGCAATACGAACTTCACGCATGGCAGTCTTTATTTCAAGTTCGGTAAGTCTGCCGTGCTTGGTCAACTTACTAAAGATATGATTAAGTTTTTCGCCAAGTCCTGAAAATAAAGCCATTATCTACCTACAATCTCTAAAATTTTTTGTGCCAACTCTTTATTTATGCCAACTTCATTTGCAAGTTCAATTAACTTTTGGTTCTTTTTATATAAGCCGAGTTCTCTTTCATACTCATCAAGTTTTGCCTTAACGTTTTTAACCACGGCATAAACGCTTTGACGGGTGTTTCCGTCAGGTTCTGCAATCTCCGACAAGGATAAATCAAAGCAATAATGCGATGAAAATATCTGCCTTTGACGGTCTGTCAACAACCCTTGATAGAGTTCAAAAAGTTCAACGTATCTAAAATCTTTTTCCATAATAAAAACCAAAGGTGTAAAACAAAATCGCTTTACACCTTGATATTATATAGATTATATATGCTTTTGTCAAGCATTTTTCACGCTATTTGTTGAAATTATCTTACACACAAGACAATTTATTCAAGTCCTCTAAACTTTCTCTTTAATCTTAGTTCAGTGTCCAAAGTTCTCTTTCTAATACGAATATTCTTTGGTGTGATTTCAAGCATTTCATCATCGTTGATAAATTCCATTGCTTCTTCCAAACTCATAATCTTTGGAGTTTCAAGTCGAAGTGCATCGTCAGAACCAGATGCACGAGTATTTGTCAAGTGTTTTTTCTTGCACACGTTAACGCTGATATCTTCGTTTTTAGGGCAAACGCCGACTATCATACCTTCATAAACTTGAGTGCCTGCACCGATAAAGAGTTGTCCTCTGCCTTGTGCGTTAAACAAGCCGTAAGTTACTGCCTCGCCCGTTTCAAAGGCAACGAGAGAACCTGTTGAACGCCTTTCGATATCGCCCTTAAACTCTTCATAGCCATAGAAAATAGTGTTGAAAACGCCCTCTCCTCGAGTTTCGGTTAAGAATTGGCTCTTATATCCAAACAAGCCACGTGCTGGAACTTTGAATTCAAGTCTTATTCTACTGCCGATATTTTCCATTTGCAAGAGTTCGCCTTTTCTAACGCCCATACTTGAGAAAACACTGCCCGTTTTATCTTCAGGCACGTCCACAACAAGTCTTTCAATAGGCTCTAAAATAACGCCGTCCTGCTCTTTATACATAACCTTTGGCGCGCTTACTTGGAACTCATAACCACTTCTACGCATTGTTTCAATCAAGATTGAAAGGTGCATTTCACCCCTACCACACACTCTATATGAGTCTGCTGAATCAGTTTCTTCAACGCGAAGTGAAACGTCTTTTAACATTTCCTTAAACAATCTATCCCTTAAATGTCTTGTGGTAACGAATTTACCTTCTTTACCAGCAAATGGACTATCGTTTACGCTAAAGGTCATTTCCACAGTTGGCTCGCTTATCTTAACGAAAGGCACTGGCTCAACGAGTGCTGGAGAACAAATGGTATCGCCAATAGAAATATTTTCTAGTCCACTAACACACACGATATCTCCAGCCTTAGCATCTTCAACGGATACTCTATTCAAGCCTTCAATTTGATAGATGCTAACGAGCTTTCCTTTAACTTCCTTGCCTGTAATATTGTAGTTACAAGTTTGAACTTCTTGGTTAATTGCAACCTTACCCCTTTCAATTCTACCTATACCAATTCTACCCACGTATTCGTTATAGTCAATTGATGAAACGAGCATTTGAAAAGGCGCGTCCATATCCACTTCTTGTGGTTCAAAATGGTTTATTATAGCCTCAAAAAGTGGGATTAAATCTTTGCCTTGTTCGTTACAATTTGTACTTGCTGTGCCTGCTCTTCCCGAACAGAAGATAATTGGGCTATCTATTTGTGAATCGTTTGCATTCAAGTCAAATAATAGTTCCAAAATTTCGTCTTGAACTTCAGAAAGCCTTGCATCAGGTCTATCTATTTTGTTTACCACTATTATTAATTTATGGTTTAATTCAAGTGCCTTTTGCATTACGAAACGGGTTTGTGGCATAGGACCTTCACAAGCGTCAACCAAAACCAAAACGCCGTTAACCATCTTTAAGACACGTTCAACTTCCCCACCGAAATCGGCGTGGCCAGGAGTGTCTATGATATTGATTTTAACACCTTTATAAAAGGCAGAAGTATTCTTAGCGAGTATAGTTATGCCACGTTCTCTTTCTAAATCCCCAGAGTCCATAACTCTGTCCATAACGTCTTGGTTGTCTCTAAAAATTCCACCTTGTTTCAACATTTCGTTAACCAAAGTCGTTTTACCGTGGTCAACGTGCGCTATAATAGCAACATTTCTTACGTCAGTTCTTTTCAAAATTCTCTAGTCCTTTATTAAATTTCAATATTTTCCCGTCTTACTTATTTTCAGATAAAAGTGCAATTATTGTTTTTGCATCTTTTATTTTTCCATCATATATCATTTGTTTTGCTATATCTAAATCAAACCATTCGCCCTTTAAAAACTCATCTTCATCAAGCTTAACTTTTCCTTTTTCAAGTTCACTTGCACGATAAATTCTAATAATCTCGTTAGTATAGGCTGGAGTTGGATATATTTCAAACATCTTTTCAACTTTGTTTGCTATAATTCCACCCTCTTCTTCGAGTTCACGAATAGCCGTTTGTTCTGGATTTTCACCCGAGTTTAGTTTTCCTGCAGGAATTTCCCATAATTCTTCGCCATAAGGATATCTAAATTGTTTAACGAGCAAAACCTTATTTTCAATTTGACAATATATAGCACTGCCACCACTATGTTCAACAAATTCACGTATTGCGTTCTTTTGATTTGGCAATAATATATCATCTTTTCTTAAGTTTAAAATCTTGCCTTTATAGATATAGTTTTTATTTATCGTTTTTTCCTTAAATTGCATTTAAGACGTCCTTCAATAATTTAAAAATTTTATTTGCTCTATTATAAAACAAAATCTTGTGTGCTTTGGTCATAAACTTATATGCAACGAAAGCATAGATAATTGCATCTCTATCTTCACTTGTCATAGCGTTTGCTAGCATATCTATAACCAAAAGCATCTCTTCTTTTTTATCTTCTGTAAACTTTTTATTTTTAACTTTTTGTTTATCGTTAAGCAAAATTTCCTTAATTTTCTTAACGGCCTCGCCATAAGATTTCTTTGCAATTTCGGCTTCTTGTTCTTGACGTATTTTTTCTTCTTCCAGCTCCTTAGCACGTCTGTTTTCTTGTTCTGTCAAAGCTTCAATCGGGTCTTGTAATTTACCATCTATAACGCTATCCATAAGGGATTTAACCGATGCTATAAATGGTTTAATCATTGCGTTTATAAAAGCATCATACCCTGAAGCAGAACTTCCGTCAACATAAAAATATTTGTTCAAAAACGCTGTCATATTTATTCGCCTTGCGTCAAAGTCAGCAAGAACGTTAAAAGTAAACGCAAGTAAATCTTTTGTGTTTGGTGGAAGAATAAACTCTCCCTTATCACTTGAAAGATAAGGACTTTTTACTAAATATTTATTTTGCGCTGCTTCATAATCAAAATCGGTTAAGCAATTTTTAAATAGTGCAATGAGAGTATCAGAACTTGCTATTGACTTTAACAAGTTGACTATTTTCACATCTGCTAAAATATATTTTGAATCAACAAGTTCTTGCGCGTGCATTAAAAATAAATCTAATTCTTCTTTTTTAGTCACAATTTTTTCCTCCAAGTCATATTTGCCACGTTTAATTAAATGAATTACTTTGATATACTTAAAAAATATATCAAGTACATTATACCACATTTTTATAGCATTATAAACTTTTTTTGTCTTTATTTTGCAAAATTTTACACAAAATTCTTTACAAATTCTGTTTTTATGATATAATGAAAGTTGATAAAATGGAGATTAAGGTTTATGCAGGTCAAAGGTGATTCATCATTAAACAAATTAATATTGTTGTTCGTCTTTGACAAGATGGAAGTGCCACTGTCGGAAAACACAGTGCTTGATATGTGCTGCTCTTCTAACAACTGGCTGGCTTATATGGACTGCCAACCCATTTTAAATCAACTTCTAGAATGTGGCTGGCTATACAATATCGGCAACAATGGTGAGGCGCTTTATACGATCACCCCTGATGGAAGAATTTGTTTGGCAAACTTTTTTATTAATATACCTGCATCTACACGTGAAGAAATTTCGCTTTTTATAAAAAACAATCGCACTAAATATCGCAGAAAGCAAGAATGTGTTGCAGATTATTTTATGAATAAAGATGGTACGTATACCGTTTATCTTAAAATTATTGAACCTGCTCAACCTGTATTAGAATTAAAATTAGTTGTCCCAAACAGACAAATTGCTAAGGATATTTATAAAAAATGGGGCGAAAAAGCAGCTAACGTATATCGAAATCTCTATGAAAATTTAGTAGACTAGTTTTAGGAGAAATTATTTAATGAACACTTATATTACGCGTGGCACTTGTAGTAGGCAAATTTTATTCGACGTAACTGAAGACAACAAAGTTACTAACGTTAAATTCATCGGTGGTTGTAGTGGAAACTTACAGGCAATGGCAAGACTTGTTGATGGAAAAGATATTGATGAAGTTATCACTACCCTTAAAGGTATTAAATGTAGAAGCAACACTTCTTGTGGAGACCAACTTGCAACAGCTCTTGAAAAATATAAATTTAATAAACTTAATCCCGATCAAGACAAAAAATAAAGATTAACGGCTTTAGAAAATTCTAAAGCCGTTTTTTTGTTTTGTGTTTTTAGTTTAACTATTTTTCTATTATTACTGTGAAAGGGCCGTCGTTCGTTTGATTTATCTTCATATCTGCACCGAACACACCTTTTTTAACAGTTAATCCTTGTTTAATAAGCCCATCAACCACGTATTCATAAAGTTCGTTTGCCTTATCTGGACTTTCTGCAGACAAAAAGTCAGGGCGATTACCGTGCGAAGTATTTGCAAAAAGCGTGAATTGTGAAACCAATAAAATTTCGCCGTTAGTATCAACTATTGACTTATTGATTTTGCCGTTTTCATCTTCACAAATGCGAAGTGGTGGGATTTTCTTGATAAAATAATCGGCTTCTAAAGTGGTGTCCCCTTTTCCTACGCCCAAAAAGATAACGTAGCCCTTGCCTATCTTGGATATTAATTCGCCATCAACTTTTAATTCTGCATCTAAAACTCTTTGAATTACTGCTTTCATTTTTTCTCCTTTATTTTGCCTTTATATGATAGCATAATTTAAATTAATTGACAAGCAGTTTTTTTAGGGATATAATTATTTATGAGGTTTTTGATATGAAGATTATGGGTATGGAAAAAATGTCACTCGTTGACTTTGATGGATACGTTTCAGCAACCCTCTTCACTGGTGGTTGCAATTTTTCTTGCCCTTTTTGTCATAACGCGCCACTCGTTAAGGGATTTAACGACCTTCCATATTTAAGCGAAAAGGAAGTGTTTGACTACCTCGAAAAAAGACGTGGTATTCTTGACGGAGTGTGCATTACCGGTGGCGAACCAACCTTGCACCCTGACCTTCCTTTCCTTATGGAAAAGATTAAAAACCTTGGCTATAAGGTTAAACTAGATACTAATGGAACTAACCCTGAACTTGTAAAAACCATTGATGAAAACGGACTTTGCGATTACTTTGCAATGGATATTAAAAACGATAGAGACTCTTACGCAAAAATCATTGGGTTTGATAGTTACGACACAAGAAAGGTGGAGCAAACCGTTGAATATTTTTTAAGCAAAAAATCTAATTACGAATTTAGAACGACGCTTATAAATGAGTTCCATAAAAAAGAAAACATTATAAAAATTGCCGAGTGGATAAATGGCGCAAACAAATACTTCTTGCAAAAGTTTAAGTTGGGCGATAATTGTTTAGACGCCGATAACCTTTCCCCTGTCGATAACCAAACCACTTTGGAATATTTAGAGATTTTAAGAAAATATATCCCTAACACACAAACTAGGGGTTACGATTTTTAGGGGGACACGATTATTTTTTACAGAAGAAAAAGAACGGCTAAAGTCGTTTCAAGCCATATATTCCCACCTTGGATAAATAATTAATTTTACTTAGTCAATACGTTTTTATTGACACAGTTTTATATTATTTATTTAAAGGAGATTTATATTTTATATGATGTATTTTGCATTTGCCCTCGTTGCGCTTTTATGTTGGAGCGGTTCTGACCTTTTTTCTAAAAAGGGCACCGACGAAAAAGACTCCAACAGCCACTGGAAAGTTACCTTTGCAGTTGGACTTATAATGGGCATACATTTCTTTATCACACTGATTGGTGGCGCTATTATTGATGCCAACGGCGGTGTTGACGCCCTTCCTAAATTCGTTGGAAGTTTATTTTACACCGATTTCAAAATGATTGATTTCTTTAGTTATCTTCCTGTTTCGGCATTATATATCTTTGCAATGATTTTAGGCTACATAGGTTTAAGATATATTGAACTTTCTATCTCTTCACCTATTTGTAATTGTTCAGGCTCGCTCGCAGTTTTGCTTTGTGCTATTATTTTCCCACTTATCGGTGCAGACCCTATTGAATTTAATGCTTTCACAATCATTGGTATTATCGCAATTACCCTTGGTATTATAGGTATAGGATATATTGATAGCAAGGAAAATCAAGAATTAAAAGAACTTCGCCGTCAAGCATCAAACAGAAAATATACAAAAAGTTTCTTGGCGCTTCTTCTTCCTCTTGCCTACTTAATTTTAGATGCACTTGGAACTGTTGGTGATGAAGTTTTCTTCTATTATAACGACATTTCTGATTACTCTGCAAACTCTGCTTTTGAGTTAACCTTCTTGTTACTTGCAATTTTCTCATTTATTTGGGTTAAATTCGTTAAAAAAGATAACCTTTTCATTAGAAAAAACGGCGCGCTTTATATTGGTGGTTTTTGCGAAACAATAGGTCAAATTTTTTATATGGCAGTTATATTCTCACCACACGAAGAATTCTTGCCTATAATTTCGGCTTACTGCGTGCTATCCGTTCTATGGAGCAGAATTTTCTTGAGGGAAAAACTTTCTTGGAAACATTACCTTGCAATTTCTATAACGATTGTCGGAATTATCCTTTTGGGAATTTTCTCACCGGTATAATTAAAACGACCAAAACAACAAAAGTGGCTATATTTTTTAGCCACTTTTTTATTTTTCTACTATGTAAAAAGACGGCAAAAATTTGCCGTCTTTTATTAACCTTTTAATATTAGATATTAGATTAATATCCAACCTTTTCCCAGCAATCAAATGGTGCTGCAAGTTCATCACTAACGAGAACTTGAGTCTTCATTGTTTGAAGCATTGATGATGGAATAAGTGGTGTGATTGGTCCATGGAGAACAAGACGTGAAGTCATTCTTTGCCATGAAGAGAACGTACCGTTAGTTAAGAGTGCGTGAACTTCGATTCTTTCTCTTGCGTTCTTAACGTCAACAGGGCCGATTGTAGCAGCCTTAGGTGGAACGTCAGCAATGTAACCAGATTGTCCAAATACACCGTGTAATGAGTTTTGAGCAACTGTAAGTGGGTGTAAATCAACGATTCTTGCTTTCATATTGAGCCATTCATCGATTTGAGCCTTTGTAGGTTCAACTGCTGGGTCAAAGCCTTCTGGGAAGAAATCTTTAACAGGGTCGATAAATGCCATGTGACCTGTCCAACCAGGAGATGATGAACAAATGTCTGCACCGCCTTCACCACAATCAGTAATCATATCTGAATAACTGTTGATGTTCTTAGTTGTTGGATAGTGAACGTTTTCCATTGGCATACGCAATTTTTCATCAATTTGGTAAACCAAATATTTGAGCATTGAGTGTGCAAAACCTGCTTGATATGTTTCAGGTGCAATGTTGCCGTCTTGGTCAGCCCATTCGTCCATTGCGAAAAGGTGAACGTTCTTACAATCAACCTTGAAGTAGTTGATGAGTTGTGCTAATGGAATATAAGTATCTGGTTCTGGGTTACCTAAAATCAAAGTGATTTTCTTGCCCTTTTCTGATGCTTCTTTAATTCTTGCGAATAAAGTTGCGATAAGAACTGGGTGTGGGTTCATCATAACCTTGATGTTAAATTCAGGGTGTTGATCTGCCTTTGTGTGCTTTTCCAAATCTGTTCCGCTTATTTTACGAAGTTTTTCGCAAATTTCTCTGTCCTTAAATGGAACAAAACTTGCTGGTTCAAATTTGAAAGTTGTTGCTGGGTCAAATTTTGTCATAATTTTTCTCCTTTAAATATTACTTTCTTTATATCAAATAAATGATTTACAATGATTAAGTCGGCAACGTTGCCCTTTGCAATGTATCCCCTATCCCAAACGCCGAGCGCTCTTGCAGGGTTTGTCGATGCAAATCTAAACGCATCACACACCGAACAACCCATGTGGAATAGAACGTTTTTACAAGCAAGGTCAAGCGTCATGCCAGAACCTGCAATTTCCCCTGCCCAGTCAAAATTGATGTCGGTTGCTTCTTCAAAGCCTTCTGGAACAGGTCCGTCGCTTATAAATTGGTCGGAAATAAGGATAAGTCTATCGTCGCCTTTAACTCTTCTAACAAGTCTTTGCATATATGGAACGACGTGTGCGCCTATTCTATCGCAAATAAGTTCTGCGTATATTTCCTTATTATAGTTAACTGCTTCGTCAACACAAACACCACGACATTCTGAATAATGCTCTAAAGTTCCCGTTGCGTTGGTGTGGTGGGTTGCAATCTTTAAGCCGTATGGTATAAATTTTTCCACTTGTTCTGGCGTTGCTTCACTGTGCGCAACTGAAAAGATACAGTTTGGTATAGACTTTTTAACGTCACGAACAAATTCTTCAATACCTTCCCTTTCAGGTGCAATACACCAAACTCTCGTATAGTCCTTTGACCTATCGATTAATTCTTGATAATCTTTCTTGAATACACCGTGTCTCCAAGCGTTCTTTTCTTGGTCACAGCCAAAGGCTGGGTTAAGATAAGGACCTTCCATATAAAAACCAAAGAAGTTATCAAATTCACCCTTCTTATGCGCATCGATAATGGTGTCGATAGCGTCTAAGAAATGCTCTTTGTCAAGACTATAATATAATGCAGGCAAAACACTGGTTACGCCGTGCTTTAAAAGTTCTTTTGAAGAAACGGCTGGGTTTTCCATTATGTAATTGCCACCAGCAGCGTGAGTATGTATATCGATAAGACCTGGACCAACGAAGTTATCCTCTGCATCGATAATTTCAGCATTTTTTGGAATTTCAATATTTTTTGCCTTTCCAAAATCAACTATAACGCCGTTATCAATAAGAATAACGCCGTTTGGAATCACGTGGTCTGGCATAATAATATTTGCGTTTATAATCGCTTTCACTTTTTTGCCTCCAAGTTAATTAAAATTAGTATAACAATATTATATATGGTTTTACTAAAATAGTCAAGATTAAAACTCTATAATTTTATTAAAAATCTTAATTTAATACTGAAAAACGCTTTTATTTTTTTTAATTTTGTGGTAGAATATATCGTGTTGTAAGAATAAGCGAGCATGGCGGAATTGGCAGACGCGCTAGACTTAGGATCTAGTGGGAGACCGTGGGGGTTCAAGTCCCTTTGCTCGCACCAAAAAATATGATAGGCATTTTTGCCTATCATTTTTTTGTGCAAAAAACAAAGGGGCTTGAATATGGAGCCACGAACGAAGTGAAGTGTTTTGCAAAGCAAAAATGGAGTGTCCAGTGGACAGTCCAGCGGGTAGGTCGCACAGGCGCTATCCACTGGCGTGGGACGGCTACCCTTTTGTCGCTATGCGACATTTCCCCTATCAGGGGAATTCCCCTTTGCTCGCACCACGTCGAAGCAAGGCCTATGGTCTTGCTTTTGTTTTTTTAACAAAAAGCAATGACTTATCAGCCTGCATCTCCTTTATCGCAAAAAGTTCTTCGATACTTTTTGCGAGTTTTTTGTTTTTTTGTGCAAAAAAGTAAAGGGGTTTGAATATGGAGTTTTTTCCATCTTCTCAATTATAGCTTGCTCACTAGCAATTTGCTTTAATACACCCTTTGTTCAGCTTAATTATCACAATTTCTATCCTTTGGTTAAAAACTTTTTATTGTTTAATTAAAGTTGAACTTGTCCGTCGTTACATTGTACATAAGTTGCTTTGATAGAATAGCACCAAAGTACACTTTTAGAAATAGAATTCCACTCTTGAATAGACCCTTTAAAAGTTATATTCTCTAAATTATAGCACTCAGAAAATGCTTCATAACCTATACTTGTTACACTGTTTCCTATGGTAACACTTATTATTGAGTCGCAAGCGTAAAACGCACGTGTGTTAATTTCAGTAACGCCATCTGGTATTAATAGTTCTTTTTCTTTACCTGAATAACCTATCAATGTTTTAACACTGCCTTCTTTACGTATTATATATTTTTTTTCCTTAGTTAATTTGCTTGGGTTTTCAATACTTATATATATATCTAATGCATAATAACCAACACGACCATTATTTTTCTCGCCTTTTAGAATTTCAAGTGATGATAAATTATATATCTCTACTAAATTATCACAACCAAAAAACGCATCTTCTTCTATAATTGTTACACTTTTTCCTATGGTAACACTTATTAATGAGTCGCAGCCATAAAACGCCCAAACACCTATGCTCGTTACATTGTTTGGTATAACTATACTTTCAAGCGAGTCGCAGTCATAAAACGCATCAGCGCCAATACTTATTACACCACTTCCTATGTTAATGGTTGTTAATGATTCACAGCCACAAAATGAATATTTACCAATATCTATTACACCACTTCCCATAGTAACAGTCCTTAACGAATCACAATAATAGAACGCATAATCTTTTATTTTAGTAATATAGTTAGGCAAAGTTAACCTAGTCGGGATTCCGTTATAGCCAACTAGAATTTTTTCATTGCCTTGCACATATATTATATAATTGTTGAAGTCGGATCGTAGCCATGT
>JAZUSI010000019.1:0-2138 GCA_045606665.1 Christensenellaceae bacterium
ATTTTATTTTTTTGATTAATTTATTACGCATGAATTAACTTTTATAATTGTTCTGTTTTTTGGCACTATTATACTAATATTCATAATACAAATTTTACACATACATTTTCACATATAATTTTATTATATTTTATTAGAAAATACGTAAATTTGTTGTATAAAAAATTGTCATTTTAACGCTCTGAGACAGAATGGCTTAAAATTTTTGCCGGCAAAAATTTTCATTATTTTGTCTGAGAACGAGGTCAATTTTATGTTTTTAAAAACAATTTTAATACCACAACACAACTTTTGTTTATCAATTTAATTGTTTTTTAAATGTTTCACGTGGAACTTTTTGTTTGCTTGTTTCACGTGAAACATGATTAAATATGAAAAACAAAGTGTGTTTCACGTGAAACATAGTCAAAACACAAAAAACTGCTTGTTTCACGTGAAACAGGCAGTTTTTTACTTTTTTTCTTTTTTTGTTGCAACTTTTTGTGTTTTTATTGCTGATTTTAATTAATTTTATTGTTTTTTTAAATGTTTTTGCTGGTTTTTAATATGGTTTATACGTTATTTCATTATTTTTGTTAATTTTTTTAATTTTATAAAACTATAATTATAGTGCTTATATAATAATACTTGTAATGCTACTGTTTATAATGTTGTTCATAATAATTTGATATAAATTTATACTTTGAATAAACTTTGTAAGCACAGTGCTCTCAATATTAATAATTATTTGTTGAAATAGGGGAATAGGAATGGTGCTGATAATCAATAATATGAGTTCTATATTAAATATACCATTAATTAAACCGAGTGCAAGCCCTAAAACTCGATCAAGCGATGCAACAATCTTATTTGCATATGCTTTTTTCACAATTTCGCCAATAATAAAGAATATTATTTTTAAAATTACAAAAAGTATTATTATGGATATTATTAATATGACATAATATGCAAATATAGACGCCACAGCTTCACCGATAGTTGCCTCTGGCGAAACGTTGCCCTTATCTTTAAGCGACAACACAATGTTTGCAATATAGCCAGCAATACCCTTTAATTGCTCGCTTGATGCAAGACTTAAAGGAACAGAAGAAAGTTCTTCGCCAAGCAAATTTGTACTAACGTCCTTAAAATTCAACGCCATAGAATCAATTATGGAAAACTTACCTTGAAGAAAGCTAACAACAGACGGGGCAATTAGTATAGCAATCATAAAGCTAATTAACGAACCAAAAATATAAAAGAAAGTCTTAGTAAAACCCCGAATTAAACCATATAGCGCATACGCAGTTAGTAATACTAGCGCCACTATATCAATGGTAGCGCCAAAACTATTTAACAACAACAAATGCATTTGTTTTTCCCTTTTACAAACAATATGCTACAATATATTGTTTGTTAGAAATAAAATGTTTTTTAAGATTTTTTATAACACTTATACTTATTATGCATAAAATTCTTATTTTTGTCAATAATCTGTATATAAAATTTTAAGGATAATCTTATGAACAATAATTCTTATACGTTTAGCACGTTTAGTTCACACTCATCAAGTGGAATATATCAATCACTTATTGAAATGAATGAAAAAAACAAAAAACCTATATTTATTTGTATCGGAAGCGATTTAGTTTTAGGGGACAGTTTAGGTCCACTTGTTGGAACTTTTCTAAAAAACAAAAATCTCAGATCATACATTTATGGCACACTTGCTTTCCCAATAACATCAAAGGAAGTTGAATATGCAAGGACTTATCTAAAGCAAATTCACCCCAACTCAATTTCAATTGCAATTGACGCTGCCATTGGAGAAAAAGATGACGTTGGTTTAATAAGAGTACAAAGTAAAGGCTTAAAGCCAGGACTAGGAGTAAATAAAAATCTTGGAACGGTGGGAGATTTAAGCATTGTCGGGATTGTAGCAAGTAAATCTATGCAAAATTATAATTTGTTTAATTTAACAAGATTGAACTTGATTTACAAAATGGCAGAAACGATTGCAAACGGAATTGAAAAATATATTAATTATCAAATAAACAAAGAGAATTTTTCTATTGATAGTTCTTTCGGTGCATAACGTATAAATTTTAGATACACAATAATATCAATATAAAAATTTAAATTTAACATAACACTAAACA
>JAZUSI010000020.1:0-10785 GCA_045606665.1 Christensenellaceae bacterium
TATTGAAATGGCAAAAGAAGTTGTAAGAGATGATGGCGTTAGCACAATCGGTTGTTTTGCATTGACTTTTGCAAAAATGTATGCAGAAAAATACCTTGAAAAAGGCAGAAAGGTATTAATTGTTAACACGCCAATTGGTGGAACTGGTTTTAAGGGTGAACACTGGGGACTAAAGGACAAGATGTTCTTGCGTATGGTTGATATGATGGATAGCGCATTAGCATTAAACAAAAACAATAAAGTCGTTGCTGTTTTATGGCATCAAGGCGAGCATGATGCATTTGAAAATATGGATTTATCTTTTGAAGGCATCAAAGAGTATTATGATGAAAAGTTTACCGAACTTTTTGATTTTATTAGAGATAGATACGGCAAAGACGTTCCATTTATGTGTGCAGGTTTTACACCAGCGTTCATTAACGAGTTCAAAAAGGGCAGTGATGCTATTTTAGAAGTTTTGCAAACAAAAATGAAAGAAGGGCATATGACAAAGTTTGTTGATACAACGGGTTTAAAATGCAATTCAGACATTGGTTTTGACGACGTTTATCATTTCTGCAAAACTGCATTGGAAATTTTAGGCGCAAGGTATTTTGAAGCATTTGAACAACTTGTAAATAACAAATAATAAAAAGGGGAAAATATGAACGTTTTAGTAACGGGTGGTGCAGGTTATATTGGTTCGCACACAATGGTAGAGCTCCTTAACGCTGGACACAGCGTTGTTTGTATCGATAACTTTATGAATAGCAAATACGAAGCTGTTGCAAGAGTTGAAAAGATTACTGGCAAAAAGGTAAAATTTTATGAAGGAGATATTCGTGACAGTGTAATCTTAGATAAAATTTTTACCGAAAATAAGATTGATTCGGTTATCAACTTTGCAGGCTTAAAGGCCGTTGGTGAATCGTGCGCAAAACCATTAGAATACTATGAAAACAACATTGAAGGGCTTTTGGTTTTGGTGTTTGCTATGCGCAAACACGGAGTTAAAAATTTGGTTTTTTCTTCATCTGCCACCGTTTATGGTAAGCCAAAAAGCGTGCCAATTAAAGAAGATTTTCCACTTTCAACATCTAATCCATACGGAAGCACAAAATTGTTTATAGAATATATATTGAAAGATTTATACGCTTCTGACAATTCGTTTAATATTGCAATTTTAAGATATTTCAATCCAATTGGTGCGCACGAATCAGGGTTAATTGGCGAAGATCCTAAAGGTATTCCAAACAATCTTTGCCCATACATCACCCAAGTTGCTGTGGGAAAGAGGGAATATCTCGGTGTTTTTGGCAACGACTATAATACACACGATGGAACGGGTGTAAGAGATTATATCCACGTTGTTGATCTTGCAAAAGGACACGTTTTGGCAGTTGATAAACTCGCTGAAAATCCAGGTTTAATAATCGTTAATCTCGGTACGGGTAAAGGATATAGTGTTCTTGATATAGTTAAGGCTTTTGAAAAGGCAACGGGTAAGGAGATTCCTTATAAGATTATGCCACGTCGCCCAGGCGATATTGACGAGTGCTATGCAGACCCGACTTTAGCTAAAGAAATTTTAGGGTTTAAAGCTGAAAAGACTCTTGACGATATGTGCAGAGACTCTATGAATTGGCAAACTAAAAATCCAAATGGATATGAAGATTAAAAATTGAAAAATTAAAAACATTAAAAATGGCAAAAGTCACGAACTTTGCCATTTTTTTATTTTAAAAACATTGCAAAAAGTGTAAAAATGGTGTAAAATGTAATTATTCAAAATTCATTTTTTAATAAAAAAGGAGAAAACGATGAAATTGGGGTATGTAAAAACTGCGCTTTGTTCTCCAAGGATAAAGGTTGCAGACGTTAAAAATAACGTAAACGCTATAATTGAAAATATAGAACTTGTTAAAAAAGAGGGGGCAGAACTTATAGTTTTTCCTGAGTTATCTTTAACAGGTTGCACTTGTCAAAGTTTATTTTTAAGTGAGGTTTTGCTCGATGCTGTTTTAGAAGGTGTTTATAAAATTTTAGAGAACACTAAAGATACTAACGCATTGATATTTTTAGGCGCACCTATAAAGAAAAATAATAAGGTATATAATTGTGCTATCGCTACTTATAATGGCGAAATTTTAGGTGTTGTTCCACAAGTCTTTGTTAATAAAAGTTTGTTTGCTAGTGCACCAAAGGAAGTTCAAACAATAAAAATTTTAGAAAGAGAAGTGCCTTTTGGTAATAAACTTATATTTAGCGATAAAAATAATAAGACTTTTACGGTTGGGGTTGAAATAGGCGAAGATATGTTAAGCCCAATTTGTCCAGCCAATAATCACGTTTTAGCAGGTGCAAATATCATTGTAAACTTAAGTGGTTTTTATGAAGTGGTTGGTGCTTTTGAAAAGCGTATTGATTTTATTAAAGGGCATACAGAAAGGCTTGTTTGTGGTTATGCATTATGTAACGCCGGTCTTGGTGAATCAACTACCGATTGCGTTTATGCAGGGCAAAAGATAATTGCTGAAAAGGGCAAGATTTTAGAAAAGGGAAATATGTTTGAAGATAAGCCGATTATAAGTGAAATAGACACTGATTTTATTAACAATGAAAGGTTAAATCTTTTTAAGGATATAGAAGAAAGAATAGATGAATATCAGTATATAACCTTTAATGGAACAAATAGTAGTCAAAATTTAGTCCGTAAATATAAAAAGACGCCTTTTGTGCCAACTAACGTTGTAGATGTAAAAACAAGGGCAGAAAACATTTTAACTATGCAAGCGCAAGGCTTGAAAAAGAGGGTTGAGCATACAAACGCATCAAGCTTGGTTCTAGGACTATCTGGTGGGCTAGATTCGACTTTGGCGATATTGGTTGCTGTAAAGGCAATTAAAATGTTAAACAGACCATTGAAAGACGTTGTTGCAATTACAATGCCTTGTTTTGGCACGACCTCAAGGACCTTTCTAAACACAATTAAACTTGCTAAAGCGCTGGGCGTAACCCTAAAAAAGATAGATATTTCAAAGGCTGTTCAAAGGCACTTAAAAGATATTAATCATGAAGAAGGTGTTTTTGACGTTACGTTTGAAAATGCACAAGCTAGAGAGAGGACTCAAGTTTTGATGGATGTTGCAAATATGAATAACGGCTTGGTTATAGGCACGGGTGATTTATCTGAACTTGCTCTTGGCTGGGCAACGTATAATGGCGACCATATGTCTATGTATGGTGTGAATTGTTCAATTCCAAAAACGCTGGTTAGACATGTTGTTGAACACTCGGCATCTAATTCAAAAGGTAAGTTAAAAGCCGTTTTATTAGATATCTTAGATACGCCGGTAAGCCCTGAACTTTTGCCTGTTGAAAATGATACAATAGCTCAAAAAACCGAAGATATCGTCGGTCCATACATTTTACACGATTTCTTTTTGTATAATATGTTAAGAAGGGGGTATAGCCCTAAAAAATTATATTACGTTGCTTGTCAAACATTTAAGGGCGACTTTAAGGAACAAACCATATTAAAGTGGCTTAAAATCTTTATAAGAAGATTTTTCAACCAACAATTCAAGCGTTCTTGCCTTCCAGATGGTGTAAAGGTAGGATCTGTTTCACTTTCACCAAGGGGTGAATTTAAAATTCCGTCAGATGCAAATAGCACTTTGTGGTTGAACGAATTGGAATTGTTTAGTTAATATAAAACTCTCTACACTTTGAAATTTGCTTCATATTATATAATGTATGTAATATAACGACAAAAAAATTTTTAAAAATATTAAAAAAACTCTTGACAAATTGATCTATCTCGATTATAATAATAGTAATCATTACTAATAAGGAGTTAATCGATGCGCAATTCAAAGCAAAGGGAATTGATAACGAGATTGATTAAAGAAAGGTGTGACCATCCGACTGCAGAGATGATATATTCTTCTGCAAGGGAAGTTAATCCAACAATCAGTCTTGGGACGGTTTATCGCAATCTTAAATTGCTTGCAGATGAAGGCAAGATAATCACTTTAGAGACTGAAGATAAGAGATTGCATTATGATGGGGATACGTCAAGGCACAGCCATTTTATCTGTTCAAAATGTGGCAAGATAATAGATTTATTTAATCCTGCACCCGTGCCAAAAGAGTTAAATGAACTTGGGGTAACGGTTAAAGATGAAAAGTGCATCTATTATGGAACTTGTTTAGAATGTAATAATTAAAATTAAAAAATAGCGATATAACGCAAAAAAAGGAGAAAAAATTATGAAAAAATTTGTCTGCACAATCTGTGGTTACGTACACGAAGGGGATACAGCCCCAGCAAAATGCCCAACATGTGGAGCACCTGACACAAAGTTCATGGAACAAAAAGAAGGGCTTGCCTGGGCTGCTGAACACGTTGTAGGTGTTGCTAAAGGCGTTGACCCTGAAATTATTGAAGGCCTTAGAATGAACTTCCAAGGCGAATGCACCGAAGTTGGTATGTATCTTGCAATGGCAAGAGTTGCTCATAGAGAAGGTTATCCAGAAATCGGTCTTTATTGGGAAAAAGCAGCATATGAAGAAGCAGAACACGCTGCTAAATTTGCTGAACTTTTAGGCGAAGTTGTAACCGATTCAACAAAGAAGAACTTAGAAATGAGAGTTGAAGCTGAAAACGGCGCAACAGCAGGTAAATTTGAACTTGCTAAAAAAGCTAAGGCAATGAACTTAGACGCTATTCACGACACCGTTCATGAAATGGCAAGAGATGAAGCACGTCACGGCAAGGCTTTTGAAGGATTACTTAAGAGATATTTTAAATAATAGGTAGAGTTATGGAATATAAAGAAAATCAAATCATTTGTAATTGTAAACAAGTAACTTTATTTGACATTGAAGATGCATTAAAAGACAATCAAAGATTTGAAGACGTGGAACAAGAATTTAAGCACGTTCAAGAAATTACACATTGCTCAACTGGTTGTGGTGGCTGTCACGATAAAATTATAGCTATCATTTCAGATATGTTACACGGAGCAAAATAAATAAAATAATAAAACTGCCGAGCAAATTAGCTCGGCAGTTTTTAATATTAAAACTAATTATTTAACTTCTTTTCACGGTTGCGATTTACAAAGTAAATTATAAAATCAGTAAAAACAATAAAGAAGTTTATAAAATATAAAACTAAAACGTAGGAAAAATTATTGCTTAAAATTTTACTTAAAATACCTGCAACATATCCAACGAGAATTGCTATTAAAAAAATTACGCTTTTACCTTTGGTGGATTTTGAGGTAATACTTTTATAAACTGATATAGGCCAGGAAATTCCAAAACATATAAGCATCACACATTCTAATATTTGAGTCATAAAAAATACCTCGTTTTTAACTTTTATTATATTATACGCTTGACAAATTAATATGTCTAATATATAATTATTATATAATTAATAACTTTAAATTATATATTAAGGGCAAAATGGATTTATTAAAACTTAAGTATTTTTATACGGTTGCAAAGTATGAACATATAACCAAAGCATCTGAAGAGTTGCATGTTGTTCAGCCAGCCATAACCAAATCAATAAAGCTGTTAGAAAAAGAGTTTGGTGTTCCATTGCTGATGCGCGTTGGTAGGAACATTAAGTTAACCGAATATGGAAAGGTTATTAAACAAAGATTAGACAGTGTGTTTTCTGTAATAGAAAATCTTGATAGAGAAATTATTAAATTCAAAAAAGAAAATGAAAATACGGTTAAGTTGAACGTTTTAGCAGCTTCGAACGTGGTATTAGAAGCAGTTGTAAAATATAAAGAAGATAACCCCAATACCATATTTAATCTTATACAGAATAAAGAAAATGCAGGTAGTGATATAACCATTACAACAAATGGAATTGCAAATATTCAAGTAAGTGCGCAAAAAAGATTTGTATTAGAAGAAAAAATTTTACTTGCAGTAACCAAGCACTCTAAATACGCTGATATGGAAAGTGTAAACCTTAATGACCTTAAAGATGAAAAATTTATTTATATAGCAGGGTCAAGACCATTTAGGCAAATTTGCGATAATATATGTGCACAAGCAGGCTTTAAACCTAAAATTACATTTGAATCCGATTCACCAGTTGCTGTTAAAAATATAATTGCAGCAGAAGTTGGCATAGGTTTTTGGCCAGAGTTTTCTTGGGGAAAGGTTATGGGAAGGGATATAAAGATAATTCCAATAAAAGATGAGAATTGTAAAAGGCAAATTATAATTGAACTTCACGACAATGCGTTCATGTCAAAACATTGCGAAAAGTTTTATAATTATTTGATAGACTTCTTAAATAAAAAGAATAAACGTTAAAAAGTGCAATATAAAAAACGGAGAGGAATCTAGTGATTTCTCTCTGTTTTTTGTTTAAATAACATAATTAAAGGTTAAATTTCATATTGATTAATAGAATAAAAATTGTTGTGACAAGTTGTTTCAAATTTTTACTAAATGTTATAAAATTCGACAAGGGGAAAGTGTTATAATGCATTTTGCAGTTCTAACTAAAAAGAAAATTATTGCCTTTTTTAGTTTTACATTAGCAGGAATTATTTGTTTAATTATTCTTTCTAATACTGGCGCATACAACGTTTTTTTTGGATATGCAATTAGGGAATTGCCTATTTATAGGGTTGAAAGAGAGGATAATAAAATTGCCATTTCGTTTGATTGTGCTTGGGGAACTGACTATACCGATAAACTTCTTGAAATTATGGAAAAAGAGATGGTTAAATGCACTTTTTTTGCCGTTGAATTTTGGACTAAGAAAAATCCTGAATACATAAAGAAAATAAGTGAATATGGGCATGAAATAGGCACTCACTCAGCAACTCATCCATATATGAGCAAACTTGATAGAGAAACGGTTATTAAAGAACTCTCTTCATCTGCTCTCGAGATAGAAAAAATTACCAATAAAAAAGTTGAACTATTTCGTGCCCCTTACGGCGATTACAACGATAGGCTTATAAAAACGGCAAGGGAATTAAGTCTTTTTACTATTCAGTGGGACGTAGATAGTTTGGACTGGAAGGATCTTTCAGCAAAACAAATTTGCGATAGGGTGATTGGAAAAGTTAAAAGTGGTTCTATTGTGTTGTTTCATAATCAAGGTTTACACACGGCAGAAGCATTACCAATCATTATCAGCGAGTTAAAGATAAAAGGTTATGAATTTGTGAAGATTAGCGACCTTATCTATCGTGAAAATTATCAAATGAGGACAGATGGTTCTCAAGTAAAAAATTCTTAAGAAATTCTTTGGAGGAAACATATATATGAACATTTTAGCAGAAAAGAACAACAAAGTATTTATTAGTGGTGAGATTTTAACCGAAGCAGTATTTTCTCACGAAGTTTATGGAGAGGGGTTTTATGAAATGAACGTTCTAGTAAAAAGACTTTCAGGTCAGGGAGACGTTTTGCCCGTTACAATTTCCGAACGCTTAATAAGCGATAGGGACTTAAAAGTTGGTGTAACCATAAACGCACTTGGTCAATTTAGAAGTTATAACAAACTCGTTGATGGAAAGAGTAAACTTATGCTCACCGTATTCGTTCGTGAACTTTTAGATGAAGTTCCGTCAAGAAATCCAAACAGTATAGTGCTGACAGGGTATATTTGTAAACAGCCAATATATAGAACGACACCATTTAACAGAGAGATTGCTGACATTTTAATTGCAGTCAATCGTTCTTATAATAAATCGGACTATATTCCTTGCATTGCTTGGGGAAGAAATGCAAGATTTGCAAAAAATCTTGCTGTTGGTGATAAAATAGCCGTCAGTGGAAGAATTCAAAGTAGGGAATACCAAAAGAAAATAACTGATGATGATATAAAAATTATGACGGCATATGAAGTTTCTATTAGTAAACTTGCAGCACACGATAACGCAGATGCTTTTGATAGTGATGAAGAATTTAATTTATTAGGAATTGTACAGAATACACAGGATGAAAAAGCATATTTAGATTAAAACATATAATAAAATAATAAAAATCCTCTGTAAAATACAGAGGATTTTTTAAGTATTAATTAATTTACATTAACTTTTTCTTTTACGAAGCAAGAAATAAGTTAGAGTTCCACAAACGCAAGCAGCGACTGCAAGAATAATTAAAATATTTCTTATCGCAATGTTTGCTTTATCTATAATTTTATTTGTGTAAATAAACCCTATTTGATAAGTTCCATCGTCGAGTTTAAATGCTATTTTACTAATAGAATCACCTTTTTCAATCAATCTAACTTGCGTGTTTTCTTTAAGAGAAATTATTTTCGTTTGCATATCGTCTTTTTCAAATACTGACGTGGCTTTAATAATTTCAATCCTATATGAATCCCACTTAAAGTCTTCGTTTAAAATCTCAACTGTATAAGAGCATGGTATATATGCAGAATAAACGTTATCGTTAAACGTAAACTCTGCATAATAGTAATCACAATCTAAAAAGTTAATTTTGTGAGAAACGTTTAATTGAGTGGTTTTTTGCAATCTAATTTTGTCTATATTATTAAAAGCAAAATCAGCATTAATGTTAATTATAGGAAAGAAGTAAGCATGAACGTCAGTTGCAACAAAGACAATTTTTGCTATGTCAGTTATCTTTTGTTTTTGAACAGCTTCGGCACATTCAACGTCAACTAAAACTAAATCGTTTTGGTTTGCTAAAACGTAAAATTTTTGAGTGCTCATATAATCAACTGAACATATCTTAACGTATTCGCCAAGGTAGGTAGTTAATTGCTCGAAAATAAACTTATCGCCTTGAGTTTTAACAACATATGCGTTTGCCCCATTTGGAACGGTAAAGAAATTCAAATTATCATTTGCCTTAAATACACCATCTGGATTAGTTAAAGAATAAGTCTCAGGGACTATTAAATCTGCAATAGAAACGTTATCTAAATCACTTGTTGAGTATATGATTTCGCTATCACTTTTAATATAATACACTCCATTATCTACAAAATCAAGCGCAAAATTCTTAATATTATCAATAGAGTATTCAGCATTATTATTGACGCAAATAATCTTGCCGTTTGAAAGAACAAATAGGTTTCCTAATAAGTCTGTTTGCAATTTTTGAATATTGTCAAAAGAAGCTACTTGCTGTATTTGAGTATATGAATCTTGTTTGGTTAATTTAGCTATCGAGTTGTTATTTGCAAGGAAGATGTTTCCATAAACGTCAACGGATATCATGCTAAACTCTGTCGTTGAGTCATTAGAGTCTATTTTAACGAAAGAAAGATTGCCATCAATAAAACTTGATTTATATACATGTTGTGGGCTAGTGCCATTGTCGCATAAAATATAATAATTTCCACTTTGATAACAAACGTCTTTAAGGTTTGTGTAGGTAGGTAAGTAAATTTTATCTGACAAAAAGTTTTCATTTTTAGAAAAATCTAAAAGTGAAATAAATTTATTTACGTCGTTATCGTTGTAAAACATCAACGCATTTTTATTGCCCAAAGCAAAAGAAGATGGGGATATGCCATCAATAGTGAGAGATGAAATAAGATAATTTTTATAGTTTTCTCTTGCGTACCTGTTGTCTGTGATAGCGTTTGTGAAAACGGTCAACTTAAATTCATCTAAAACGGCAATAGTGTCGTTCGTTTTTTCAATTTTAGAAGCGTTTGATAAAACACGATTGTAGGCTGTTTGATGTTTAGCGATTGCAAAGCCAGTAAAGACAAGCCTATCTTCTTCAATTTTAAATTCTTGAACAGAATTGTCTTGCAAAACTAAAATATTATTGTTAATAAAAGAAATTTTCTTTGGCGCAACTATATTTCCTAATTGATAGTTACTATCAATAGGTAAGGTTGAGAATTCTGTACTTTTGCCATCGGTTAAAGAAATGCCATATATTTTATTGTTGAGAATGTAATACACATGGTCATTGTTTGCAATCAAAGTTGAAGGGGTGACACTAATTAAAGTATTGTCAATAGTTTGAATTGCTGGTAAGGAAGCTAAAGTCTTGTAAACGCCAGAATTACCAACTAAAAACAATTCGTTATTTTCGTTTATCGTTGCATTACTGCCATCAGCAATCTTAATTCCTGTGCTGGAAACACTTGTAAAGGTATTGTTTGAAATTTGGAAAATCTTACAAGTTTCTTGATAGGTTGTTACTAGATAATTTTGATTAAAGTCAAAATAACTTACAGGTTCATCAAGTGAGTTTCCTAATTGAACTTTGCTATAAGTTCTAGTTTGCAAATCAAAACAGTAGAGTCTAGCATTTGCAGAAAAGAACAAAGAAGAATTGTTAAATAATTTAACGTCTAATATTTGATTTAGGGTATCAATATTATCATTGATTATAAATTTTTCACCATTATTATATAAGGTGAAAATATAAGAATTTTCAACAATAGCCGTGACTGATTTATCACAATAAACAGCAGTGGTATTAGAAAGACTAAGGCTTTCTAAATCGCTTTGTGGTAAAAAAGGGCTCGCTGAAACAGCCTTGCTATCAGCCTTTGTTAATATTGGCTTATAAAATCCAAAAGCAAAGCACAAGGAAAGCAAAATAAATAAAACCGTGATTAAATAAAATTTAGTTTTTCTCTTTAAATATATATTCATAATATATATTCTAACATATAAAATTGTTTTTGTCATTACATTTGCAAATTTTATTAAAAATTTTTAATATAAATAAATTCATTATGTATTCACTATAAATTTAGCTTAATTATTAAATTTTTCAAATATGACACATATTGACATGTTTCGACTATATTAT
>JAZUSI010000021.1:0-3841 GCA_045606665.1 Christensenellaceae bacterium
GAATGTTTAGTTATGTACAGTATGACAGGGTATGGCAAGGCTGAATATAACGATAATGGTGTAAACCTTATCGTTGAAATTAAGACTGTCAATAACCGAAATTTTGATTTAAATTGTAAAATGCCACGTGCCTTTATTGCGCTTGAAGACACTATTAGGAAAACAGTGCAAGGGTATATTAATCGTGGTAGAATTGATCTTTTTCTTAACTTTTCCGACACGAGAGAAGGTTCTCAAAATTTGGAAGTTGATTTAGAAAGAGCGTCTGCATATTACAATGCCAGTGTTAAATTAGCTGAAAAGTTCGGTCTTTCTAACGATTTTTCAGTCAGTCAATTGATGAAATCACCAGATGTTATAGTAGATAATGCTACGAGCGATTTAACCGAAATTAACGATATCGTTAAAGAGGTTGTTAAAAATGCTTGCGTAAACTTAAATCAAATGCGAAAAGTTGAGGGGGAAAAGCTTGTCGTTGACATGCTTAAGCGCATGCAAACGATTAAAGACTTAGCGAATAAGATTTCTGTTCGTGCTCCTTTAGTTGCCATTGAATACAAAAATAAACTTCAAGCAAGAATAGAAGAAGCTTTAAAAGACGTTAAGTATGACCAAACAAGACTTTTAAATGAAGTTGCTTTTTATACCGACAAAGTTAATATCGATGAAGAACTAACAAGGCTTTCTTCACATATTGTACAATTTACCGAAATAGTTAAACTTGATGGTATGGGTAAAAAACTTGATTTTCTTATGCAAGAATTCAATCGTGAAACCAACACGATTTGTTCAAAATCAAACGACATTGAAGTTACAAGGTTTGCGTTAGAATTAAAGAACGAAATTGAAAAAGTTAGGGAACAAGTACAAAATTTAGAATAATTATGAGAAACGTTTTGATAGTTTTGTCAGGTCCATCTGGTGTAGGTAAAGGAACTATTGCAAAAAAACTTGTTGCAAGGAATTCCAATATTTCACTGAGTATTTCTTGTACTACAAGAAGTCCAAGAGATGGCGAAGTTGATGGAAGGGAATATTTTTTCATTGTCAAAGAACAATT
The DNA here is from genome assembly GCA_045606665.1 of Christensenellaceae bacterium. Taxonomy (GTDB): domain Bacteria; phylum Bacillota; class Clostridia; order Christensenellales; family Borkfalkiaceae; genus UBA1259. Next base: position 1,061 of record JAZUSI010000021.1, read on the forward strand.
TAATAAAAAAATTGAAAGTGATGGCTTTTTAGAATATAGTAACCATTTCGAAAATTATTATGGTACCCCAAAAGATTTTGTTTTAAATCAGTTAAAAAATAACGATGTTTTATTAGAAATTGACGTTAATGGTGGACTTGAAGTTAAAAAAACATATCCTGATTCTGTTTTGATTATGTTAACGCCACCATCATTAGAAGAAGTGGAAAAAAGACTTATTAAAAGAAGCACTGAAACGTTGGAAAAGATAAAACTTCGTATGCAAAGGATTAATTACGAGTTGGAAAAGAGCAACCTTTACGATTATACGGTTGTAAACGATGAACTCGAACAAGCGATAATTGACGTTGAGGCAATTATAAATAAAGAAAAAAATAAATAAGAATTCATATAAGGAGAATTATTATGATACATAAGCCACCTATTGACCAATTGGCAGAAAAAATCGGTTCAAAGTATGAACTATGCATTGTTACAAGCAAGCGTGCAAGACAATTGATGGAACAAGCGCAAAACCAAGGTTATACCGAACTTCCAAGCAAGGAAAAGCCATTATCAGTTGCTGCGCAAGAAATTCAAGACGGCAAATTGATTGCAACAAATGATTAATTAATAAATGTGTTCATCAATTTGGTGAACATATTTTGTTATTTTAGGTTATAGAAGTGTTTGCTGACGTTATAGTAGATATCAACAACGTTGAAGTTGATAAGGTTTTTGAATATTCGTTTACCGACTGCAAGATAACTCTTGGCAGTCGTGTTATCGTGCCTTTTGGTAAAAAGTTTATAGAAGGAATAGTCATAAACATTAAAGAATCCAGTGTGTATGACGTGCAGAAAATAAAACCCATTTACTCTTTGATAGAAGAAAAACCTGCACTGACTAAAGAAACCTTGGATCTTATGCAATACATATGTGACACTTATTATTCTACTCGGGCAGGGGCGTTGAGACTTTTTTTGCCATCTGAAATGCGCAAAGGAAAGGTCAAAGAACAGTTTGTTAGATATGTTCAACTTGTAGATAGTGTTGACGTTCAGCAATTAAAAGGTATGTTGAGGAAAACAGCAGTTAAACAAAAGGAATTGCTTGATTTTCTTCAATCTAATGAAAAATATCCTTTTACTTTTCTTGCCGAAAAGTTTGGCGCATCAGCAGTTAATTCCATAGTTGAAAAAGGATATGCTGAAATAATAAAAGAAAAATATTTTAGACAACCTTATAAAAATTTAGATGCACCAAAAAGAGAAATAACGCTTACTGAAAAACAAAGATTAGCTGTTGATAGCATAAAAAATACAGATAAATTAGTGAGTTTAATTTTTGGCGTTACCGGTAGTGGAAAAACAGAAGTTTATTTAAACTTAATAAATGACGTTATAAGCATGGGTAAGACTGCAATAATGCTAGTCCCTGAAATAGCTTTAACACCACAAATGTTAAAGGTTTTAAGATCAAGGTTTTCTTCATCTGCAGCCATTTTGCACAGTGGTTTATCGGCTGGAGAGAGGTTTGACGAGTGGTGGAGATTGAGAAACGGAGAAGCGAAAATTGCAATCGGTGCAAGAAGCGCAATCTTTGCTCCACTTGAAAACCTAGGGTTGATTATAATTGATGAGGAACACGATGGAAGTTATGCTAGTGAATTTACGCCTAGATACGACACGATTGACGTTGCTATACATCGTGCAAAACAAACAAATGCAAAATTGGTTTTAGGAAGTGCAACGCCGTCCATTGAAAGTTATAAAAAGTCGCTTGAGGGTGAATATAATTTAATAGAACTTCCTGATAGAATAAATAAGCGACCATTACCGAACGTTGACGTTGTGGATATGCGAAAAGAAGTTATGCGTGGCAATAATTCACCGTTTTCTTCTCTATTAAAAAGTGAGATTGAGCTTTGCTTAAACAACGGAAATCAAGCAATTATATTTTTAAATCAAAGGGGATATTCAAAAACTGTAATTTGTACGGAATGTGGTCACGTTCAAAAATGTAGAGATTGTGACGTTTCTTTGACTTATCATAAAGAAGACGACTCGCTTTTATGCCATTACTGTGGCGCTAAATATAAAATGATAGATGCCTGCACGGAGTGTGGCAGTTCTTTTATTAGGCATGGTGGTTTTGGAACAGAAAGGGTTGTGCTTGAGCTGCAAAAACTTTTTCCAGAAGCACGAATTTTAAGAATGGATAGGGATACCACGCAAAATAAAGAAGGGCATTTCAATATATTAAATCAATTTTCGGAGCATAAAGCTGATATTTTGGTGGGTACACAAATGATTGCAAAGGGACACGATTTCCCATCAGTTACTTTAGTTGGAATTTTAGATGCCGATATGAGCTTGCATTTTTCTGATTTTAGAAGTGGTGAAAGAACCTTTCAACTACTCACACAAGTTGCTGGTAGAAGTGGAAGAGCTGAAAATGCAGGAAAAGTTGTTATGCAGACCTATAGTCCTGAAAACATAACTCTTCGACAAGCAATTAAATACGATTATAAAGGATTTTTTGAACAAGAAATATCTATAAGAAAAGCCACAGGTTTTCCTCCTTATACGGATATAGTGAGAGTACTTGTTTCAAGTGTAGATGAGGAAGGCGCATTAAATGCAACGAGGGCAATTTATAACGAACTTTCCATGGTTGTTAAAGAATATAAAGATGATTTTCGCTTTTTTGGGTGTATGAAAGCACCTTTAAAAAGACTGCAAAATAAGTTTAGATTCCAAATTTTAATGAGAATAACGACAAAGAAAAAAGAAATATTAG
>JAZUSI010000022.1:0-4288 GCA_045606665.1 Christensenellaceae bacterium
TAAATACGCACTTGTGCGTAAGCCAGAATAGTTTAGGGCTAATTGCCCGAAAATGAAAAACCACCAGCTAGGCTGGTGGATATTTATTTTTTGTGTTTTTTGAAAAACAGGGTCGGAAAATTTAATTTTGCTATGAATTTGTGCAAAATGCAATAAAAAAATGCTTATAAAACTCGTTAAACATCAATGAGTATTTATAAGCATTTTTCTGCTAAAACCAAGTTTTGTATTTTTACCCTACTAAAAACATCTAAAGTGCTACGATTAAATGTAAAAATACTTATCGAGTCTTAAAAATTACCTCATTTTTAATGATTAGTAAAAATATTTTTTCAATGAATTTAATTTATTATTGTTCCGAAAACATGAAAAAATGTTCCGATATGCTATTGACATTGTTCCGTAAATCGAGTATAATGTTCCGTATAAGGAGTTTTATTATGGCAATGAATGTAAAACAGGCATCTGAAAAGTGGAATATTTCTGATAGGCGTGTTAGAACGTTGTGTGTTAATGGTCAAATTGATGGGGCTTATCGTATCGGCAAGATTTGGTATATTCCTGATGGGGCAGAGAAGCCAAAAGACGGGAGAATTAAGTCTAAAGAAAGTTTGATTTCGCTAATAGAAAAAAAGAAAGCCGAACTTGACTCTCGCCGACATTTAACTGAAGGCGAAGTTCAAAGGCTTTATGAAGATTTTATGATAGAGTACACTTATAATTCAAACGCTATCGAGGGGAATACTCTAACTTTGCGTGAAACGGATATGGTTTTACGTGGCTTAACTATTGACCAAAAACCACTCAAAGACCATATGGAAGCTGTTGGTCATAAAGACGCTTTCTATTTTATGGTTGACCTTGTAAAAGAAAAGGCAGAACTAACCGAATACGTAATCAAACAAATTCACTCACTTGTTCTTGCTGATAAACCTATGGATAAAGGCATGTATAGAAAAGTTCCTGTTAGAATTTTAGGGGCATATCACGAGCCTGTTCAACCTTATTTAATTGAGCCAAAAATGAACGAACTTTTAATTGATTATAAGAGTGATGATAGAAATATTGCAGAAAAACTTGCACTCTTTCATATTAAGTTTGAAGGGATACACCCCTTTATTGATGGAAACGGCAGAACAGGTAGGCTTTTAGTGAATTTAGAACTAATGAAAGCTGGATATCCACCTATTGATATAAAGTTTACCGATAGAAAACGATACTACGATGCGTTTGACGTTTATTACGTTAAGAAAGACTTATCTGCAATGACCAAACTTTTTGCAGAATACCTAAACGCAAGATTAGATGAATATTTGAAGATTTTGGTAGATTAAGGAAGAAAATTATGGCAGAAAAAGAAAGAAAACAAAAAGCAAAAGAGTTTGCTGAATATTGGAAAGATAAAGGTTATGAAAAAGGTCAAAGTCAAAAATTTTGGCTTTCATTTCTTCGTGATATTTTAGGAATAGCAAAGCCTGAACAAATAATCGAGTTTGAGGAAACTGTTAAAGAAGAACATACTAAATTTATTGATGGTTGGATAGATTCAACAAAAGTTTTAATAGAACAAAAAAGTTCAAGTGTTGATTTAAGAAAAGGCATAAAACAGTCTGATGGCAGTTTGCTTACGCCTTTTCAACAAGCATTAAAGTATAACAATAGCAGAATTTATAGCAAAAAAGCACGTTGGATAATCACTTGCAACTTTCAAGAATTTTTAATTTATGATATGGATAAATCTAATGGCGAGCCTGAAAGTATTTTACTCAAAGATTTACCAAAAGAGTATTATCGTTTGCAATTTATCGTAGAACAAAGGAATGAACTTTTGCATAAAGAAGAACAAATTTCTATAAAGGCAGGTGAGCTTGTAGGACTTTTGTACGAAGCTTTACTTAAACAATATAATGAAAAAGATGAACAAGAATTAAAAAGTCTTAACGAGTTTTGCGTGCGTATTATATTTTGTTTGTATGCAGAAGATAGTGGATTGTTTGGCGAAAGACTTGCTTTCCATAACTATATTAAAAATTATTCAAGCAAAGATTTAAGAAGAGCGCTTATAGACCTATTTAAAGTTCTTGATACAAAAATTGAAGATAGGGATAAATACTTGGGTGAAGATTTGGCTAAATTCCCTTACGTAAATGGTGGCTTATTCTCTAATGAAAATATTATTATTCCACAACTTACTGATGAAATTCGCAATATTCTTTTAAGAGATGCAAGTGAAAACTTTGATTGGAGCGAAATAAGCCCTACAATTTTTGGTGCAGTTTTTGAAAGCACGTTAAACCCTGAAACACGTCGTAGTGGCGGGATGCACTATACGTCTATTGAAAATATCCATAAAGTTATAGACCCACTTTTCTTAAATGAATTAAAAGTAGAATTTGAAGATATAAAAAATATCAAGCAAATAAACAAAAGAAATGAAAGTTTAACGGCTTTTCAAAACAAACTTGCAAGCCTTAATTTTTTAGACCCTGCTTGTGGTAGTGGTAACTTCTTAACCGAAACCTATATTTCTTTAAGAAAATTAGAAAACGAAGTTATAAAGCTTAAACTTGGCGACGGAGTTATGACTTTTCTAGATGATTTTATAAAAGTTTCTATCGGTCAATTTTATGGTATAGAAATAAACGACTTTGCCGTAACCGTTGCAAAAACAGCCCTTTGGATAGCAGAAAGTCAAATGATGAAAGAAACGGAAGAAATCGTTAAAACCACGCTTGATTTTTTGCCGTTAAAATCTTATGCAAATATTATTGAAGGCAACGCTCTTCGTATCGATTGGGAAGCCGTTTGCTCTAAAGAAAAACTTTCTTATATAATGGGCAATCCACCGTTTATTGGGATGAAAGAGCAAACCGAAGATAATAAAAAAGATATGAAGCTAGTTATAAATATTGACAAGTTTAAGCAATTAGATTATGTTGCTTGTTGGTATTTTAAATCTGCTCAATTCATAAATAACACAAAAATACAAGTAGCATTTGTATCGTCAAATTCAATAACGCAAGGCGAACAAGCTTTGACAATGTGGCAGCCGTTATTTAAAAATGAAAAAATTTATATTAATTTCGCACATAGAACGTTCAAGTGGTCTAGTGAAGCAAAAGACAAAGCAGCTGTTCATTGTGTTATTATCGGCTTTGCAAAATTTTCACGTAATAATAAAATAATTTATGAGAACGGAAAACTTTTAAGATGTTCCAATATTAATCACTACTTAACACCGAGTGAAAATGTTTTTGTTCAAAAAGTTGGTAAACCTATTTGCAATGTCCAAGAGATGACTAAGGGTGCACAACTAATAGATAATGGTAATTTTGTTGTTGGTGGAGAAAAAGAATATAATGAAGTTATAGAAAAATATCCAAACTTGGTTAAATATATTAAAAAATATTATAATGCAAAAGATTTAATAAACGATGGAGAAACAAAATATGTGTTATATCTTGAAGATTGTTCTCCTAAAGAAATAAGGGAAAATCAATATTTGTTACAAAGAGTAAATGCTGTTTATGAATTTAGAGCAAGCAACACAAGTCCATCAACAAATATATTAAAAGATACTCCGTCTAAATATTTTCAACCACAAGTGCCACTTAACGAAAGTGTAGTTATTCCTGTTGTTTCATCAGAAAATCGTAGGTATATTCCTATGTGTTTTATGCCTAAAGAAGTTGTTTATACAAATGCACTATTTTTTGTAGATAATGCTACTATATATACTTTCGGTGTTTTGACATCTAATGTTCATATGGCGTGGACAAGGGCTTTATGTGGCAGATTAGAAATGCGTTATAGATATTCTAATACAATAGTTTATAATACGTTTCCTTGGTGTCAGCCAAGCGAAGATCAAAAGGCAAAAATAGAAGAAACTGCGCAAGCAATTTTAGATGCACGTGCACTTTATCCCGATTGTTCTCTTGCCGATTTATATGATGAGTTAACAATGCCACCTGAATTACGCAGAGCACATCAGTTAAATGATAAAGCAGTTATGGAAGCATACGGGTTTTGGGGCAAAATCAACACCGAAAGCGAATGCGTCGCCGAACTTATGAAGATGTATCAAAAATTAACAAGCAAATAACAAAGGAGAAATTACCATGACAGAGAAAGAAATAAAAAAATTAAAATCGCAATTATTAGAAAAAGATTGGTTAACAATTTTTTCTCGCATATTAATGCAAGTGGTGTTTGGATTTTTATATTTCAATAATAATAAAACTAATGAAAACATAAGTGATATCTCAATCACATTAATGACTATATA
>JAZUSI010000023.1:0-1530 GCA_045606665.1 Christensenellaceae bacterium
CGTATTTCCTTTATCGTGGCTCAATAATCCTGGTACATTTTCAAATATAAACACTTTGGGCTGAGATTCTTTTACCAATCTTGCATAATCATAAAATAAAGTACCTCTTGCATCTTCAAAGCCTGCTCTTTTTCCACTAATAGAAAAACTTTGACAAGGACTTCCACCAACAAATAAATCAATCTCGCCACAAAATTCTTTTCCATCGATAAAGCGAATATCTTGATAAAATCTATCGTTTGGAACATTATAATTTGCTTGATATGTCTTTTGAACGAAGTTTTCTTTCCCTGTTTGGTCATATATCTTTTCAATATATCCCTTAACTTCTTTTGCAGTCTTCCCCACTAATTGTTTCGAAATATCTTCAAAGGATTCAGTTAAATATCTTTCGCCATTATCACAAGCAAAAACAATTTCATGGCTTACCTTTAATCTTTTCAAAGCCCACTCAATAGAACCAATTCCGCTAAATACCGTTGCTAACTTTATCATAATTTTAATTATTCCTCAAAATCTTTTGTTAAAATCTTTCTGATTTTAACACACTAAACATGACAATATTAGTCATATTTAAAAAATTAATCTTCTTTTTCTGTTGCGTCAACAACGTCGCCAATATTGCATTCAAGCACTTTGCAAATGCTAAGAATAACGTCTAAAGATACGTTTTCGTTCTTACTCATTTTTGCGAGCGTGGACGTAGACATGCCGGTTTTCATACGTAAATCGGTCTTTGTCATACCTTTATCAATAAGTAATTTCCATAGTTTATTATAATTTGCTGCCATAAAAATACCCCTTGGTATAAATAATTGATTCTATTATACCATAATAGAATTAAAAAAGCAATAACAATATTCGACTTTTCAAATAAAAGATTTGAATTTGAGCATAGAAAAAGTCGGTGGCTAAAACCACCGACTTGCGTTATTTATGCAAAGAAAATTAATCCTCAATTTCATCAAATAAAGCGTCATCAAAAAACTCTTTAAGCGTAATTCCTAACGTTGCAACGGTTTGATATATCGTATCTAATTTAACAGTTTTATATTTGCCGTCTACCGTAACGGAAATAGTAGAACGAGGAATTCCTCCGTTCTTGTAAAGTTGATATTGTGTCATATTACGTTCTGCAAGTAAATTTTCTACCCTTTTACCTACTGCTTCAGATAATTTCATAGTTACCTCCTTGCGTTTATCACGATAAACGTTCATTGCAATAATTATAGTTTGTGTAATTTAATTTTTAGTTTATTGCGCTGAACGCTTTCAAAATGTAGTTCATTGTGATAAACTATTGTATAAACGGAGGTTTTCTAATGCTAATTACCTTTTGTGGACATTCTAATTGTTTGTTTAGCGACGACGTAAAAGAACAGCTTAAAAATATTCTTGTTAGCGAGATAACAAAAAATCCCACCTGTAAGTTTTACTTAGGTGGGTATGGTGATTTTGACGGATTGTGCCTGCGCACGTTAAAAGCTTTGAAAACTAATTTTCCGGAGATTGAGCTTATATTTATTACGC
>JAZUSI010000024.1:0-9294 GCA_045606665.1 Christensenellaceae bacterium
ATGGCTACGATCCGACTTTCCAAAAGTGGAGGATATTATAATGAGTAAAGTATGCAGCGTTTGCGGTAAAGGAAAACTTTCAGGAAATTTGGTTAGCCATTCTAACCGTAAAACTCCAAAGCTTTATGAAGCAAATCTTCAAAAAGTAAGTGTTAAAAGTGAAAACGGTACTGTTTCTAAACAATACGTTTGCGCTAGATGCTTGAAGAGTGGCAAAGTAGAAAGAGCTTAAAGTTATTAGAAAAACATTTAAGGATATATTCAGCTGAATATACCCTTATTTTTTTGTAATTTTTTATTATTATTCAAAAAGTTCTGTAGATAAATACCTTTCACCAGTGTCAGCAAGCAACGCAACTATCGCCTTGCCTACATTTTTTTCTTTTTTTGCTTCTCTTATAGCAACTGATAATGAAGCCCCTGCTGAAATTCCAACAAGTATCCCCTCTTTTTTAGCAAGCAATTTTGCATAAAAAATAGCATCTTCATCGGTCGCTGTTTCAACCCTATCGCATAAATTTTTATCAAAGTTTTGTGGAACAAAATTTGCGCCTATACCTTGAATTTTATGCACACCACTTCTTCCCTCTCTTATCATTGGCGAAGACGCTGGTTCAACGGCAATAATTTCAATATTTTTATCCTTTTCTTTAAAATATTTTGCACAACCAGTTATCGTTCCACCCGTTCCAACACCACCAACAAACAAATCGATTTTTCCATCTAAGTCCTCGTAAATTTCAGGCGCTGTCGTATAGTAGTGAGCATCAATATTTGCTGGGTTATCAAATTGTGATGGTATGAAGCTATTAGATGTTTTAGCTTGTATTTCCTTAGCTTTTTCAATTGCTCCTGCCATACCCAATTTTCCATCGGTTAAAACGACCTCTGCACCATACGCGGAAAGAAGTTTTCTTCTTTCTAAGCTCATCGTATTTGGCATTGTCAAAATTACTTTATAGCCACGTGAAGCACCTATTGACGCCAAACCAATCCCCGTATTTCCACTGGTTGGCTCTATAATAGTTGCGCCATCTTTTATCAGTCCTTTTTTCTCGGCGTCGTTGAGCATAAAAAGTGCCGTTCTATCCTTTACACTCCCTGCTGGATTAAAACTCTCGATTTTAATCAAGACCTTTGCTTTAAGAGAAAGTTCCTTTTCTATATTTACCACTTCTAAAAGTGGAGTTCTTCCTATCAATTGGTCGATTTTTGTATAAATTTTCATATTTCTACTTTAATTCTTTTATTTTTTTACTAATTTGTTGTATTGCCCTAAAACGATGGCTTATAGTATTTTTTTCCTTATCGGTTGCTATACCTAAACACTTTTTTAAGTCGTAACTAAAAAACAACGGGTCGTAACCAAAACCGTTTTTGCCATAGCATTTATCCATAATCTCACCACACGTTTCTCCAGTAGCTGTAACGATTGTTCCATCAGGCTTATAGTAAACCATACAGCAAACGAATTTTGCTTTTCTATTCTTTTTGCCTTGCATATTTTTAAGCAACAAATCATTGTTATGTTCATCAACACCGTCACCAGCATATCTTGCACTATAAATTCCAGGTTCGCCGTTAAGTGCGTCAACACAAATCCCACTATCGTCTGCAAGCGCTGGCAATGATAGTTTTTCACCGACGGTTTTTGCTTTAATCAAAGCATTTTCATAGAAGGTCTTCCCATCTTCTTCTATCTCAAAATCAAATCCCAAATCCTTATATCCAACGATTTCAAATTCAGGTAACATTTGTTGAATTTCTTTTATTTTGTGTTTATTACCACTTGCTAAAACTATTCTTTTTCTTTGCATAATTACCCTTTCTTATATATTACTTCACTCAGCTTTACGTAATCTTCAGCAGTTAAGTTCTCGCCACGAACGGTCAAAGATACACCTGCATCGGTTAAAACTTTTTCAGCGTTTTGCCTTGTCATTTTATATGTGTTCATAAGATTATTTACAAGCATTTTTCTTCTGCTTGAAAAAGCACACCTTACAACGTTTCTAACATTATCAAAGTTAACGCCAAAAAACTTATCTTTTTCAATGGTTATTTTCACTACTGCAGAATCGACGTTTGGTGGTGGTGTAAATTTCTCTCTGCCAACCTTTAGCACAACTTCAGCGCTACCACGAAGATTTATCCCAACAGTAATAGCTCCATAATCCGATGAACTTTCTTTAGAAGCGAGCCTATACGCAACCTCTTCCTGAACCATAATCACCATTGCCTTAATATTCTTAGCATTTTCTATAAAACGCATAATAATAGGCGTGGTTATATAGTATGGCAAATTAGCAACTAAAACGTAATCGCCACCTAGTTTTTTTTCAATTTCTTCAAGTGGCACTTTCATAACGTCAAAAAAGTTAATTTCTGTGTTTTTATAGTCGCTTAAAACTTCTGCCAAAACAGGTTTTAACCTAGTGTCAATTTCATATCCAACAACCCTTTTCGCCTTACTTGCAAGCGCACTTGTTAATGCCCCTGCACCACAACCTATTTCCAAAACAGTATCGTTTTCAGTTACACCTGAACTTTCAACAATTTGATCAAGCAAAGCCGTGTCGGTCAAAAAATTTTGTCCGAATGCTTTTTTTAACGAAAGATTATGTTTTAATAAAATAGACCTTAAATTTTCCATTATTTACCCTATAATTTATAAAATAGTTGCGTATATAATTTTTCTTTGATCACACAATAATAACGTAAAGAGAAATCTTTACTACCACTTTACAAATGAAGTGAAACGTTAAAATATAGCGGACTTTTAGTCGGCTATATTTTATTTTTACCCTAATTCAATTTATAAAATAAAGTTTTAGCGTTTTTCATTACTTGACTTGCTAAATCTTGCATATCAATTTTTTTAATCTCTGCAAGTTTTGCAAGAATTATTGGCACGTTTTTGGGACCGTTAACCTTTCCACGAAGTGGATGTGGGGACAAATATGGGCTATCAGTTTCAGTCAAACACATATCGTTTGGGACTAAATTGGCAACTTCTAAAATACTATTTGCGTTCTTAAAAGTCAATGGACCTGCAAAGGAAATATAAAGCCCCAACTTTAAGAGTTCGTTTGCTGTTTCCTTGCTTCCTGAAAAGCAGTGCATTACTCCACCATAAGTGAGTTTTTCCTTGTTTTCCTTAAGGATTTTAAGCATATCACCCGTCGCGTCACGAGAATGAATTGAAATTGGAAGTTTTACTTCTTTTGCAAGTTCAATCTGACGAATAAATCCAGCTATCTGTTTTTCCTTATCGTATGGCTCCCAATAATAATCTAAACCAATTTCACCTACTGCAACACATTTAGGATGGCTTGTGAGCTTATAAATTCTATCAAATTCTTGTTCATCAAGCCCCAAAATATCGCTTGGGTGACAGCCTGTGCCAAAATATATAGAAGGATATTTCTCTGCAAGTTCTTTGCCTTTTTCACTTGTCAAAGCACAGCAAGCCATATTTAACGCTATATCCACCCCACTCGCTAAATATTCGTTAACGACCGTATCGGTATCCTTCAATTTATCATCGTGAAGATGGCAATGAGTATCTATATACATTAGAAAATTTGACTCCCATCAGCAATGTCTTTTTCTGGAGTTAAGAATGCAAGGTTTCCGTCCTTATCCTCAGCACAAATTATCATACCTTCACTGACGATTCCACATAATTTTGCAGGCTTTAAGTTTGTTATCATTGCAAGCTTTTTGCCAACCATTTCTTCTGGTGAATAGGCAAGCGCAATGCCACTTACAACCGTTCTCGTTTCTTCCCCAACCTTTACAGTGAGCTTAAGCAATTTCTTACTTTTTTCCACCTTTTCACATGCTAAAACCTTTGCGATTTTAAGTTCGATTTTTGCAAAATCATCTATTTCAATAGGTTCTTTTTTATATTCTTCTTTTACTTCTTCTGTGACTTTTTCTTTTCTTTCTTCAATCATTTTATTTACTTCTTCCATTACTTTCGCGTTGTCAATTCTCGCAAAAAGTATTTCTGGAGTTTCAGTAACTTTAACTTGGTTTATTAAACCAAATTCACCGAGTTTATCATATTCCCTTAGGTCAAGATTTAACATCTTTGCAACCTTTTCACAAGTATCTGGCAAATATGGTGATAATAGAGAAGTTCCGATTATTATACTTTCAACCAAGTTATATAATACGGTTGACAAACGATCTTTTTTACTATCGTCTTTTGCAAGAGCCCAAGGCATAGTTTCATCAATGTATTTATTTGCTCTTCTAAAAATTGAAAAGATTTCAAAGAGTGCGTCTGCCACTTTAAATTCATCCATCTTTTTTGCAACTTTTTCTTTTGCCGATATAACAACTTCTTTTAAGGAAGCATCAACGTCTTCAACAATTCCAGTATCTTTAATAATGCCATCAAAATATTTATTTGACATTGCAATCGTTCTACTTACTAAGTTGCCGAAAACGTTTGCCAAATCGCTATTTATTGTATCCATAACAGATTCCCAAGAAATCAATCCATCGTTATCTTGTGGCATAGCCGTTAATACGTAATATCTAACGGCATCTTTACCAAAGAACTTAACTAAATCATCAGCATAAATGACGTTGCCTTTCGACTTACTCATTTTACCGCCGTCTTGTAATAGCCAACCATGTCCATAAACTTTTTTTGGCAATGGAATATCGAGCGCCATTAAGAAAATTGGCCAATAAATCGTGTGAAATCTTATGATATCCTTGCCGATAACGTGTACGTCAGCAGGCCAGAAATCCTTATATTTTTGATCGTGATTTCCGTCAGCATCATAACCTAAGCCGGTTATATAGTTTGTCAAAGCATCAAGCCAAACGTAAACGACGTGCTTATCATCAAAATCAACAGGAATACCCCATTTAAACGTACTTCTTGAAACGCACAAATCTTGCAAACCAGGTTTTAAGAAATTGTTAACCATTTCGTTCTTACGTGAAATTGGGGTTATAAATTCAGGGTGTTCGTTGTAATATTCTAAAAGTCTATCGGCATACTTACTCATCTTAAAGAAATATGCTTCTTCCTTTGACTTGTTAACAGGTCTGCCACAGTCTGGACACTTTCCGTCAACTAATTGACTTTCCGTCCAAAATGATTCACAAGGCGTGCAATACCAACCCTCGTATGAACCTTTATAAATATCGCCATTTTCATAGAGTTTTTTGAATATTTTTTGAACTTGCTTTTCGTGATATTCATCGGTAGTTCTTATAAATTTATCGTAGGAAACGCCCACCATATTCCAAATATCTTTAATAACGTCTGCCACGTTATCGACAAATTGTTTTGGAGAAAGATTTGCATTCTTTGCCTTTTCTTCAATCTTTTGACCATGTTCGTCCGTTCCTGTTTGAAACAAAACGTCATAACCTTGATAACGCTTAAAACGTGCTAAACTATCAGTTAAAATCGCTTCGTAAGTGTTGCCTATATGAGGCTTACCTGAAGTGTACGCAATCGCTGTTGTAATGTAATACTTTTCTTTCATCTGATTACTCCTTAAACCCAAATGATAGGTTTACTATTATAATTACTATATATTTTAACACATTTACAAATCATATTCAACTATTATTTGACATAAAATTTAGTATGAACGCAATTTTTGGCATAGTTTTAACTTTATCAACTATCATTTTGCTTTTCACTAACCCAGACCTTATTTTATCTGTCATGCTATCTGGTGGCGAAAAAGCACTTTCCTTATCATTAAAAATGGTTGTGATTTATGCAGTTTGGCTTGGTGTTTTTGAACTTTTAGAACAAAGTGGACTTGCAAAAAAATTTGCAACTATTTTAAAGCCTTTCAATCGCATGTTGTTTGGCGAGTTGCCAGATAGTGCAAACAATTTTATGTCTTTAAATATTTCTGCAAATATTTTGGGCATGAGTGGCGCAACCACGCCCATGGGTATTAAGTCTATTCAAGAACTTGAAAAGCACAAAAATACTGAATATGCTATTGCGATGTTTTTCGTTATAAACGCAACAAGCGTTCAACTTATCCCTTCTTCAGTTCTTGCATTAAGAACTTCGCTCGGTTCAACAAACCCTTCAAGCATAATTTTACCAACAATTTTAGCCACGTTAATTTCCACTATTATTGGCGTCTTTCTAGTTAAAATATTTATTAAAAAAAGGTGATAAATGTCTAAATATTTTATACCTGTTTTATTCATAGTTATTTTTGTTTTTGCACTTTTTAAAAAGGTCAAGCCTTACGATGCTTTTACTTCCGGGGCAAAGTCGGCTATACCCTTTGCAATGAGTCTTTTTCCATATTTAGTCAGCATTTTCGTGTTGACTGAACTGTTTGAAGCAAGTGGAATTTCAAATGCAATTTCTTCTTTTTTAAGTCCATTTTTTAAACTAATGGGAATACCAAAAGAACTTACAAAATTAGTTTTAATCAAGCCTTTTTCTGGAAATGGAGCACTTGCCCTATTAAACGAAATTTATACCACCTACGGCGTTGATAGTTATTTATCTAGATGCGCATCTGTTATATATGGCAGTAGCGAAACGGTTTTTTACGTTGCGGCAGTTTACTTTGCAGGTGCAAAGACGAAGAAATTAACTGCGCCTATTTTAATATCACTTTTTGCTTCTTTTTGCTCTTGTGTTTTCGCTTGTTTTATATGTTTAATAATATAAAAAAATCGTTAGTTTTTCACTAACGATTTTTTAATTTACATTAAGTTAACTTCTACACCTTTTTAGCTCTATCTTCCTCAACAAGTTTAGCAATTAAATCTTCTAGACTCATAGCACCTAAATCGCCTTCTTTTCTAGCTCTAACTGCAACTTGGTTTTGTTCTTTTTCCTTGTCGCCAACGATTATCATATAAGGAATTTTTTCAAGTTGTGCTTCTCTAATCTTATACCCGATCTTTTCGCTTCTAACGTCAACTTCTGCTCTCAAGCCGTTTGATAAAAGTTTGTCAACTATTTCCTTTGCATAGTCAGCAGTTCTATCCGTTAAACTCATAACCCTAACTTGAATTGGAGATATCCATAGTGGGAATGCGCCTGCATATTTTTCAATGAGCATTGCAAGTGTTCTTTCATAGCAACCAATTGAACTTCTGTGAATAACGAAAGGATATTTCTTTTCTCCGTTTTCATCAATATATGTCATATCGAAGCTATGCGCCGCAGCAAAGTCTAATTGAATGGTTATGATTGTATCTTCCTTGCCATAAACGTTCTTTGCTTGAACGTCAAGTTTTGGACCATAGAAAGCAGCTTCGTCATCAGCTTCAACGTATTCGATACCGATATCGTCCAAAATCTTTTTCATAAGACTTTCGGTTTCGTTCCAAGCCTTGTCGTTATCAATATATTTTTCCTTATTTGCTTTGCCACGTTTACTGAAACGGAAAGTCACGTCCTCACGCATACCCAAACAATCTAAGAAATAATAGCTGAGCTCTAAGCAACGCTTAAATTCATCTTCAATTTGTTCAGGTGTACAAACGATGTGACCATCTGAAAGTGTGAATTGGCGAACACGAATAAGTCCGTGCATTTCACCACTCGCTTCCTTTCTAAACAACTTTGCAGTTTCACTATATCTGCAAGGCAAATCCCTATAACTCTTTAATCCGTTTCTATAAATTTGATATTGGAAAGGACAAGTCATTGGACGAAGTGCCATTGCTTCTGGAGAATTTTCATCTCCTAAGATAAACATTTTATCTCTATAATGGTCCCAGTGCCCTGAAATCTTATAAAGGTCGCTTTTTGCCATATAAGGAGTCTTTGTTATCATGAAGCCACGTCTTTCTTCTTCATCTTCAACAAAACGTTCTAAAATTTGCAAAATCTTTGCACCCTTTGGTGCTAAAATAGGCAAACCTTGACCGATTACGTCTTCGGTTAAGAAAATACCTAGTTCTCTGCCTAATTTATTATGGTCACGCTTTTTAGCTTCTTCTAAAGCTGCCAAGTGTTCTTCTAACTCACTCTTTTTAGCAAAAGCCGTACCATAAATTCTGGTTAGCATTTTATTCTTTTCATCCCCACGCCAATAAGCACCCGTTACAGAAGTTAACTTAAATGCTTTAATCTTGCCTGTTGATGGTAAATGTGGGCCACGGCAAAGGTCCATAAAATCCCCTTGTTTATAGCAAGAAATAACGCTTCCTGCAGGAAGATCATTGATTAATTCTACTTTATATGGTTCTGAAAATTGTTTAAACACTTTCACAGCATCGCTCTTGCTATAAACGATACGTTCGATAGGAAAATCTGCTTTTATTATATCCGACATTTCGCTTTCAATTTTTTGCAAGTCTTGTTGCGTAATAGGTGTCTTAAATTCTATATCGTAATAAAAACCATTTTCAATAGTTGGACCAATTGCAAGTTTTGAGGTTGGAAAAATGTTTTTAACTGCTTGTGCTAAAACATGTGAAGCAGTATGGCGATAAACATCTAAACCTTCCTTATCTTTTAAAGTAACGATTTCAAGCGTGCAATCTTTTTCAATCTTTGCCGAAAGGTCAACCAACTCTCCGTCAACCTTTGCACACACAGCGTTTCTAAACAAGCCTTCAGAAATAGCGCTTGCAACTTCCCCCGCGCTTATTCCACTTTCAAACTCTAAAATAGAGCCGTCCTTAAGCGTAATTTTCATTTGAATTCCTCCTATAAAATAAAAATCCCTAGACTATAGTCTAAGGACGAATAATTTCCGCGTTTCCACCTTAATTGCTATAAAAATTTTTATAGCCACTCAATTCACTTTTAAAGGGTGATAACTTTGACTTTTGTGGTGGTTTCACCCTCTTTTAATTTTACGAGATTTCCACCATCACTCGCTCTCTAAAAAAACTTAAAAGTGCTACTTGTCCACAAAAACACGCCATTAAATTGTGTTTATATTTTACACCATATATTTAATTTTGTCAACTTTTATTCGCTATCTGTTAGAAAAAAATATTTTGTCGCTATAAAACTCTTTTAGATAAAATTCATCATCTTTAGGTATTGACCCACATAGTTCAACCTCTCCACAATTACTCAGCAAGACTTCCCGTATGACCTTAATGCCCTCGCCATCTAAAAGCGAGCTCCGTTTTAACCTGCGATAATGACAATCATACACCCTGCCATTATCTATATATACCCTCTTTTTCTTGTTTTCAAGCAAATAATAAATAAAGTCTTTTAGCTGGCTATTCATAAAGCACGAAGGAATGCATTCCACTATATCTTGCCATTTTTTCTTTAATGGTTGAAGGGTAAAATTATATATACCATCT
>JAZUSI010000025.1:0-14904 GCA_045606665.1 Christensenellaceae bacterium
ACAAGCGCTTCTGTTCTAGTATCAATAGAAGAAGTTGCTTCATCAAGAATCATTACTGGCGCATCTTTAACAGCTGCGCGGGCAATAGATAAAAGTTGGCGTTGACCTTGAGAAAGGTTGCCACCATCTGCTGTAAGCATAGTATTATAGCCGTTAGGGAGTCGGGTAATAAAATCGTGTGCATAAGCAAGTTTAGCAGCTTCTATACACTCTTCATCGGTTGCATCAAGTCTGCCATATCTAATGTTGTCCATGACCGTTCCTGTAAATAAGTTAGTGTCTTGTAAAACGATGCCTAAAGAACGCCTTAAATCAGCTTTTTTAATCTTGTTGATATTTATTCCGTCATATCTAATTTTTCCATCAGCAATATCATAAAAGCGGTTAATTAAGTTAGTAATTGTGGTTTTTCCAGCACCTGTTGAACCAACGAATGCTATTTTTTGACCTGGATGGGCATATAGCGTTACGTTATGAAGAACAATCTTTTCTTCGGTGTAACCAAAATCAACGTCAAACATTTGAATATCGCCTTTAAGTTCAGTGTAGGTGATAGTACCATTGGCTTTATGTGGGTGTTTCCAAGCCCAAAGCCCTGTACGTTCGTTTGTTTCTACAATGTTTCCATTTTCATCTTTTTTACAGCGAACAAGAGTGACGTAACCTTCATCAGTTTCAACTTTTTGATCCATAAGGTCAAATAATCTTGAAGCACCGGCAAGTCCCATTACGATAGAGTTAATCTGTTGTGATATTTGGTTAACGTTACCTGTAAATTGTTTGCTTCTTGGCAAGAAAGCCATAATGGTTGCAAGAAATGTTAATTGTCCACCTTGATACAAAGGTTGTAAACCTGATATAGTGAGGTTTGGAATTTTATAGAACACTAAAAGTCCACCTGCAAAAGCAATTAAGACATATAAAATATTTCCAAGGTTATTCATTATCGGACCTAAAATGTTTGCAAACGAGTGTGCTTTTTCAGCATCGTAGAAAAGTTGTTCGTTTTTCTTTTTAAATCCTTCAATAGTCTGGTCTTCATGACAAAAGACTTTAACGACCTTTTGTCCGTGCATAATTTCTTCAATATAACCTTCTTCTGCAGCTAAAGATTGTTGTTGGCGAATAAAATATTTTGCACTGTTTCCACCAACGATTTTCGTAACAAAGAACATTGCGATAACGCCAATAAAAATCAATATTGAAAGCCAAATACTTGAAGTAAACATGATTACTAAAAGCGTTATTATGCTGATGGAAACCGAGAATAACTGAGGTATACTTTGTGATACGAGTTGACGGAGAGCGTCAGTATCGTTAGTAAAAGAACTCATTATATCACCGGTTTTATGAGTGTCGAAGAACTTTATTGGCAAAGATTGCATGCGATTAAAAACGTTAACCCTGACTTGGTGTAAAAACTTTTGTGTAATTATTGCCATTAATCTTGAGTAAATAAAATTACAAAGAATTCCAGCCAAGTACACGCAACCCATAGTAACGAAAATCGTAATTAGAGAGTTCCAAACTGCATCTAACCCTTCAATTAAACCTCTACCTATTTGTAATATAAGGTTTTCAAGGAAAATAGATGATGAAACGCTTACCACTGCACTTACAACGAGGCAAAAGAAAACTACTGAAAGAAGTTTTCCGTTTGTCTTAAAGAGAAGTTTTAACAATCTTTTTAAGGTGCCTTTTTTGGCTTTTGGCCTTGGGCCACCTTTCATGCCACGAGCACCACGCATAGGCATTTGTTTAGCCATTTTGCTCACCTCCGTTGTTTTGAGAATTATAAATTTCTTGATAAATTTGGTTGTTTGCTAAGAGTTCTTGATGGTTGCCGATGGCTGTAATTTGTCCATTCTCCATAATTAAAATTTTGTCAGCATCTTCTACCGAAGCAACACGTTGTGCAATGATAATCTTTGTTGTTTCAGGGATATATTCTCTAAACGATTTTCTAATCATCGCATCAGTTTTAGTATCGACAGCACTCGTAGAGTCGTCAAGAATAAGAATTTTCGGTTTTTTCAATAAGGCTCTTGCAATACAAAGTCTTTGTTTTTGTCCACCAGAGAAGTTTGCGCCACCTTGTTCAACGTATTTGTCTAAGTCAAATCCATCAATTTGAGCAAGTGATAAAGCGTGCAAAATTTCTTCATTGGTGGCGTTTTTATCACCCCATTGCATATTTTCTCTAAGCGTGCCAGAAAAGAGTTGATTTTTTTGCAAAACCATAGCAACCGAATTTCTTAAAGTTGCGAGGTCGTACTCTTTAACGTTAATTCCAGCCACCTTGACAATACCTTCAGTTGCATCGTAAAGGCGGGGGATAAGATTAACTAGCGTTGTCTTACTACTACCAGTAGTTCCTAAAATTCCTATCGTTTGACCACTTTCTATGTTAAGGTTTATGTTTGACAATACGAGTTTTTCAGCGCTTTGAGAATATTTAAAGTTTACGTTTTCAAAAGATATGCTTCCGTCTTTTACATCTGTAACGGCGTTATCAGGGGAAACGATGGAACTATTTTCATTTAATACTTCAGCAATTCTCTTTGCAGATGCAATGCTAATGATAATCATAACCATAATCATCGATAGCATCATAAGGCTCATAAGCATTTGGAAGGA
The DNA here is from genome assembly GCA_045606665.1 of Christensenellaceae bacterium. GTDB lineage: Bacteria > Bacillota > Clostridia > Christensenellales > Borkfalkiaceae > UBA1259. The sequence continues at coordinate 2,638 of JAZUSI010000025.1, forward strand.
ATAGGTCATAAAACTTTGCAATTCAGCAAGTTTAAGCACGGTTTCATTGTAATTAATTATTAGCATTGAGCCAATTATATATATAAGTATAAGTCCAGTATAAATACAGAAATTCATAAGTGGACCGTTTAGAGCAACAAGTTTTTCTGCCTTGGTGAAATTATCTTTAACGTTTGCAGAAGCTTTTTCAAATTTGTCTTTTTCAAAATCTTCTCTAACGTAAGATTTGACAACGCGCATACCATGTAGATTTTCTTGAACAGATTCGTTTAAAGCGTCGTACTTAGGGAAAATCTTTTGGAATAGTGGCATTGCTTTACTTGAAATGAAAAAAAGCCCAACTCCAAGGACGGGAACGGTTCCAAGGAAAATAAGTGCCATTCTTGAATTAATAATGAAAGACATAACGAGAGAGAAAATTAACATAAATGGGGCACGTATTGCCGTTCTAACAATCATCATATAACTCATCTCAACATTGGTAACGTCAGTTGTCATACGGGTTACTAAACTTGAAGAAGAGAACTTATCGATATTAGAGAAGGAAAATCCTTGAATACGCTTAAACATATCGTATCGCAAGTTTTTTGCAAAACCACTTGATGCGGTTGCACAATACTTACCTGCTGCAACACCACAGAATAAGGATACGAATGCAAGAAGAATAAGTATTCCGCCATACTTTAGTATTTCTTGGATAAGAAGGGAAGTATCGCCTGCTTCTGAAACCTTTTTAATCTTGTCTAGAAGAAGCGTCATAATAAAAGGAATTAGACATTCCATAACAACTTCCAAAGCGACTAAAAGCGGAGCCAAAATAGATTGTTTTTTGTATTCACGAATGGAATGCGATAAGGTTTTTACTGATTGAATAAAGCCGAGTTCGTTAGTTTTTTGTTCTCGCATTTTTATATCTCCTTTTTGAAAACATCTGCTATAAAGCTTAATGGTGGAAAATTAAACGTATTTTTTAATTCTTTTGGGTAAAGTATAAATGATAGTGTTGCGCCTTGTATTATACAATTGTATAGACGCGCGCAATCTTTTGGTGAATATCTATCGTGAAAATCGCCATTTTCAATGCCGGTCTTAAAAAAATCTTGCATTCTCAAATGTGGGGGAACACCTTCTTTTTTAGGTGGCATAATGTTTTTTTCTGCTTTTTCAAATATTCTAGATACAAAAAAATAATATTTATAAGCAAAGATTTCGTCTTTTTTCATGTTGTTAAAAGTATATTCCGTTAGGCGAATGAGTTTGTCAACGTAATTGCTATCTTCTGCTAAAACTTTATCTAAAAAGAACATCATATCATTGCCACGCATTTCGCACACGGCGTCAAAAAGTTGTTTTTTATTATCAAAGTAATGATAAAAAAGTCCGTGGCTACATTTTGCATTTTTAACTATATCGTTGATTGTTGCGCTGTCATAACCTTTTTTGCAAAAGACTTTTAATGCGCTTAAAATCAATTTGCTTTTACGTATATCGGAAATGTTTTTTTCAACTTTTTCCTTTGCCATTTTTTACTCCAATAAATACTATTTTTAGCAAAATATTGACACGAAAGTCAACACAATTTTTATTATATTCATTTGTAAATTTAATGTCAAGTATATAGCTTTATTTATCATAAAAAAATTGTCAAATTTTGATGGTGTCATATCTAAAATTATATTAATAACAGTAAATAGAAAGTTGACACTTGATTATATTTAGTGTATAATGTTTTAATAGCAAAAAATTTAACTATGGAAGAATTACGATATGAAGAATTTTTTTACAAGTGAAAGTGTTACATCAGGGCATCCAGATAAGGTCTGTGATAATATTTCAGATGCAATTTTAGATGCATTTATTGCAGGTGATAAAAATTCTCGCGTAGCTTGCGAGTGTTCTGTAACAACTGATTTTGTTTTGGTTATGGGGGAAATTACGTCTAATGCAACGGTTGATATTAAAAAGGTGGTTAAAGACGTTATTGCTCGTATTGGATACACTTATAATGACATAGGCTTTAGCGCAGACAATGTGGATGTTTTGGTCAAACTAAACAAGCAAAGTCCAGATATCGCTTTGGGTGTTGACAATTCTCAAGAAGCTAAAGATGGTGGTGACAAGTTTGATAAGTTAGGTGCAGGAGACCAAGGACTTATGTTTGGTTATGCTTGTGATGAAACTGAAGAATTGATGCCACTACCTATAAGTTTGTCACATAAGATGTGTGAAAAACTTGAGCAAGTTAGAAAAAGTGGGGACTTGCCATATTTAAGACCTGATGGGAAAGGGCAAGTAACCGTAGAATATTTTAATGGCAAACCAAAGAGGATAGAGGCAGTTGTATTGTCATCTCAACACGATAAAAACGTTACGACTGAACAACTTAGAAAAGATTTAAAAGAAAAAGTTATTGACAAAATTTTACCTAATGAATATCTTGATGAAAATACCAAGTATTATATTAATCCAACTGGCAGATTTGAAGTTGGGGGACCAACGGGGGATTCTGGACTAACTGGAAGAAAGATTATTGTTGATACATATGGTGGAAAATGCCCACATGGTGGTGGAGCCTTCAGTGGTAAGGATCCAACAAAAGTTGATCGTTCGGCTGCATATATGGCAAGATACGTTTGCAAAAACATTGTAAAGGCTGGGCTTGCTAATGAATGTCAAATCCAACTTGCATATGCTATTGGGATTGCAAAACCAGTTTCAGTCTTGGTTAATACTTTTGGAACTGGTAAATTCGATGACCAAACACTTGCTGAAATTGTCGTTAAAGAGTTTGACTTGCGCCCTTCAGCTATAATTGAAAAATTAGATTTAAGAAAACCTATTTATTCTGGCACGGCAAGTTATGGGCATTTTGGTAAAGAAGGTTTAAGTTGGGAAAAAACAGATAAGGTAAATGACCTTAAAAAATACCTTTAATTTTTTATGAAGATTAAAGCATTGTTTGATAAATTTCTTAAAAAGTACTTTTTTAATCCGAACTGGCGTTGCCTAGCATGTGGAAAAGAGATTTTTGAGAATCAACGATTTTGTTCGAGTTGTAAAGATACGTTGCCCTATAATGATGGCCCGATATGTGAACATTGTGGAAGAGCTGTGATTTCGTTTGAAACATATTGTTCAACTTGTAAAAACGTTTTGATTGATGTTGATAAGTGTAGGAGTGCTTTTGTTTATGCTCCACCTATAAACACGTTAATAAAAAAGGCGAAGTACGAGAGAGGGATTTACATAATAGACTACTTTGCAGAACAATTATCTTTAACGTATTTGCAACAATATTTTAATGCAGATTATTTGACTTTTATTCCTATGAGTGAAAAGGCAATGAAGAAAAGAGGGTATAACCAATCAAAAATTCTTGCAGAAAAACTGTCTTTGTTAATCAACGTTCCAGTTCTTGATTGTATCAAAAAGATAAAAGAAACTGAAAGACAGGCAACGTTAGGCAGAGCAGAAAGATTAAAGAATTTAGATGGTGCGTTTAGAGTGTTTGATAAAAAGTCGGTAAAAGATAAAAATATTTTGATTATTGACGACGTATCAACGACAGGTGCAACGGCACAGGTTGTAGCTAAACGACTTAAAGATGCTGGTGCAAAAATTGTGAATTTATTGACGGTGGCAAGTACACCGCCAATTGATAAATATTAGAAAGTAAATCAACTATTAAAAAGGAGTTGTTATGGGATTATTTAGATATATACTCGGTGGGGAAAGCCGTAAAAACCTAAGAAGATTGGATAAGCTTGCTGAAATGGTTTTATCATTAGATGAAAAATACTCAAAGTTTAGCGATGAAGAATTAAAAGAACAAACGGATTTTTTGAGAGGAAGGCTTAAAGCTGGCGAAACTTTAGATGATATTTTATGTGACGCATTTGCAGTAGTTAGAGAAGCATCTTATCGTGTACTCAAGATGAAACATTATAAGGTTCAAATAATTGGTGGTATCTGTTTACACCAAGGTAGAGTTGCCGAAATGAAAACAGGTGAAGGTAAAACTTTGGTTGCAACTTTGCCTGCATATTTGAATGCTTTAACGGGAAAGGGTGTTCACATTGTTACTGTCAACGATTATCTTGCAAGTCGTGACGCAGAATGGATGGGAAAGGTTTATAAATTTTTGGGACTTACCGTTGGCGTCGCTGTTACAGGTATGGATGATGTAGATAAGAAGAAGGCATATGCTTGCGATATAACTTATGGTACCAACAACGAAATGGGCTTTGATTATTTAAGAGATAATCTTAAGACAAGAACCGAGCAAATGGTTCAAAGAGAATTAAATTTTGCTATTGTAGACGAAGTTGACTCGATTTTAATAGACGAGGCAAGAACTCCACTTATTATTTCTGGTAAAGGACAAGAATCAAGCGAAAAATATATAACTGCAAATAGATTTGTTAAAACTTTGGTTATTGATCAAGACTTTACAATAGACATTAAAGAAAAAACTGTTCAAATAACTGAAATGGGTGCTAAAAAAGCAGAAAGTTTCTTTGGACTAAACAGCTTTTCTGATATTGAAAATGCTTCCCTTTCTCACCACATTCAACAAGCACTTAAGGCAAACTATATTTTTAAACGCGATAACGATTACGTTGTTTCTGATGGTGAAGTTATCATAGTTGACGAATTTACTGGTCGTCTTATGATTGGTAGGAGATATTCTGATGGATTACATCAAGCAATTGAAGCCAAAGAAAGTGTTAAAATAAGGAACGAAAATAAGACGTATGCAACTATCACTTTCCAGAACTATTTCCGTCTTTATAAAAAACTTTCTGGTATGACTGGTACAGCAAAGAGTGAAGAAGAAGAATTTAGGGCGATTTATGGACTTGACGTATTGGAAATTCCAACAAATAAACCTGTTGCAAGAATTGATATGCCAGACGTGATTTATAAGACTGTCGCAGGTAAAAATAACGCAATTTTGGAAGAAATTTCTACAAGACACAAAAAAGGTCAGCCAGTACTTGTTGGTACTGTTACTGTAGAAAAATCAGAAGAAATTTCTAAACTTTTAATAAAAAAAGGTATTAAACACAATGTGTTAAATGCTAAAAACCACGCAAGAGAAGCAGATATCGTTGCTCAAGCGGGAAGACTTGGTGCAGTTACGATTGCAACAAACATGGCTGGTCGTGGTACTGATATTTTGCTCGGAGGCAATCCTGAGTTTTTGGCAAAGAGAAAGTTGAGAGAAGAAGGAATTGCTGATGACGTTATTGAACTCGCAACATCATTTATATCAAATATACCTGAAGACGTTATGCAAATTAGAGAACATTATAGAGAAATCTATAATAAATTAAAAGCTCAAACAGATGAGGAAAAGATTAAGGTTGTTGAAGCTGGTGGTTTGCATATTTTAGGTACGGAAAGACATGAATCTCGTCGTATTGATAACCAATTACGTGGTAGAAGTGGTCGTCAAGGCGATGCTGGTTCATCAATATTCTTTATTTCTCTTGAGGATGATTTAGCAAAGCGTTTTGGTGGAGAAAAAATGCAAAGAATATACGAATTCTTTAACGTTGATGAAAACCAACCTATGCAATCAAAAGTTTTATCAAGAAGTGTTGAGAACGCACAAAGGACCATAGAAGGTAAGAACTTTGCTATAAGAAAACACGTTCTTGAATACGATGACGTTATGAATAGACAACGTGAAGTTATGTATGCTGAAAGAATGAAAGTTATCAAAGATGAGGACGTTCATCAAGATATATTAAAGTTAATTCCTGACTTCGTACGTTATATTGTTAGTTCAGCTATTGATAATGAAAACAAACCTGAAACGTGGGATTTAGAAGCTTTGAATAAAGCTATTGAGTTAAAACTATTGCCAAAAGATAGCAATTACGTGACAAAAGAACGTGCAGAAAATTGGGATTATGAATATTTACTTGAAAAACTTACAGAAGAGACCATAAACATTTATCAAGACAAGATCGATAGATATAATGAGCAAGGGATAAACTTTACTGAAATTGAAAGAATGGTTTTACTTCGTAACATAGATACGAAGTGGATTGACCACATCGATTCTATGGATCAACTAAGAAAAGGTATAAGCTTAAGAAGTTATGGTAACGTTGATCCTGTTCTTGAATATAAGAAAGAAGGCTTTGAAATGTTTGAAGACTTAACGGCAGCTATTCAAGACGATACAATTACGCTTTTATTAAAGGCAGAGTTGCAAAGAGTTCCAGAAAAACAACCCGAAAATGAAAATTTGACAACTAATCAACCAACAGGACCAGTTATACAAAAAAGAGTTACTAAAAAAGAAATAGGCAGGAACGATCCTTGTCCTTGTGGCTCGGGTAAAAAATATAAAAACTGTTGTGGTCAAGGAAAATAAACGTATAAATCAGGTATTTTATGTTAAAAAGCGAAGAGTTTAAAATAAAAATTAAAGAATTGAAAGGTATCCTAACGGAAACGGGACACTCTCTTTGACTTAGATAAGTTAAGAGAGGATCTCGTAGAAAAAACAAAACTTTCGGAATTGCCTGAAATATATACCGATCTAAATAAATCTCAACAGATTTTAAAAGAAATAGCATCATTAACTAATAAGATTGAAGTTTTTGACCAAGCAGAAAAGGTTATAACTGAAACACTTGAAATAGTTGAACTTGCTGAACTAGAAAATGATGAAAGCATGTTTGAAGAAATTGAAAAAGAGTTAAAAGATGTTGAAGAAACCATAGAAAACATGCGTCTTTCAGCATTATTGCGTGGAAAATACGATAAATTGAACGCACTTTTGACACTTCATTCGGGCGCAGGTGGAACGGAAGCTTGCGATTGGACAGAAATGCTTTATCGCATGTATATGTATTATGCAGAAAAGAATGGCTATAAGCTTACCGAACTCGATAGGCTAGAGGGTGATGAAGCAGGAATTAAGTCGGTATCTTTTAAGGTTGAGGGCGATTGTGCTTATGGATATTTGAAGGCTGAAAAAGGCGTGCATAGGCTCGTTAGAATTTCACCTTTTGATGCTAATAAAAGAAGACATACCTCTTTCGCATCTTTAGAAGTTATGCCAGAGATTGAAGACGAAGGTGAAATTAAGGTTAATTCAGAAGACATAAGAATAGATACTTTTCGTGCTTCTGGTGCAGGTGGTCAACACATTAACAAAACCGACTCTGCAATAAGAATTACGCATATACCAACAGGAATAGTGGTTGCTTGCCAAAACGAAAGAAGTCAAACCCAAAACAAAGAGATGGCAATGCGCATGCTTGTCAGTAAACTTATTGAAAAGAGGGAAGCTGAAAGAATGGAGCGTGACCAAGACATTAAGGGAGAAATTAAAAAGATAGAATGGGGCAGTCAAATACGAAGTTACGTATTTTGTCCATACACTCTCGTCAAAGACCATAGAACAGGTTATGAAACGGGCGATATTCAATCAGTAATGAACGGAAATATTCAAGATTTTATAAACGATTATTTAAAGAAATCACAATGACATATTTTGAAAAGATAAAAAGTTATCAAATAAAAGAAAACCCGATAATAATGGGTATAGAAACATCGTGTGATGAAACTGCTGTTGCAATAATAAAAGACGGCAGGGAAATTTTGGCAGATGAAATTATTAGTTCTGCCACCGAGCATGCAAAATTTGGTGGTGTTGTTCCTGAGATTGCTTCAAGAACGCATACCACTGCTATTTTAACTGCAACTAAAAATGCTTTAAGCAAAGCCAATATGACACTTAATGATATAGATGCGTTTGCAGTTACGTATGGTGCCGGGCTTTTGGGTGCGCTTTTAGTTGGTGTATCTTTTGCTAAATCGCTTGCATATGCTTGTAATAAACCACTTGTTCCTGTCAGCCATATTCGTGGGCATATCGCAGCGTCGTATATTGCAGATAAAAATTTAAAACCACCATTTATAACAATACTAGCAAGTGGTGGACATACTTCTATTATAGCAGTAAAGAGTTACTATGATTTTGAAGTGTTGGGAAGCACTCTTGATGATGCCGTTGGTGAAGCTTTCGATAAGGTCGCAAGAGTTTTGGGGTTAAGTTATCCGGGTGGCCCAAACGTAGAGAGGCTTGCTAATGATGGGCAAAACGTTATTTCATTACCCAAAATGTTAAAAAACTATAATGGTGGTGAATTTGATTTTTCCTATAGTGGACTTAAGACGGCGGTTATAAATTACGTTCACAATGAAGAGAGTCGTGGAAATCAAATCAATAAGGCTGATTTAGCCAAGAGTTTTCAATGTTCAGCAATAGACGTTTTGGTGGAGAAAGCTTTGCTTGCTACTAAAAAATTTGGTTATGATACAATTTGTGTATGTGGTGGTGTTGGTGCAAACGGATATTTGAGAAAGGCGTTGGAAAACTCGGCTAAACAAAAGAAAATAAAATTGGTTCTTCCTGAAAAGAGATATTGTACGGATAATGGGGCAATGATAGGTGCTGAAGGATATTTGCAGTATAAAAAAGGTAATTTTGCAGATTTAGATTTAAACGCAAGTGCCGTTGTACCACTAAAATAGGAGACATTATGATTAAACATATAGTTTGTTTTAAGTTAAACGAAGGGGAAAGCGCACAAAAAGCAAAAGAAGTTTTATTGTCGATGAAAGGAAACGTTCCTATGCTTTTAGATATTGAAGTTGGTGTTGACCTTTTACATTCAGCTCGTTCTTATGACGTTATATTACAAGTTGTGTTAAAAGATATGCAAACACTTGAAGAATATCAACAAGATGAATACCATGTAAACGTAGTTAAAAAACATATGCACGCAGTTACCAAAACGAGTGTTGCAATAGATTACGAAATTTAGTTTATTGCAAATCTATGCGGACATGGCGGAACTGGCAGACGCGTTAGATTCAGATTCTAATGAGTAACTTCGTGCAGGTTCAAATCCTGTTGTCCGCACCAGTAAAACAAAAATAATAATATGCAAATTATAATTTTTGTTTTGCATTGTTACACAATGCGATTTGAACCATCGGTTCAATCCCTTGCAGGGGACGGCAACCCTTTTGTCGCATCAGCAAGGCAAGAAGTATTGTGAGACATTTCCCCTAACAGGGGAATTACCTGTTGTCCGCACCACGTCAGGTCAAGGTTATAGGCGTGTTGCCATTAGAAAAAAGGCAAAAAAAAAGCCTGCCCTTCCTTTATTGCAAAAAGTTCTTCGACACTTTTTGCAAGCTAAAATAAGGTAAAAAATCTATACGCAAAATTATAATTTTTATTTTGCGTATAGTTTTAGTAATATTGCATATCATTGTTAAAAATTAAAAAATTTTGTTATACAACAAATGAAATTATTAATGGAGAAATTATGGCACAAAAAAGATTTTCGTTTAGAAAGGAATTGACAACATCTAACCAACCATTTGAATATCAAATGAGAGATAAAGCATCAAATGAAATATCTATCCTTGATGGATTTGTTTTTGAAGGTTTTGAAGGACAAGTTGTGTCTCATGCAAAAGAAGATATGTACGATTACATAAAAGTTTGCTTTGGTGTAAAAGAAAACGGCGCAAATCCTATCAAAATCAAGCTTGTTTTAACTCAAGAAAATTTAGAAGACGTATGTTCTTATAAAGGTAGAGTTATAGAAATTAAGGATGATGAAATCGAAATTAGAGCGTTTGACGAAAGGGGCTTAGCGCAAGCAATTTACGATATTGAGGATATGATGACTGAAGCAAAAGCACCATATTTAGTAAAAGGTAAAACAAAGAATAAGCCGATGTTTTCGCCTAGAATGACACACTCGGCATATGATCTTGACGTTTTTCCAAATAAATATCTCTTAAAGCTTGCAAAAACTGGTGTTGATGCCATATTACTTTTCGTTAGAGGGGTAAATCAATCATCAATGGGTGAGTACGATGTGAATGATTTGTGCGAACGTGCTGAAAGTTATGGTATAGACGTTTATGCGTATTGCTATTGTTCAGTATTTTATAGTCCTTATGCAGATGATGCAGAAGAAGTGTTTGACAAAGCATTTGGCAGTGTCTTTAAGGCGCATAACAAACTTAAAGGAATGGTTTTTGTTGGTGAATCAGTTCAATTCCCAAGTCACGATACTAGGACTACTGGTAGAACTCATAGGGAATTTTTAAACGCAGATAATTTTCCGGATCCAAAACCAGCACCTGGATGGTGGCCATGTGAGGATTTTCCATTATGGCTTGATATAGTTAAAAGGGTTATTAGACGTCAAAAAGCAGATGCTGATATTGTATTCTGGACTTATAACTGGGGTTGGGCGCCTGAAAAAGAAAGGATTGAACTTATTGATAAGCTTCCAACCGATATCAGTCTTTTGGTTACGTTTGAAATGTTCCAAAACTTGCCTACAAATTATGGTATAACTGAAAGAGTTTGCGATTATTCAGTTGCTTTTGAAGGTCCAGGCGATTACTTCTTGAGCGAAGCAAAGGCAGCAAAACGCAGGGGCATTAAATTATACGCAATGTGTAACGCTGGTGGAAGGACTTGGGACTTTGGATGTATGCCATTTGAACCTTTCCCACAACAATGGATGAGAAGATATCAAGCACTCCGTGAATGTAATGAAAAATACGGACTTTGTGGACTTATGGAATCTCACCACTTTGGGCATTATCCATCATTTATTACGCAAATTTCAACCAAGGCATTTAACTATTTTGCTGATGATAAAGATAAAATATTGAAAGACGTTATCGGTGGTTTTGCAGAAGGGCAAACGGAAAAGGTATTAGAAGCTTTAGATATATGGAGCGATGCAATAAAAATGTATATGCCAACTGATGATGAGCAATATTGTGCAATGCGTGTTGGTCCAGCTTATCCACTTGCGCTTGGAATTTTCCCTAAACCACCGGAAAGTTTGTATTTTGACGCTTTGCCAAAGCATTCAAAGAGTGGAATAACTGAAGAATATCACTTGCAAAGTGGAAGAAAATCAGCAGAAGGCTTGTTTACTCTTCATAGTGTAAGAATGAGAGTGGAAATGAAAATCTTAAAAGATATAATTGCCCTCATTACAAAAGGCTTAAAGATATTAAAAGAATTGCCAAAGAAGAGCAAAACTATAAAACGTTTAATAAATATGGGCGAATATATGGTTTGTTGCTTTACTACAGACATTAATGTTAAAAAGATGTATATTTACCGTCAAAGACTGTTTATCGCATCTTCAAACAAGGAAGTTAAGAGTATAATCGATGGTATAAGAAAACTTGGTGCGGCTGAAATTAAGAATGCTGAAAAGGCATTAAAAGCAGTGGATAAAGACTCTGCATTAGGTTATGAAGCATCAATGGGTTATGCAGGTGATAGAATACATATTGAGTGGAAAATTCGCCAAGTAAAACATATGATGGAACACGAACTTGCAATTTATGAAAGAGGTTTGAATTTTTAATTTTATTGGTAAAAAATAAAAGACTCACCGAAAATTCGGTGAGTCTTTTATGTATTCTATAATGTTTCTAAAACCTTAAGTATAATTTCTGGGAAACCATTTCCAACAGCAGATAGATTTTTATAAAATTGCTCTTGTTGAACACCACTTCCATGTACGTCACTGATACCTTTTATTGCAATGAAAGATACGTTGTTTGATGTGCATACCTGTGCTATTGCACCTGCTTCCATATCGCAAACACTACAACCCATATCGTTGATAATTTTAACGTCTTTTTCTTTGCTTGTGAATTTATCAGCACTTGCAACTATGCTTTTTGGCAAAAAGTTCAAACCTTTTGTGTATGCATTGAAAAACACGGTATCATACTCTTGAATATATCCAACGGGAACGTTGTCTAGAGAGCTTAAGTCAAAATCGTATTGACAACATTTTTCTATTGCATAATATTTTAATATTTCCACGCTGTTGTTCATTCCACCACAAGTTCCAAAATTGATAATAAATTCAGGATTATATTTATCGATTAAAAGTTGTGTGGTGAGTGCTGCACTAACCTTTCCAATCCCACTGATTGCAATTATACAATCTTTATTGGTTAATTTACAAGAGTAAGCGGGTTTGTCGGCAAGTTGAAATTCAGTTAGGTTGGTTGCCTTATTAAGCAAGCCTTCTGCTTCTTTTTTTAATGCGATAACAAAACAAATCATATAACACCATTACTAGTTTTGGAATATTATATCATATTGAGAGTTTAATAGTCAAATGCAAAATTTAATAAATAAAATTTTATTACATAATATATTACTTGCTAATT
>JAZUSI010000026.1:0-3520 GCA_045606665.1 Christensenellaceae bacterium
ATTTGGGAAGATAACGATTGGATGGATTTGGGAACAACAAGTATTGATTTAAGCAATATGGTTACTACCAATACAGACCAAACAATTACAGGAGTTAAAACTTTTAGCAATGGAATTAAATGTGAAACAATTAAGGATTCTTCTGGAAATGATAGACTTACTTATGGTGGAGGGTTCCTTACATTTAATGCTAATTTAATTTCTAATAGCGACGGAACAAGAGATTTAGGTACTTCATATAATAAATGGAGAGATTTATATTCAAGTGGAAAAATTGATTTATATAACGCAGCCGCTGAAACGAGTTACTCTATCGTTACAAATCAATACAACATTCAAATTAAAAGAGGAACTTCAAATCTTCTTGAATTAGGAACAACTTTAATGTCTATCTATAAACCTGTTTTACCTGCTTCAACAGGATTTGATTTTGGCAACAGCGTTTACAAATGGAGAACTGTTTATTGCGAGAGTATAAGCGACGGAACAAACTCATATACCATTGGTGATTCCTATTCAATTCTCTTTGGCAAATATGTTGCCGATAACACAATCACAACATTACCATACGAAACAATTAGCGAAATCTCGCTTTCAGCCGATACTACATTTTCGCTAAAATCCGCACCAACTGGTTGTTATTCAGAATATCGTGCAATTATTTCAAATGTTGGTTCAAGCGCAATTAACCTTACTTTCACAAGCATTGTCACAATTATTTGTAATGATGCAAGTGTGGTTATAAGTGGAAATGTTTTAACTTTACCAGCAGGAATGACACTTGAATGTTCAATTGAAAATGGCGCATTAGTCGCAATTAACTGGTCTTTATAATAGTGGGGTGTAAATCTTATGTTATCACATAGAAGAAGAACATTACTCACATTAGCAAGTTATGGGACTTGGGACTTTGATTTAACAAGTTTTCCGTATGTTTATAATTCTTTGCTTACAAAAGGTAGCGAAGTTGTAAAAGGCAAAATCGCAAAGATTTATGCGAATGGCGAAGTCTTAAATCAACTAATTAGGTTTAGTGCTGGCTCTACAACTCTTAATGGTGTAACTGCTGTAAGAAATAGTGACCAAATAAGTGGTTATTTCCATACAGATAGTGGTGGTGCAACTGCTTTTGCATCATTTACACTTGGTGGTGGTTGGGAAGCAATTAATGGACACAAATATTTATGTATTTCCAATTTGAAAAATCAAAGTAATACAACTTATGAAATGTCGTTTGCTGGGTCTTCCGATACACAAAGTAACGGAAAAGGCGTAATTTTAAGCAATATTTCTGGGCATAAATATGCAGTATTGGTAGTTTACACAGGTTTTACTTCAACTACCGACATTACATTTTGCCCACAAGTAATAGACCTAACTCAAATGTTTCCGTTTGACACGCCTACAACACTTACGGACAAACGAGTGCAAAATCTCTTAAATCGTGGCTATATCGCGTATAACCAAGGCGAATATAAAGGAACGAATGTTGGGGAAATTGCGACAGAACCATACAATTTGTTAGACCTTAATGCTTTAATTGGTGGATATTCGTTAAGTCCAGTAAATGGTAATGTAACAGAAAATGCAAATAGATGTGTTACTGATTTTATTGCTGTTCACAGTGGTTCGTATTCTTTCAAACATACATTAAGTGGTCAATACTGGAAATGTTGCTTATATGATAAAAACAAAACATTTGTTAGAGCAATTTTTGATAATGTGTCAAGTGAAACAAACCAAACAATAGAAATAGATGGCTACATTAGAATTGGTTGGGATACCAATTTATCAACAACACAAGCAAGTGAAGATATGGTGGTTGTTGGCTCAACTTTACCAACTACTTACAAACCACACAAACCAAGCGCATCTATTTCATTTATTTATCAAGGGAATGGCGCATTAAACGCACATGATACTATGGAAATTACAAGCAATGAATATGTGTTTACGAAGAATGTGAGTAGTGTGGATTTAGGTAGTTTGAATTATACTTATGTAGGAACATCATATACAGCATATTCCACAGACATAAATCGAAAAGCAAAAAGACCAGGTTATCTTGTTAGAGCAAATGCTATATGTAACAAATTATTACAAGTTGAAGAAAACTTAATTACTACAACAACCAAAACTGTGTGTATTAATAGTGGTGGTAATGTTTTAATTAATGATAGTTCATTAGGAACTGATGCTACACAAGTTAAATCTTCTTTAAGTGATTATATACTCTACTACGAACTCGCTACACCACAAGTTATTCGTATTCCACGAAAAAGATTGGTTTGGGTTGATTTGTCTAAATTAAATCTTACATATTACAACGATTGGGTTTGTTGGTTAAGCGATGTTGTGCAAGATATTAAAAAACCAGCAACCACAACTACTGTTGCTAATATTTATTGTTCTAATTATCCTACTATCGCACAATCAAGTCGTGGTAACACAAACTCTATATTTGCTTTGACTTCTGGAAGAATAGGTGTTGTTAATGGCAGCACAACAATTCAACCAACTGGTTGGGTAGCATACGAAACAGATGAAGAAGTCGCTGATATTGCAACTCGCATATTTACTGAAAATGGCGGAACTGTTACAACCGATAGCGAAGTTCTGCCAAATCTCGATTTAGATTTACCTATTAAGGTGTAAGGAGTAGAATATGGTTAAGCAAACAAGCAAAGGTTGGATCGTTAAAAGCGAAAGTGGTAAAACCCTATCTCGCCCATATCCAACAAAACAACAAGCACAAAAACGATTAGCGCAAATACATTATTATTCAAAAAAGAAATAAGGGGGCAAAAATATGGCACTCAAAAAATTAGTTCAAGTCGGTGTTCAAAAAAACCAATTAGGCGAAGTTGTCGCAATTTTTGAACTAAAGACACTAAACGAAGAACAAATTAAAACTTTGAGAGAACAAGCAACACTTCATCAAGCGAAAGAAATTGAAACAAGAAAGCGTTTAGAAGATGTTATTGCAATTCTTGAAGAAGATTTAGAGAAAGTCAAAAACGAACTCGCATTTAATCGTGGCGAACTTTCAAAAGAGGAGTATGAAGAATTATGCAACAAGTAAAAGAATGGTTTGAATGGTTTTTTAATTTACAATTACCAGTAGTCGGCACATCGGTGCTTACTGTTTGCATTTTTGCATTGGTAATCTTCTCAAAAACGAGTTTAGGCAAAAAAGTGTATATTAAAGCCACAATGAAAGTAGAAGAATTAGCAACTTCTTTCAAGAAGCACAAAGAAGAAAGCGATGCAAAGATAAAAGAATTAAAAGATTTCTACGAAGAAAAATTACAAGTTATCAATGCTAAAAACGAAAAATTGGAAAAACTTTTAATTGCAGTTAGCGAAAACATTAACAACAAACACGTTCAAGAACTCGTGGAAACCTATACCAAAGAAAGTAAAGAAGTTATCGCAATCGCTGATATTGTTGATGATGCAGTTATTGAAACAAAAGAACAATGTGTAAAAGAAGCACAAAGTGTTATTGATGAGTTCAAAG
>JAZUSI010000027.1:0-2592 GCA_045606665.1 Christensenellaceae bacterium
TACTTCTTTTAATATACTTTCTATATCTGTTGGTAACTTATCAAACTCTTTAATAATTCCCTCAACAGTTTCAGCACTTCCAACTTCTATATCGTCGATTGTTGTTGTTAATAAGTCCATCGCCTTTCCATAGTTACCAACACTTGCTTCATATGACGCTTTTTCATAGTTTTCTAATTTTTTTGAATTTGTTTCTAATTGACCTTGTAAATTATTTAATTGATTTATTTTTTCGCCGTTATTAGTTAGAAAATTTTTAACACCATCAACAGAAGTCATATCGTAATTTTTTTGGTCATCTGTTAATTCTTTAGTTAATTGTTTTATTTGTTTTTGTAAATCTAATTGACGTTTTAAATCAATGTTATATTCTTCTTTGGTTGCTTCCAATAAACTTTCTGTTCTTAATGCTTCACAATATTTATAAATTTCATCTGTTAATTGTTTTTTTGTAACTCTACTTTCGCCATCGATTGTTATAATATCTCCGGTTAATTCGTAATTTGTACCTAACAATTCATTAAGAGTTTTTAATTTTTCAGAAACTTCTTCGTGAGAACCAACAACTTTTCCGTTTTCATCAATTAATAAACCAAGTTCGCCAACTAACGCTTCTGCTCTACTTGCTTGTCCAAAACTTAATTCAGTATTTTCTTCAATTTTTTTATTAACTTCTTCTATTGCTTCTTTATATTCGATATAACTTTGAGTTATGTCATCAATTTTTTCTTCTGTTTCTTCTGTTTCTTCTTGTTCAGTGCCAAGCCAAGCAACTAACCCTACAATAGCACCTACAACAACAGATATACCACCAGTTGCTATTGCTAAAGAAGTGCTAAGTCCTCCTGCTAATATAGTAACTGTTGTAATCGCACCACCAACCAAACCAATTATTGAAAGTATTAACTCAAAAGCGTTATATACACTTAAACCGTTTGTTGCAATATCTTTTACTGAATTTGAAATTCCACTTAGTCCAATCCCCATACTAACAATTCCACCAAGTGCAGTTAATGTTTTTTTAGTATTCGACATTGTTTGCAAAGTGTTATGAACAGTTAAATCTAAACCTTGTTTATTTATGGCTTTAAATAAATTTTTTATTTTTGTTATCGCAACAGAAGCCATTATTTTTTTAATTGTGTTATATATTTTGTTAACAGAAGTTAATATACCAAACCCAACAATTATTTTTAAAACTGGTGGCATTTCCAGAAAAGAATTTAAAATGTTTTCTAATGTTGTTTTTAAACCTTGATATTCCCAAGATACTTCTCCAGTATATCTATTAGTTTTTTGAGTAAAACCTAACCATTCCATTATGTTATCTCTTATTTCTGTGGCTTTTGTTTTTATACCATCAAGTTTTAAATCATATTCATCTAATGCGTCTAATATTCTACTATCAACGCCTAAATCTAAACCACTTCCACCAGAAGTCGATGATGGTGTTGTAATAACATTAAGTTTATCAAAACCTCTAAGTCCACTTTTTGCTTTTTTGGCATTTTCTGCTATACTGCCTAAATTACTAGCCAAATTCCCAGAGCCACTTTCCATATTAGCCCAGAAACTATCTGTGTCAATACCTAAGAAAGTCATTATAACATCAACAATTTCACTAAATACCATTAAAAATGCAGTTAAATACGGAATTACTGTTTTAATAACTGGAATAAATATATTACCTATACTTCTTCCTGCACGTTTTACTTGTTCTTCAAATATTCTTAACATATTTGCTGGTTGTTCAATTGTTCTTGCTAAATCTCCGTTAGAATTAATCAATTGTCTTTCTAAACTTAAATATGTAATTATCGCTTTTTCGGCTTGATTTAGTGAACTTACTTTTCTGTCAATACCAAGTCTTGCTAAATCTGCTTGTAAAGTATCTTGAGTAACATCTGCTCCAGTATGTGTTTTTATACTTCTTGGTTGTGCAGTTAAAGCACCTTGTAATGCATATTGAGCAGTACCTAAATCTAGGTTATATAATGATGAAACATCTAAAGCCATTTTAGTTAGATTTTTTGATAATAAGTCTGCGTCTTTATTTGCTAAACCTAACGTAGAAGATAATTGTCTAAATGTAGCAGTCATTCTAACTAATGTTGCTTCATCAAAACCAGTAATATCTGCAAGACCCTCTACCATATTTTTTGCTTCATCAGCAGTATCTCCAAATGCAACTTTTAATACGTTTAAATCTTCTATATAACCAGAATAAACTTTAGAAGTTTGATATGCTACTTGTGCAACTTTTTGAAAACCTTTGTATAAAGCACCAAGACCCAAACCTTTTACTATTTTGTCTAAATTATTAACATCTTTAGTTGTTTTTTTTGTGACTTTTTTTACTTTAGTTGTATTTGTAATAATTTGGTCTAATTGTGAACTAATATCAGTTAATTTTGTTAAAACTGTGTTTAATTCAACTGTTGCTTCTTTAGCACTTGTTTTTATATGTAAATTCATACCTTGATTATTATTCATATATTCCACCTACCTTTCTTATTAAATTCTTGCCCATTTATTAAAGTCTTTAACCATTAATTCTTCTTTTTCTTTTTTATTAAGTTTTTTCTTTTCTTC
>JAZUSI010000028.1:0-41228 GCA_045606665.1 Christensenellaceae bacterium
TATAAATATACAGAATTTGAGGAGATTTGCTAGATGAAAATTATAATTTCGTTAGAGTCAACTTGTGACTTATCTAAAGAGTTAATTAATCAGTATGATTTTAAGATTATACCATTTCATATCACGCTTGGAGAAAAAACGTTTGTTGATGGTGAAGTTACTACTCAGGAAATGTTTGATTACGTTGATCAAACTGGAACATTGCCAAAAACCAATGCTATTAACGAATTTGAATATACCGAATATTTTGAACAACTTAAAAAAGATTGTGATGCAGTAATTCACATATCTTTATCAAGTTGTATTTCTTCTTCTTGTTCAAATGCAATTCGCGCTGCGCAAAACGTTGAAGGAGTTTTTGTTGTAGATAGTTTGAGTTTGTCAACGGGAATTTCACTACTTGGAATTTATGCAAAAGAACTTATTGATAAAGGAGAACAACCATCTGATATTGCTAAAAAAGTTCAAGAAAGGGCAAATAATTTACAAGTTAGTTTTGTTCTAGAAAGGCTTGATTATTTGCACAAGGGTGGAAGATGTAATTTATTTTCATTATTAGGCGCGAGTATTTTGAAGATTAGACCAAGGATTGTGGTTAAAAACGGAAAGATGTCTTCGGATAGAAAACATAAGGGTTCTATTGAAAAAGCAGTTAAAAAGTATTGTGAAGGAGTGCTTGAAGATTTCAATACTCCAGACTTAGATAAAGTATTTATTACTTATACGACGGCTAGTGAGGAAATGCTTGAAGCTGCAAGAAATGCTGTCAAAGAAAGAGGATTTAAAAATATTTATGAAACGCGCGCAGGTGGAACGATAGCAAGTCACTGTGGTGCCAATACTTTGGGTATTTTATATTTTAATGATGGTGAAGTTAAATAAAGTTTTAAGAGTAATTAAAGAATATTTATTTAATTTTGCTTAAAAACGTTTGACAATAACGCGTAATTGTTGTATTATATTAAGGCTTAAAGAAGAAGTGACCCTTCTCACCAGCACTAATTGAGGTTGTTTGGTTCAATACTTTTGGAGGTTTTATGCCTATACTATGAGTATTTTTGGGTTGCTTATTATTAAAGCGACCCGTTTTTTTATAGTTTTTAAGGCAAGTGCTTTAATTATAAATTTTATTGAGAGGTAAACTGTTATTAAAAAGGAACATCAAATCAATGCGGAAATTCGCGATAAAGAAGTCCGCTTAATCGGTGAAAATGGCGAACAACTTGGGATTTTATCTTCAAGAGAAGCATTAAATGCTGCTGAAGAAGCAGGGCTTGACCTTGTTAAGATTTCTCCAAATGCAAATCCACCGGTTTGTAAGATTATGAATTATGGCAAATTCTTGTTTGAACAAAACAAGAGGGCAAAAGAAGCCAAAAAGAACCAAAAGGTTATTGAAATTAAAGAAGTATGGCTTTCAATGACTATCGACGTTGGGGATTTAAACGTCAAGGCAAAACAAGCACAAAAATTCCTTGCTGCAGGGAACAAGGTAAAAGTTTCAATAAGAATGCGTGGTCGTCAAATGGCTCACTCTGAACTAGGTTTAGAAGTAATGACAAAGTTCTACGAAATAGTTAAAGAGTTTGGAACAATGGAAAAGAATCCGCTAACTGAAGGCAGAAACATCTGGATGATGCTTGCGCCAACAAAAGCGTAAAATTAAATTAAATAATTAAACGGAGGGTAAAATTATGCCTAAAATGAAAACCAAGAGTGCGGCTAAAAAGCGTTTTAACGTAACCGCAACAGGCAAAGTAAAAAGAGCTTGCTCAGGCAAGAACCACATCTTAACTAAGAAAGACAGAAAGAGAAAGAACAACTTGTGTGCTGGTGCATACGTTGATGCAACACAAGAAAAGACAGTAAAGACGCTTATTTACAATAAGTAATAATTGATTATAAGGAGATTTTATTATGCGTATTAAAAGAGCTGTGAACGCTGTAAAGAAGCGTAGAAAAATATTAAAACTCGCTAAAGGTTACTTTGGTGGAAGAAGTAAGAGATACAGAGTAGCAAGAGAAGCCGTTATGAAGGCTCAACTTTATGCTTACTATGGAAGAAAAGCAAAGAAGAGAGATTTCCGTACTTTGTGGATTGCAAGAATTAATGCTGGTGCAAGACTTAACGGTTTATCATACAGCAAATTTATGTTCGGTCTTAAGAAGGCTGGCATTGACCTAAACAGAAAGGTTCTTGCAGAAATAGCAGTTTCTGATGCTGCTGCATTTACTGCACTTTGCGAAAAAGCAAAGGCTAATATCTAATAAAAATGTAAAGCCTACCTTAAATTAAGATAGGCTTTCTTTTGATAATTATGATTAGTTCAAAACAAAACTCACTCGTTAAAGAAATTCGTTCTTTAAGGGATAAGAAAAATCGTGATAATCTCGGTGTTTTCGTGGTAGAAGGTGTTAAGCCTGTTAAAGAAGCAATGGATTTATCTCTTTCTATTCGTGAAATCGTTTGTACTGAAAATAAAGCCGAGCAATTTTTTGGCTGTCCTTTTAAGGTTGAGATTGTGACCAGCGAAGTCTTTAACTATATCAGCGAAGAAGTAACCCCACAAGGTGTGCTCGCCGTTGCTTATAAAAAGGACGGTAAATTGAAGCCCCCAACGGGAAGTTGTTTATTGCTTGACGGTGTTGCCGACCCAAATAACGTCGGGGCGATTATAAGAACGGCTGTAGCATCTGGATATAAAGATATCTATATGACCTTGGACTCAGCAGATGCATATTCACAAAAAGCCGTTAGATGTAGTATGAGTGGTGTTTTTCGTGCAAACGTTATGCGTGGGGCAATAGAAGATATATTAAAAGTTATCAATTTGCCGTTATGTATTGCAGATATGGACGGGGAAAACGTTTTTGAATTAAAAGGTCGTAAAGATTTTTGCCTTATTATTGGCAATGAAGGAAAGGGCGTTAGTTTAGCCCTCAAGAAAAAAGCAGATTTAATCGTTAGTATTCCTATGGAAAACGGCATGGAAAGTTTAAACGCATCCGTTTCGGCAGGGATTCTAATGTATGCATTAAAGAATAATGGTTCTGACTCTTCATCTCATTAAATCATATTGAACTAATCAATAATATCAGAGTCAAAACCTAAAAACACAAATTTACAATAAGGAGAGATAATTATGTCAGGACATTCTCATGCAGCGAATATCGCCGCAAAAAAAGCAAAGACAGATGCTGCTAAAGGTAAAATTTTTACTAAGGTTGGTAGAGAAATAGCAGTTGCTGCAAAATCAAATCCAGATCCAAATACAAACTCTAAACTTGCTGATGCTATTGCAAAGGCAAAAGCAGTTAATATGCCAAACGAAAACATCAAGAGATGTATTGCAAAGGCATCGGGAGAACTTAGTGGTGCAAACTATGAAGAATTGACTTATGAAGGATATGGCCCAGCAGGCAGTGCCGTTATCGTTAAGACTTTGACCGATAACAAGAACAGAACTGTTGACTTTGTTAGAACTACAATGCGTAAACACGGTGGTTCACTTGGTAACGCTGGTTGCGTTTCTTTCACTTTCTCAACGGTGGGCGTTATCGTTGTAGAACGTACTGCAGACCTATCAGAAGATGCAGTAATGGAATACGCTTTAGAAGCAGGTGCAGACGATTTTATTGCAGAAGACGATGCATTTATCGTTCACACTTCAGTTGCAGATTTCTCAAGCGTAAGAAAATATCTTGAAGAAAAGGGCTTAAACTTCTTTGAAGCACAAATTGAAATGTTGCCACAAAATAAGATTACTTTAGCTGGTGAAGAACTTGCAAAGTTCAATAGGCTTATTGATGCTTTGGAAGATCTTGATGACGTTCAAAACGTATATCATAATGTTGATTTACCGGAAGAGGATGAAGAATAGTTTTAATAAATTATTCTTAGGGTATCACTTTTTTAAAGTGATAAGTATATTTTTAATATAATTGCCGACAATATATGTGTCGGTAGTAAGGTAAATTTTATAAAAATTTACCATAAAAGGTGTTACTGCCGTTAAAATATCCACAAGATTGTTCGGTAGTACCACTCCACAGTTTTGTGGAGTGGAAAGGGCGCAAAGCCCTTTTCTTATTTATAGAAAAAACACCTTCAACTTTTTTTGCTAATTTAATATATTTTCAAGAAAAATATGGTAAAATATATTAAAATAGTTGCGGAGTAACAAAATGAAAAAGATTTTCAACAGATTAACTTCATTGATTTTTGTATTAATGTTTATGATCTCGGCTTCTGGGTGTTCATTGATTTTGGACATAGAGCAAGAGTATAATACAAATTATACAACTCAAGTAACCGTCGATATAGAGTTAAACAAACAATTAATTTTTTGTGATACTTACAACGATACTGCTTCTCCAAACATTGAAAAAGTTACTTTTAATACTAATGGAAAAACAGAAGATTATGCACAAATTGAAGATGCTGCAGCCAGTGTAAATCGTTCGATAGTTAAAATTATAATGCAAGATGAAAAAGGGCAAGACTTAGGTTATGGATCGGGTGTTATAGTCGATATTGACGGTGGTCGTAGTTTAGGTGAATATTACGTTCTAACTTGTCATCACGTTGTATCTGGTGCAGGGAAAATTTCTGTTTGTGTTCCAGATACCAACTTAAGAAATCATGGTGATTTGGATTATGATGAAAGATATATTTTCAGTGGCTATATCGGAGGGGTAAAAACCAATAATCCATTTCAAGTTCAAGAAGTAAGTTTAGTTGGTGGGGATAGAGATGCTGACGTTGCAGTTTTGAAGCTCAGCACGCTTGGTAGAATTCCTCTTCCTCCTATAAATATACAAGAAGCAACTTTTCCACAATCTGAAGATTATTTAAACGGCAGTTTAAATTATGCGCAAGAGGTGTTTGCGATTGGTAACCCAACGGGACAATTACCTATGACATTCTTGAGTGGAAATATAAGTTATCTAGATAGATTGGTTGCTATCGATTCAATCGGATATATGACCTTAATTCAACACGACTGCTTAATAACGCACGGAAATTCAGGTGGTGGACTTTTTAATATGAAAGGTCAATTGATAGGCATTACTAATGCTGGCAGTGACGTTTATAAAGGCATGAATTACGCCATACCATTTTATGGCGAAAATGGTTTTATGGCAATAGCTGAAAGACTGATTAAAAGTAACACTCAAACAAACTATGGCTATATTGAGGGCAGATGGAGTTTAGGTGTGACCATAACTGAAGATGAAGACAAGGTGGACGGAAGTTCAGTAATTATCCTTTCGGTTGAGGAACATAGTAATTCGTATGAAAAATTAAAAAAGGGTGATTATATAGTAAAAGTGGAATATGATGGATATAGCGAAAAAATAACTTCCACAAACACTTTTAAAGCGGCTGTTTTTAATGCAAGGCTAAATTTAACGCTTGGTGATTCTATAAAAATAACAGTTGCAAGAGCTAATTCCTAAATTTAATAAAAAGCACTTAAAAGTCTTAAAGACGTATAGGTGCTTTTATTTTTATTTTTTTAATGTGACTGTCTGATTTTTATGACGTAACTTATTTTTGCATTTTACTGCTAATAATGGGGTAGAATTATATTAACTTATAAATAAACGATTAACTTATTAGGTTATAATATATAAAATATATATACTAAAATTTGACTTTTTGATTAAAATTAAGTAAAATAAATGTGTATGATTATAGTTGGATTTGACCCGGGGCTAGCAACACTTGGTTATGGGGTAATTAAAACTGATAAAAGGCATAAACCAGAAATGGTTGATTATGGCATTGTTTCCACGCCAAAAGACTTAAGTCTTCCTGAAAGGCTTATTTTGATTGAAAAGGGCGTTAAGCAAATTATAGAAACCTTTAAGCCTGATGAAATTGCCATAGAAGAACTTTTCTTTGCAAAAAACGTTAAGACGGGTATTGCCGTTGCCCACGCAAGAGGTGTCGTTCTTTTAACAGCAACCAAAGAATGTGGCAAAATTTTTGAATATACACCCCTTCAAATCAAACAAGCGTTGACTGGTTATGGCAGAGCCGATAAACCACAAATGCAAAAAATGGTTAAAACACTTTTGGGCTTAAAAGGTATTCCACGTCCAGATGACGCGGCAGATGCCTTGGCTGTTGCATTGACACATGCGCAAACGAACAAGCTTGGCGGATTATTCCGTATTTAACGAGGAAATATGATAGGTTATATTAATGGTAAAGTTTTATCACACAGCGATAACGTTGTGCTTATTGAAAATAATGGGATAGGTTATGAAGTGGCTTGCTCGTCAGCCGTTTATAATAAACTTATTAGTGCTGGGCAAGGCGAGGTTTACACTTATCTTGCTGTTAGAGAGGACGGAGTTTATCTTTACGGCTTTATTTCGTTAGAAGAAAAGGAAATGTTCTTAAAACTCATTTCAGTTTCAGGCGTGGGTCCAAAAATGGGTATCACTATTTTGTCAAATATGAATTTAGGAGATTTGGCAATAAAAATTGCCACGTCTGACGTTAAGGGTTTATCTTCAATAAAGGGGCTTGGTAAAAAGACGGCTGAAAGAATTATTGTTGAACTTCGCGAAAAGTTCGGGGCAATCGACATGGAAACGGGCGAAATTGAAGTAAAACCACTTAAAGACAACACCGAAGAAGAAAATAAAGATGCAATCATCGCACTTATGAGTTTGGGGCTTACTAAACAAGAGTGTGTTAAAGGAATAAAATCAGCAAAGGAAATGGGTGCAAAAACCCTTTCGGAAATCGTTTCTTTTGCGCTTAAAAATTTTAGATAGGGTAGCATATGGAAGAAGAAAGACTCGTTACAAGCACTATGCTTGATGAAGATGATGAAATTGAAAACGTGCTCCGTCCAAGATCTATGGACGGTTACGTTGGACAAGAGAAGATTAAGGATAATCTTGCAGTGTCAATGGCGGCGGCTAAAATGAGAGACGATGCGCTTGATCACGTTTTACTTTATGGTCCTGCTGGACTTGGTAAAACAACGTTAGCGCATATTATCGCAACCGAAATGAACTCGCAAATAAAAATCACGAGTGGTCCTGCAATCGAAAGGGCTGCAGATCTTGCTGCTATCATTACTAACTTAAACGAAAAGGACGTTCTTTTCATTGATGAAATTCATAGGCTAAATCATAACGTTGAAGAAATTTTATATTCTGCAATGGAAGATTTTTCTTTAGACTTAATCACGGGTAAAGGCCCATCTGCCACCACGGTTAGAATAGCTCTTCCAAAATTCACGTTGGTCGGTGCAACCACTAAAGCAGGTATGCTTTCATCACCATTAAGAGACAGGTTTGGGCTAATTTTCCGTTTGCAAACCTATACGATAGAAGAACTTGCTTTAATCATAACGCGTTCTGCAAAGATGCTTAATTTTGATATTGATAAAGAAGCAGCTATTGAAGGCGCAAAACGTAGCCGTGGCACGCCGAGAATAGCGAACAGACTTCTTCGCCGTATGCGTGATTATGCGACTGTTAAAGGTCACGATAGCATAACTATAGAAGATGCTAAAAAGACGCTCGATATGATGGAGATTGATGATTGTGGGCTTGATGCTATTGACATTAAAGTTTTAACAGCAATGGCAACCAAGTTTAATGGCATGGCTGTGGGACTTGATACTTTAGCCGCAACCATAAACGAAGATGCAAACACTATAGAGGACGTTTACGAGCCATATTTGTTGCAACTTGGATTTGTTTCAAGAACCCCAAGGGGAAGAATTTTACTCGAGGGTGGTTATCGTCATATAGGACTCGTTCCACCAGCAAACATAATAAAGGATAAACCACAAACAGATGAAAACTAGTGATTTTGACTATTATTTACCTGAAGAACTCATTGCTCAAACACCTGTATATCCAAGGGATAGTTCAAGGCTTTTAGTTTACAATAGGGAAAAAGATAGTATTGAACATAAACATTTTTACGATATAATTGACTATTTAAAAGCAGGGGACGTTTTAGTTCGCAATAACACTAAAGTTCTACCTGCCCGTATGTTTGGATACACGGATAATGGTGGAAAGGTTGAAGTTTTGCTTTTAAAACGCTTTAATTTAAACGAGTGGGAAGTCCTTGTAAAACCTGGTAAAAAGGCAAAAACTGGTGCAAAGCTTACTATATCTAACGAACTTTCTTTAGAAGTTCTGGGGATTATTGAAGAAGCTGGGAGCAGAAGGGTGAAGTTTGAGTATGACGGAGTTTTTGAGGACGTTATATCACGTGTTGGTGAAATGCCTTTGCCACCTTATATAACTGAAAAACTCAAAGACCAAAATCGATATCAAACTGTGTATGCAAAAGTTGACGGGTCTGCTGCTGCGCCTACTGCTGGACTACATTTTACAGATGAACTAATCGAAAAGATAAAGGCAAAGGGCGTGGAAATCGTGGACGTGTTGCTCCACGTTGGACTTGGTACTTTTAGACCTGTTAAGACTGACGATATATTATCTCATCATATGCACAGTGAATACTATGAAATAGATGAAAAAGCGGCTGAAAGAATTAACCTTGCAAAAAGAGAAGATAGGCGAGTTATAGCCGTTGGAACGACTAGCGTTAGAACGCTTGAGAGCGCAAGTGATGAAAACGGATTTGTTCGTGCCGTTAAAGATAATACTGAGATTTTTATTTATCCACCTTATAAGTTTAAGTGTGTTGATGCATTGATAACCAATTTTCACTTGCCAAAATCCACACTTATAATGTTGGTATCATCTCTTGCTACTAGAGAGAAAATTTTAAACGTTTATAATACTGCCGTGGAAAACAAATATAGGTTCTTCTCCTTCGGAGATAGTATGTTTATAATATAAGGCAAAAAAACAAGAAAAAACTTAAACGATATGGAAAAATTTTATTACGAAACAATTAAACAAGATGCAAAGACGGGTGCAAGAGCTGGTATTTTGCACACTCCACACGGCGATATAGAAACGCCTACCTTTATGCCTGTTGGAACACAGGCGAGTGTTAAGGGTGTTATGCCAAGAGATTTAAAGGAAACCAAAAGCCAAATTATCCTTGCGAACACATACCATCTTTATATGCGCCCAGGCGATGAAATAGTTAAAAAAGCTGGTGGACTACACAAGTTTATGGCTTGGGATAGACCTATTTTAACGGATAGTGGTGGATTCCAAGTATTTTCGCTTGCAAAATTGAACAAAATTAAAGATGACGGGGTGTATTTTAACTCGCACGTGGACGGAAGTTTGCATTTTATTACCCCAGAAAAAGCTATTGAAATTGAGAACAATTTAGGGGCAGATATCATAATGGCGTTTGACCAATGTTCGCCATATGGTGCTGATTATGCCAACTCCAAAATTGCAATGGAAAGAACGTTGAAATGGCTTGATAGGTGTTATATTAAACACCAAAACGATAACCAAGCCTTATTCCCAATCGTTCAAGGCAATATGTTTAAGGATTTAAGAAATATAAGCCTTAAAGAGACTATTCCATATGCGAAATATGGAATTGCAATCGGTGGGTTATCGGTTGGTGAACCAAAACCACTTATGTATGAAATAATGGATAGCATGTATGAATATTATCCAACCAATATCCCAAGGTATCTTATGGGCGTGGGTAGTCCAGACTGTCTTGTAGAAGGGGTTATGCGTGGTATAGATATGTTTGACTGTGTTCTAGCAACAAGGGTTGGAAGAAACGGAACGGCGCTTACTGAAAATGGCAAAGTGGTCGTTAGAAATGGTATGTATAAAGAAGATTTTACCCCACTTGATGAACATTGCGATTGTTATTGCTGTAAAAATTATACCAAGGCTTATTTAAGGCATATGGTAAACGTTAATGAAATGATGGGGGCAATGATGATTAGCTTACACAACATTTCATATCTTAATAGGCTTATGCATAATATGAGAGAGGCTATTTTGCAAGACTCGTTTAGTGAGTTTAGAAAAGAATTTTATGCAAAAACAGGCAATACCTATCCAAAAGTAAAGATATAAACGTTTACAACAAAATAATTTAAAAAAATACTTGATTTAAAAACTAAAATAATTTACAATATATAAATAACAAAAAAGGAGATATAAATATGATATTTAATTTATTAGCAGATTTTTCATCTTATATTATGATAATCGTTTTACTCGTAGCAATCGTTGGCCTTTTCATTTGGTCAAGCCACTCAAATAAGAAAAGACAACAACAAGCCCAAGATATGGTTAACGGCATTAAGATTGGCGATAGAGTAAAAACTATCGGTGGTGTTTGTGGCTTTGTTGCAGAAATTAACAATGCTGAAAATACTTTTGTTTTAAGAACTGGTATGGAAGGTAAAGAATGTTTTGTTAAGTTTGATAAGGGCGCAATTTATCAAACAGCACCTGCTAAAATAGAAACAGAAGTTAAAGAAGAAGTTAAAGAAGATGAGAAGTCATCTCAAAAGGCAAAGAAACCTTCTAAAAAAGCGAAAAAAGATGAAGAAAAGGTAGCTACAGAAGAAAAACCAGCAGTAGAAGAAGTTAAGGAAGAAACTCAACCTACTGAAGAAAAATAATTAAAAATAAGAATAGAATTTTTATTCCCCGCATACTTTTTAATAGAAAAGTACGTGGGGTTTTTTATGAGCGAAAAAGGAATATTTTCTGGAGTATTAAGAGGCGTTTTATATGCAGTTATTATAACTCTTATCAGCGTTTTAATCTTTGCATTTATCGTTAAGTTTGCTTTGCTTGGCAGTGGGGTTATAAAAGCTGTTAACCAATTTATAAAAATCATTTCCATTTTTTTAGGTTGTTCACTTTCAATTCGTGGAAATTTAGGGCTGGTAAAAGGTGCTTTGGTGGGCGCTTTTACAACAATAATTACATACTTGCTTTTTTCTCTATTTAGTGGCAGTGTAACCTTTAACGGTAGTTTTATTCTTGACATAGTTTTTACAGCAATTATAGGTGGGATATCAGGCATACTTGCAGTAAATATGAAAAAGTAACCATTTTAACAAACTCGGCTTGTATATGGTCGAGTTTTATTTTTTACTAAAAACTCTTGATAAAAAATTTTGTATGTGATATACAATAAAAAAGGATAACGAATTTTCGTTATCCTTTTTACTTTATATATAATGTTTTATTAAATATCGTTATCACATAATAATAAAATTCCAGCAATCATACACACGAATAAAAGAGTACAAACCTTAAATGAGGTACTGCATTTTTCTCCATTTTTTATCTTATTATTGAGAGATATAGTCATTGGTATGCACCAACATAATGGTATTAAATAAAAAAATGCATTAAAAATGCAACCTAAAATCATAAACACCTTAATTGCACCAAAACTCTTAACGGGTTTAATTTCTTCCTTTTTAATTAAGAAACCACAGTGTGGGCAGGTTAGTGCCCCTTCTTCTACTTCTTTTCCGCAATGCGAACAATACATAATTTTTCTCCTTTTGTAAAATAATAATCTTATTATAAGGCACATTGTGCCTTTTGTCAAGAAAAAATTGCACATTGTGCTATTATTTTTATATGATTGAATTAAAAGAAATACAAAAAAGATTAAGAGAAGAAATAAAGAACAGCAATCTTTCTCAAAAAGAGATTGCAGATAAACTTGGCATTAATCCATCTACTGTGAGCAAATACGTAAGATTAGACAAATTCCCTTCTATTGATACGTTTGCAAATCTTTGTGAAATATTAGACGTATCTGCAGATGATATTTTAGGATTGAATAAGTAGTTTTGAAAAATGCAACAACATACAAAAAAAGGATAACGAATTTCGTTATCCTTTTCACTTATATATAATGTTTATATTATTCCCACTCGATTGTGCCGATAGGCTTTGGTGTAAGGTCAAGTAAAACTCTGTTTATGCCTTCTACTTCGTGGGTGATTCTATCTGTAATTTTGTGCAATAATTCGTAAGGAATTTCTTCAATGGTAGCAGTCATAGCGTCTACTGTATTTACGGCACGAATAATTGCTGGCCAACCTTCGTATCTCATGTCGTTTTTAACACCAACGCTCTTCATATCAGGCACGGCGATAAAATATTGCCAAACTCTAGTTGCTAAGCCACTTTTATCAAACTCTTCACGAAGTATTGCATCTGCTTCACGAAGGGCATGTAATCTATCACGAGTGATTGCACCAAGACATCTTACGCCAAGACCTGGACCAGGGAATGGTTGGCGATCCACCATTGCATCTGGCAAGCCTAATGCTTTACCCACAACCCTAACTTCATCTTTATATAAAAGTTTAACAGGTTCAACTAATTCAAATTGCATATCTTCTGGAAGGCCACCAACGTTGTGGTGTGCTTTTACACCTTTACTTTCAATAATATCAGGGTAGATTGTGCCTTGAGCAAGGAAAGAAATGCCTTCAAGCTTTCTTGCTTGTTCATCAAATACTTTAATGAATTCGCCACCGATAATCTTTCTCTTTTTTTCAGGTTCAGAAACGCCTTTCAAAAGGTCTAAGAAACGGTCGGTAGCATCGATATAAATAAGGTTAGCATCAAGCCCTTTTTGGAAAATTTCAATAACTTGTTCGCTTTCGCCCTTTCTCATAAGACCGTGGTTAACGTGCACGCAAACGAGTTGTTTGCCGATAGCCTTTATAAGAAGCGCTGCAACAACAGAACTATCAACCCCACCAGATAGGGCGAGTAAAACTTTTTTGTCACCAACTTGTTTTCTAATGAGTTCAACTTGCTCGTCAATAAATGCATTTGCAAGTTCAATAGTGGTTATTCTCTCCATATTTTCAGGTCTTTTGTTGCAACCACATACATTGCACATAAAAATTCCTCCAATCCGTAAAAAATCTTTTGTATAATTATACACCACAGTAAAAAATCACGCAAGTATATTTAATAAATATTTTTTGATAAAAATATTAAAATTTTTTATAGTATACTAAATATTTGCTTTTAAGACTTAATTTTGTTATAATCACTATTTGTAGGAAATAAAGATATATTATGGAAAAAAGTAAGAAGTTAAATTTAATAGGAATATTATTGCTCTTTTCGGCAACAATCGTTTGGGGCTCGTCTTTCTTTATCTTAAAGTCAACCATAGAACACGTTCCAGCCTTTTACGTTATCGCAATAAGGTTTTTAATCGCTGGTATAGGCTTAGGCTTAATTTTTTGGAAAAAGACGAAGACTATGGACAAAAAGACTTTTTGGCGTGGCGTTATAATCGGTGCAGTCTTGGCTGCTGCTTATGCAACGCAAACAATAGGCTTAAAATATACTTCTCCAGGTAAAAATGCATTTTTAACTTCTTCATACTGCATTATGTGTCCATTTATAGTTTGGCTTATTTATAAGGTTCGCCCAAAACTATACCACGTTATATCTGCTGTGCTTTGCTTAATCGGTATAGGTTTGGTTTCGCTTTCAGGCTTAAGCGCTGATGAGGGTATAAACTTTATGGGTGATGGGTTAACCCTTGTTTCGGCAGTGTTCTTTGCACTTCAAATTATATTTATTGATAGATATCAAGAACAAGGTTACGATTCAATTAAGATGCTTATCGTTGAAGTTATAACCGTGGGCGTTTTGATAATGATTTTATCACTGATTTTTGAATTGCCACAAGGTGTTTCTACCTTTGCGCTAAACGGTGAACAAATTTGGAAAATTTTATATTTAACTATTGTTTGCACGCTTTACGCACAGTTTGCGCTCATCTTTGGTCAGCGCTTTACCAACGTTAACCAAGCGTCTATTATACTTTGTTTAGAATCGGTTTTCGGCACGCTTTTCTCAATTATATTTACGGGCGAATATCTCTCGCCACCAGTTATTATCGGTTTTATAATAATTTTTATTGCAATGTTGATAAGTGAATTAAAGTTGGATTTGGTTGAAAAATTTAAAAGAAAAAGCAAACAGAAACTTCAATAAATCTATGAATTATATTAAAAATAGGGGCAATACTAATCTTGTATTGTCTTTTATTTTTGAGTTTTATGAGAAAAAATATTTCTATTTTATTAAAAGTAAACGTCATCATATGTTCACTTTTAGGGTTGAGCATATGTCTAATCACTGCAAAATTTGATGGATATTCACATTGGACAAGACGGCTTTTATATTTTACAAGTCAATCAAATATTTGGATATTCTTATCCACCTTGTTAATTCTTTTACCTATAAAAGATAATTTTAGACCAAGTTTATATATAACTCGATATATTTTTACAGTTGCAATAACTTTAACAGGGATTATTTTTTGCTGTGTATTAGCTCCGTTTGCTGATGAAAGTTATCACGTTTGGTCAACGAGTGGCATCATAACACACGTGGTTGTGCCAATCTTTGCAATCGCCGATTTTTTCGTGGATAAAGAAAAAGTATTTATAAGTATAAAAGAGAGTTTATTTTGTCTAATTCCAGGTCTAATTTATACTTTTTTATGCACGCTTTTGTTTTTTCTTAAAATTGATTTCGGCAGGGGCGAAAATTTTCCATATTTCTTTTTTAATTACTTTTCGCCCGTAGGTCTGTTTGGCTTTTCTTCTGTTTTTCCATATATAATCGGTTCGTTTTATTGGTTACTTCTAATAATTTTAACCATTTTATTCCTTGCATTTTTATACGCTAAAATTAATAATTTTATGATTAATAAAAGCAAATAAATTACTTGACATAATATATTTACTTTTGTATAATATGGGCATCAAAATTTTATGGAGAAATCTTATGAAAAAGTTAGTTATGTTTGACTTAGATGGCACTGTTCTTGACACCGAACAAGATCTTCTTTTGTGTGCAAACGAGTTGTTTGCTAAATGTGGATATCCACAAATTGATATTGCTAGAGTCAAAGAGGCAAACGGCAAGGATGCTGTTGGTTATATGAATACCCTTATGGGTGGAAACGCTAGCTTAGAAGAGATACAAAAGGTATGGGTAGAATACCTTGATTTACTTGCTGTAAAAGGCGCTGACCATACAAAAGTTTTCGATGGGTTGGAAGAAGTTTTATTTGCCTTAAAAGAAAAAGGATACGTATCAGTTATTTTGACAAATAAGTCGGAAGGGGAATTGCCAATATTTAAGGAAAAAATCTTAAACAGACTTCCTTTTGATGAAATTCTTGCAGTCGGTGGCACTGAAGATGCAAAACCAAAGCCAGATGCAATCTTAAAATTGTTGAAAAAGTATAACGTTGAAAAACAAAATGCCTTTATGGTTGGGGACGGATATCCAGACATTATAACGGCAATCAATGCTGAAGTAGTGCCCGTTGCAGTGCTTTGGGGGAATAGAACTAAGGAAGAACTCGCAAGCGTGGGCGCAACCATATTTGCAGAAAAAACAAGTGATTTACTTGATATTATAGGTTAAATTAACAAAAAAAGCGATAACGAAGGTTGGTTATCGCTTTTTTGATTTTTATTTTTAGTTAAAGTATAAAACCACATATTAACACGGCAAGGCAAGCGCATACTGCAACGACAATTAATGAACGCTTAAATGTTGCAAGAATAATAGCGACTATCGTACCTATAAGTGCTGTATAGAAGTTTCCTGTCGAATAAAAGATGTAAGGGAAAGTCATTGCTGATAGCACTGCGTAAGGGATATAGAAAAGCACGCTTAAAAGATATTTTGAACGTATTTTTTTACGAAAAAATACCAGTGGTATCATGCGAATAATATAAGTTGTTATCGCCATTGCCAAAATTAAAAGAGTCATTTTAAGAAGGTCCATTATTCCACCTCCTTATCGTTCTCATTTTGTTCAACAGGGAAGAAATATGCTGTTATTAAAGAGGAAACGATAGCACAAATAATAAACTTAAATCCTTGAGAAATACTATTGAAAATGCTTATATAGTACATAGCCGAACTTAATCCTGTTGCAATAATCACGGCTGGTAAAACTCCCTTAACGGATATTGCTGGGGGAATTATTATAGCAATAAACATTGCGTATAGTGCAATGCCCAAAGCGTTGGTTATCTCTAAAGGCAAAGAAGATCCTGCAAGCGCACCCAAAAGCGTGCCTAAAGACCAGCCAACGTATGGCAAAATAACAAGCCCCAAGAAATATCTCTTGTTGATAAGTCCGTGCTTTGATGACGACACTGCAAAGATTTCATCTGTAATAAATGCTGAGAAAAAAAACCTTTCTTTTGTTTTAAACGAATCGTCAAGTTTTTGAGACAACGTTAAACTCATCAATAAGTATCTCGAATTTATTACAAGTTGAGTCAAAATTATTTCTAAAACTGTGCCAAAACTTGCGATTATGGTAAGCCCTGCAAGTTGTCCGGCAGAAGTTAGGTTGGTCATAGATATAAATAAACTC
The DNA here is from genome assembly GCA_045606665.1 of Christensenellaceae bacterium. Taxonomy (GTDB): domain Bacteria; phylum Bacillota; class Clostridia; order Christensenellales; family Borkfalkiaceae; genus UBA1259. Next base: position 16,358 of record JAZUSI010000028.1, read on the forward strand.
ATATAGAACGGAATTCCTAATATGCTCGCTTGCACGCCAAAGGCAAATGAAACCGAGAGATATCCTAAACCTATAGGTAATCCGTCGTGAATTCCGTTTTTAAATTTTAATTTTAACATATTGTTGTTCATTTGTGTTTTGCCACCACATTTTGTTAATTTTTAACATTTTAATTTTTTTCATTATATCATAAAGGTGATTTTTTGGCAAGGAAAATAGCAATTTTTGTTAGAAATAATATAAATTTCTGTTAAAACTGCACTTATTTTGGCAAATACTAACAAAAAAGAAAATTTTTTTCATTTTTAATGTAAAATTATAAAATTTATTAGGTAAAGTATTTACATTATTTTTCTTTTTTGTTATAATATAAACCAAGTGTAATAACATGTAATAATAATTTTTAGACTTAGTCTAAATTAAAAGGAGAAATAATTATGGAATATCGTATTGAACACGACTCAATGGGTGAAATGAAAGTTCCTGCTGACCGTTATTGGGCAGCTCAAACACAGCGTTCTTCAGAAAACTTTAGAATTGGTGTGGGTATAGAAGTTATGCCACGTGAAATTACTCACGCATTTGGTGTTCTCAAAAAGGCAGCGGCTCTTGCAAACAACACACTTCGCCCTGAAAAAATGACTGATGAAAAATTAAGTGCGATTAGCAAGGCTTGTGATGAAGTCATTAGTGGTTCGCTTAACAGTCATTTTCCACTTGTAGTTTGGCAAACGGGTTCTGGTACACAATCTAACATGAACGCAAACGAAGTCATTGCCAATCGTGGTAACGAAATTGCTGGCAAAAAATTGTTGCACCCAAACGATGACATTAACATGAGTCAATCTTCAAACGATACATTCCCAACTGCAATGCACATTTCTGCTGTAATTGCAATTGAAGATAAACTTATTCCTGCAGTTCAAGAATTAATCGATACCTTTAAGAGATTGGAAGTTGAACACGAAGGTGTTGTAAAGTGTGGTAGAACTCACTTGCAAGACGCAACCCCAATTACCTTTAGCCAAGAAATCAGTGGTTGGAGAAGCAGTTTAGAAAGAGACGTTGAACTTTTGAAACTTTCGTTAAAACCACTGGCTGAACTCGCTTTAGGTGGCACGGCTGTTGGAACAGGATTGAACGCTCCAAAAGGATTTGATACATTAGTTGCTGAAAAGGTAAGTGAAATCACTGGCAAGAAGTTCGCAACGGCTTCAAATAAATTCCATGCTTTAACAAGTAAAGATGAACTCGTATTTGCACACGGCGCAATCAAGGCGCTTGCTTGCGATATGATGAAAATAGCAAACGACGTTAGATGGCTTGCAAGTGGACCAAGAGATGGTTTAGGTGAAATCTTTATTCCTGAAAACGAACCAGGATCATCAATTATGCCAGGCAAAGTTAACCCAACTCAATGTGAAGCAGTAACTATGGTTGCTGTTCAAGTTATTGGCAATGACGTGGCAGTTGGTATGGCAGCATCACAAGGCAATTTTGAACTCAACGTATTTATGCCTGTGTGCGCATATAACTTCTTGCAATCAGCGAGATTACTTGCAGAAGCAATTAGGTCTTTTAATAGTAACTGTGCCGTGGGTATCAAAGCAAATCGTGCTAAAATGGATCACAATTTGCATAACTCATTGATGTTAGTTACTGCGTTAAATCCATATATCGGTTATGAAAATGCTGCAAAGACAGCAAAGAAAGCATATAAAGACGGAATTTCATTAAAGGAAGCTTGCGTAGAATTAGGATTCTTAACAGCTGAGAGATTTGATGAGGTGTTCCATCCAGAAAAAATGGTTTAAGGAGATAGAATATGAAGGCTAGTTATTTTCCAGGCTGTACGCTTAAGAATAAAGCAAAAGACCTTGACGTGTATGCAAGGAAATGCGCTTCAGTTTTAGGTGTTACGCTAGAAGAAATTGAAGAATGGCAATGTTGTGGTGGTGTGTTTACGACCAGCACGGATGAACTTGCAACAAAACTTTCTTCGGTTCGTGCTTTAACGGAGGCAAAAAAGAAAAATCAACCATTAGTTTCAGTATGTTCGGCATGCCACAACGTGCTTAAGCAAACCAATGATATGATGAAAAACAACTTAGAAGCTTCAAGCCACGTAAACAACTATATGGCACCAGACAGTTATAACGGCGAAGCAGAAGTGTTGCACTACTTAGAACTCTTGCGCGATAAAGTTGGTTTTGACAAGATTAAAGAAAAGGTTGTAAATCCTTTAACTGGTAAGAAAATTGCTGCATATTACGGTTGCTTATTGTTGCGACCAGGTAAAGTTATGGCTATGGATGACGTGGAAAATCCAACCATTATTGAGGACCTTATTAGAGCAATCGGTGCAGAACCCGTTATCTATGCTTATAGAAACGAGTGTTGTGGTGGATACATAACCTTAGAAAGCAAAGAATTGGCAAAAGCAAAGAGCCAAAAGGTTGTTGCTAACGCAAAAGAAAAAGGTGCTGATATGATTATCACTGCTTGCCCACTTTGCCTATACAACTTAAAGAAGAACGGTGCAGACGTGCCTGTAGTTTATTTTACAGAACTACTTGCTGAAGCACTCGGTGTAAAGGAGTAGTACAATGGAAAATTCCAAAAAGAACGTAGTAGATGAAATTATCCGTCGCAGTGGAGTTAATCCAAGAAAATGTATGAAATGTGGAAAGTGTTCAGGCACTTGCCCTGCTTACGATGAAATGGAATATCATCCACATCAATTTGTTTATATGGTTGAAACAGGGGATATCGAGCCATTGCTAAAATCTAAATCAATCTATCGTTGTTTAACTTGTTTTGCTTGCGTTGACAGATGTCCAAGGGGTGTTGAACCTGCAAAACTTATCGAAGCTGTTAGACTTGAGGCAATTCGTGCTCAAGGCGAAAATCATCTTACCCCTGATGATATCCCAGCACTTTTAGATGAAGACTTGCCACAACAAGCAATAGTTAGCGCATTTAGGAAATACACCAAGTAAAGGAGATAAATATGCAAAGAATAGGAGTATTCGTATGCTGGTGCGGTAGTAATATCGCCGCTACGGTTGACGTTCAAAGAGTTGCAGAAGAACTTAGAAAAGAACCAGGCGTAGTGCATTCAGCAAACTATCAGTATATGTGTTCTCAAGCAGGACAGGAACTCATTAAAGATGCTATTAAAGAACATAGATTAACGGGAATCGTTGTATGTTCTTGTTCTCCAAGAATGCACGAAGCGACTTTTAGAAAGACGGCTGCCGCAGCTGGATTAAATCCATATATGGTGGAAATCGCAAACATTCGTGAACAATGTTCTTGGATACATAAAGATATTGAAGAAGGTACACAAAAAGCTATCGTTTTAGGAAGAACTGCAATTGCAAAGGTTAACCTAAATGCACCACTCGTTCCAGGCGAAAGCCCTGTAACAAAGCGCGCATTAGTTATCGGTGGTGGTATTGCAGGTATTCAAACGGCACTTGATATCGCTGATGCTGGTTTTGAAGTTGACATCGTTGAAAAGAAACCAACCATTGGCGGTAAAATGGCTCAAATCGATAAAACTTTCCCAACACTTGACTGTGCTGCTTGTATTTTAACGCCAAAAATGGTTGACGTTGCTCAACACGAAAAAATCCGTATCTTCTCTTATAGTGAAGTTGAAGAGGTTAAGGGTTTCGTTGGTAATTTCAACGTTAAGATTAAAAAGAAAGCAAGATACGTTAAAGAAGACGTTTGTACGGGTTGTGGATTATGTACTGAAAAATGTCCACAAAAGAAAGTTCCAAACGACTTTAACTTAAATATGGATACAAAGCGTGCAATTTATATTCCTTTTGCACAAGCTGTTCCAAAGGTTGCAACCATTGATCCAAATTACTGCACGATGTTAAAGACAGGCAAGTGTGGTGTTTGTTCAAAGGTTTGTACGGCAAAGGCTATCGATTACACGCAAAAGGACGAATTTATTGAAGAAAAATACGGCGCAATCGTAGTTGCAACCGGCTTTAATCCAATCAGTATGGATAAGTTTGACGAATATGCTTATAGCCAAAGTAAAGACGTTATCACTTCGTTGGAATACGAACGTCTTATGAATGCGGCAGGTCCAACTGCTGGTAAGCTTCTCCGTCCATCAGATGGAAAGCACCCACACACCTTGGTGTTCGTTCAATGCGTTGGTTCACGTTGTTCTTCTTGCGCTGAAAAAGGTAAGGAATATTGCTCAAAGATCTGTTGTATGTACACTGCAAAACACGCAATGCTCACCAGAGATAAATATCCTGATACCGATGTTTACGTATTCTATATAGACGTTAGAACACCGGGAAAGAACTTTGATGAGTTTTATAGAAGGGCTGTTGAAGAATACGGCGTTCATTACATTAAAGGTATGGTTGGTAAGGTTAGTCCAGAAGGCGACAAGCTCGTTGTTCAAGGATCAGACCTTATAGCAAACAAGCAAATTAAGATTGATGCAGACCTCGTCGTTCTCGCCGCTGCGATTGAACCTGATAAGTCTGCAAGACCACTCGCAACAATGCTCACTGCAAGTATGGATACAAACGACTTCTTTACTGAAGCACATCCAAAGCTTCGTCCTGTTGAAAGTCCAACGGCTGGCGTGTTCCTATCAGGTGCTTGCCAAGGTCCAAAGGATATTCCTGAGACCGTTTCACAAGCAGGCGCTGCTGCTGCAAAGGTTATAGGACTCTTAGCAAAAGACAAGTTAACTGGTAACCCTTGCGTTGCACACTCTGATGAAATGATGTGTAATGGTTGCTCAAGTTGTGAAAGAGTTTGTCCTTATGGTGCAATTACTTATATGGATAAAGAATTTAGAGGTCCAAACAGAACCACGCTTATTCGCAGAGTTGCAAGCGTTAACGAAGCGATATGTCAAGGTTGTGGTGCTTGTACGGTTGCTTGTCCGTCAGGCGCAATGGATTTGAAAGGATTTGCAAGCAAACAAATTATGGCGGAGGTTGACGCAATATGCAAGTAAATGAATTTAGACCAAAAATCGTTGCCTTTTGTTGCAACTGGTGTTCTTATGCAGGCGCAGACCTTGCCGGAAGTAATAGATTGAGTTATCCAGCAGACGTTAAGATTATAAGAGTTCCTTGCTCTTGCCGTGTTAATCCAATGTTTATTCTCCGTGCTTTCCAACGCGGTGCTGACGGCGTAATCCTTTGTGGTTGTCACCCTGGGGATTGCCATTATACGTCTGGTAACTATTTTACAAGAAGAAGAATGGCTCTTTTATTCTCAATGCTCGATTATCTCGGCATAGAAAAGGAAAGAACTCGTTTAGAGTGGGTTTCTGCTGCAGAAGGTGCAAAATTCTCGGCAGTTATGAACGATTTCGTTCAACAAGTGACTGCTCTTGGTGAAAACAAGAGATTGGAGGATTTAAGATGCAAAAGATAAATCGTGACGTGCTTATTGAAAAAGCAACAAAACTTTTAACCGATGGCACTGTATCTCGCGTTTTGGGTTGGAAAAAGGGCGACCTGTCTTATGATATAACCCCAGCAGTTTTCACTGACCCTAAAGAATTGCAAGAAGAATTCGTGTTCAACGATTTTTGTGGTGCTAACTTCTCAAAGTATTTATTAAAGGAAACGAGAAAAGACGAGGGCAAGATTTTAATTTTCTTAAAACCTTGCGATACCTATAGTTTCAATCAACTTTTAACCGAACATAGATTTGATAGAGAAAAGGTTTATGCTGTTGGTATTAGTTGTGAAGGTATGATTGATATAAACAAAATCAAACTCGCTGTTGGTGACGGTATTCTTTCTGTTAATACAGACGGTGAAAAAATCGTTGTTGAAACTTTATACGACCGACAAAAACAACTTGATAAAGATGACGTTTTATTAGAACGCTGTGCTAACTGTAAGAGCAAAAAGCACGTTGCTTTTGATGAACTTATCGGTGAAGATGGTGAAGTTTTAGATAGTAAAAGATTTGACCAAGTTGCTGAACTTGAAGCAATGAGTGCTGATGAAAGATTTGCTTTCTGGCAAGACCAATTGTCACGTTGTATTCGTTGTAATGCCTGCCGTGACGCATGCCCAGCTTGCACTTGTGAAAAGTGCGTGTTTGACAATCCAAACTCTGGTGTTGAAAACAAATCTCCTGCAAATAGTTTTGAAGAGCAAATGTTCCACGTTATTCGTGCTTTCCACGTTGCAGGTCGCTGTACAGATTGTGGCGAATGCTCAAGGGTTTGTCCACAAAATATTCCACTCCACTTGTTAAATCGTAAATTCATTAAAGACATCAATGAATTTTACGGCGATTATCAAGCAGGTGAAGTCGTTGGTTCACGTGCACCACTCGTAAACTACACCAAAGAAGATATCGAGCCAAACGATGCTGTTAGAAAGGGGGATAAATAATATGCGTAAATGTTTATTAGTTAATTCCGACAAGTTGTTCGCAGAAATTTCTAAAAATGCAAAGTTGTATATACCCGTTGACCTTGATCAAGGCAGAGTTGCTTACAAAGAATATACTGACGGCTTAAAGATGAGCGACGCGTTAAAGACGGATAGAAGCGCAAAGGACTTTTTCTTTCCACAAACTGAAACTTTAATGGCGTTTAAGACTGACGGCAGAAATATTGAAGTTATCGACACTCGTGAAAGTAACGGTGATTTCGTGGTTTTTGGTGTTCGTGGGTGCGACGTTAAGAGTATTGAGGTTTTAGACAAGGTATTCCTTGCTGAACCTGTGGATAGTTATTATCAAGATAGACGTGAACACGGTGTAATCGTTTCTATGGCTTGTTCTCGTCCTGTTGAAACTTGCTTCTGCCAAACGTTCGGCATTGATGCAACAAATCCAGGTGGCGATATCGTTTGCTATAAGACGGACGAGGCGTTCTATTTTGATGCAAACACTGAAAAGGGCAAGGCACTTTTAGAAAAAATTGATTGCGTTACCGAAGAGTGCGATGACAGCGCAGTTAACGCTCAAAAGAAAGAAATTAAAGAAATTTTAGATAGATTGCCACTTAAAGACCTTAAGGCAGATGCTTTTGGTAAAGATAAAACGGATGAATACTTTGATCGTCCTGAATGGAAAACTTTATCAGAATCTTGCCTTGGTTGTGGTACTTGTACGTTCGTTTGTCCAACTTGTCAATGTTACGACATCAAGGACTTTAAAACAAAGACAGGTGTTGAAAGATTTAGATGTTGGGACTCTTGTATGTATTCAGACTTTACAAAGATGAGCGCTGGGCAACCAAGATTAACCCAAATGGAAAGATTTAGACAAAGATTTATGCACAAACTCGTATATTTCCCAACTAACAACGACGGAATGTTTAGTTGCGTTGGTTGTGGAAGATGTGTTGCGAAGTGTCCAATCTCTATGAATATAGTTAAAGTTATGAAAACACTTGGAGGTAAGGAAAATGACTAATATTAAAGAACCTTTAATTCCAAACGTGTGTCAAATAGTTGATATTAGACAAGATACGCCAGACGTTAAGACGTTTAGAGTTTTAACTTTAGACGGCAAAAAACCTTTTATTCATAAGCCTGGTCAATGTGCAATGTTGTCTATGCCAGGCGTTGGCGAAGCGTTGTTCTCAATCACTTCATCACCAACAAACACTGAATACGTTGAGTTTTCAATCAAAAAGTGTGGTTGCGTAACCACTTGGATTCACGCAGTTGAAGTTGGTCAACAGATAACCGTTCGTGGACCATATGGCAACGGATTCCCTGTTGAAACTGAATTTAAGGGTCAAGATATGCTCTTTATTGCCGGTGGTATCGGCTTAGCGCCCGTTCGTTCGGTTATCAATTACGTTAGAGATAACAGAGCAAATTACGGCAAGGTTGATATTGTTTACGGCTCAAGAAGTAAGGATGACTTGGTTTTCTATAAAGAAATTATCGACGAGTGGAAAAATGATCCTACGGTTAACGTTCACCTCACAATAGACAGAGAACAAGAAGGCTGGGACGGACACGTTGGCTTTGTTCCAACTTACGTAAAGGAACTTGGCTTTGAGCCAAACAAAACTGCAGTTTTATGTGGCCCTCCAATAATGATTAAGTTCACACTTCAAGGCTTAAGCGAACTCGGTTTTGATAAAAAGCAAGTTTACACGACGCTAGAACTTAGAATGAAATGTGGTATCGGTAAATGTGGACGTTGTAACGTTGGTTCAAAATACGTATGTAAAGATGGACCTGTATTTAGAATGGATGCGCTTGACGCACTTCCTGATGAGTATTAATAAGGAGAAAAACAAATGGAAAATTTAGTTAACGTATATTTTTTCGGTAAGAAATATCAAGTGCCAGAAAGTTTAACCATTATGAAGGCAATGGAATATGCAGGCTATCAACTCGTTCGCGGTTGTGGTTGCAGAAACGGATTCTGTGGTGCTTGTTCAACAATCTATCGTATCAAGGGCGATAGGGAATTGCATGCATGTCTTGCTTGTCAACAAAAAGTTGAAGAAAACATGTATGTTGCAACACTTCCTTTCTTCCCATTAATCAAACAAGTTTACGATATTGAAAAAGTTGGAACATCACAAATGATTATGATGCAACTTTATCCAGAAATCTATGCTTGTGTGGGCTGTAACGCTTGTACAAAGGCTTGTACACAAGGTCTTAAAGTTATGCAATACATAGCATATGCACAAAGAGGCGACTTTGAAAAGTGCGCCGAAGAATCTTTTGACTGCGTTATGTGTGGCGTTTGTTCTTCTCGTTGCCCAGCCGGTATTTCTCATCCACAAGTTGCTGAACTCTCAAGAAGAATTTACGGCAAGTATTTAGCACCAAAGTCACAACACGTTTTGGATAGAGTTAAGGAGATTGACGAAGGCGTTTACAAGGAAATTATTGAAACTCTTATGAACAAACCTATTGAAGAACTCAAAGAACTCTATAATAATAGAGATATCGAAAAATAAGGAGGGGATTGAATATGTATAATTATACCGAAGAACAACTTTCTTCAATGAAAAAAGTTGAGGCAAGTAGAGAAAAAAGACTTCAAAATTTATTCGCAAGAATGACTGCTGAGGAAAAGCAAAAAGTTTTACAAGAAAATCACCCTGACTATATTGAAAGTGCTTATGAAACCTTAAAAGTTGGCCCAAACAAGGGCGGAAAGGTTTTGCACGAACTCGCTGACCTTTTACAAGGTAAATCAAGAGTTTTAGATATGGATATCGACCTATCTAAGCCTGATTATGACGTTGACGTCTTGGTTATCGGTGGTGGTGGCGCAGGTTCTTCTGCCGCTATCGAAGCAGATAACGCAGGCGCAAAGGTTATGATGGTAACAAAGCTTCGTATAGGCGATGCTAACACAATGATGGCTGAAGGTGGTATTCAAGCGGCTGACAAGCCAAACGATTCACCAGCAATTCACTATCTCGATGCTTTCGGTGGTGGACACTTTGCTGCTAAGCACGAACTTTTATATAAACTCGTAACAGAAGCCCCAGACGCTATTAGATGGCTCAACGATTTGGGCGTTATGTTCGATAAGGATAAAGATGGCACTATGATTACCACTCACGGTGGTGGAACTTCAAGAAAGAGAATGCACGCTTGTAAGGACTATTCAGGCGCTGAAATTATGAGAACCCTCCGTGATGAAGTATTAAACCGTGGTATTCCTGTTATCGACTTTACTTCTGCTATTGAAATCATTAAGGACACCGAAGGTAAGGCGGCAGGTGCTATCCTTATGAATATGGAAACAAAGGACATTTACGTTGCAAAGGCAAAGACGGTTATTATTGCAACGGGTGGGGCAGGAAGACTTCACTATCAAGGTTTCCCAACTTCTAACCACTATGGTGCAACGGCAGACGGCTTGGTTTTAGGGTATAGAGCAGGCGCAAAACTTCTCTATGCTGATACACTTCAATATCACCCAACGGGGGTTGCAGAACCTACGCAAATTTTCGGTGCTTTGGTTACTGAAAAAGTTCGCTCACTCGGTGCGCAACTCGTTAACAAAGACGGCGAAGCGTTTGTTTACTCACTTGAAACTCGTGACGTTACGGCTTCTTCTATCATTAGAGAATGTAAACAAAGAAACAACGGTATCAAAACAACCGACGGCGAAGGCGTATGGCTTGATACACCTATGATTGATATTATTCATGGCGAAGGAACGATTGAAAAGAGAATTCCTGCAATGCTTAGAATGTTTATTAAATACGGCATTGACATTAGAAAGGACCCTATCCTTATTTACCCAACCTTGCACTATCAAAACGGTGGTTTAGATATCGGTGCTGACGGTATGAGTACGACAGTTCCAAACTTGTTCGTTGCGGGTGAAGCTGTTGGGGGTATTCACGGTAGAAACAGACTTATGGGCAACAGCCTACTTGATATCATCGTGTTTGGTAGAAACGCAGGTAAGAGCGTTGGTAAGATTTATAAGGATATTGAAGTTAAAGAATTGACTTTAAGCCACGTTGATAATTTTGCAAAAGAACTTGCTGATGCAGGCATAAATCCAACAAAGCTTTCGCCACAACTTTTACCAAACTACACAAAACAAAAAGACATTTAATGATTATATACGGTGCGATACTGCGTTTACTGCTTAGTAAAAACGACTTCGATGAACGGACGTTCTATCTCATCCGTTTTTACAAGCGAGCCTTGTCTCGCTTGTATCTAATCCTTAAATACTTTAAGGTCTTATAAACTTCGTTATGCGTCGTTTCTGTGCAACACTCACAACTTTGATGACCAGACGGTCTATCAAATCTGTTCGTTTGCACGAGCCTAGCCTAACTCGTTTCTAAAACCTTAAATAAAATTATGATAGGAATTTTGATGAAATAAATCTTAGGAGTTTACTCATGGAAAATCAAAATAAAAAAAGCCTTAAGTGGCTTTGGATTGCTATTGCCCTCGTAGTAGTAGCAGGTATTGGCGTTTGGTGTGGAATTAACGCGTCAAGCCATAAAGATGGTATAGATAGCGTTTTCACGATTTCAGCTTTGTTATTCGGTATATTCGTTATAACGGCTTTAGGATATTTATTAGGAAAAATTGATATTAAGGGCGTGTCTTTAGGAACTGCCGGAGTATTCTTAGTTGCAATCGCTTTTGGTGTTCTTTGTACTTATATTCCCAAAGATTTGCCAATTTTAGGTGTTCTTCATCTAGATCCTGTTGATACAACAGCCTTGGTTAATGGCATTCCAAAATTAACGAGTGGCGCTAAAATTACAGGATATTTTAAGACGGCTATTTCTAACATTGGTTTAGTTTTATTCGTAGGTTCAGTCGGCTTTATTGCAGGCCCTAAATTTTTTAAGGACTTAAAAAAGAATTTTAAGACTTACATATTGCTCGGTATCTCAATCATTTTAGTTGGAACGGTCGTTGCTGTTTTATGTGTGTTCATTTCACCATATGGTTCAGATTTCTGGTCGGGCGTTTTATCAGGCGCATTGACTTCAACTCCAGGTTATTCTGCTGCTATCGAAGCTATGAAAATTAAAGGTGGTGAAGATATTTTGGTTACCATAGGTCACGCAATCGCATATCCTTTTGGTGTTATCGGCGTCGTTTTATTCGTTCAACTTATGCCAAAGATATTAAAGAGTGATATGGCTAAAGAAAGAAGTTTCTTGCGTCCTGAAGTTCTAGAAGCAACAGAAGAAAAAGTAGATAAATCAAAACTTTTTAAGGCTGATGATTTTGGATTTACTGCTTTTGCTTTAGCAGTAGTTTGTGGTTTGCTTTTAGGCGCAATCAAAATCCCATTATTTGCAGGTGCAGTATTCTCACTTGGAACGACGGGTGGCGTTTTAATTATGTGCCTAATTTTCGGTCACTTTGGAAGACTTGGTAAACTTTCGTTAGAAATTCCAGAATCAACACTTAAGACCTTGAAAGAATTGGGTTTAATGTTGTTCCTTATCGGTGCAGGCGTTGAAGGTGGCGTAAGCCTTATTGATGCAATCAAAGGCGATGCAGGAATCATTGCTTGGGGCTTTGTCGGTGGTGCAGTTATGACTCTTGCGCCTATGATTGTGGGATATTTCTTAGGAAGTAAACTTATGAAACTTCCACTTCTTAATAACCTTGGCTCAATTACTGGTGGTATGACTAGCACGCCAGCGTTAGGCTCACTTATAGCAACGGCTGAAACGGACGACGTTGCAGGTGCTTATGCATCGACTTATCCTATCGCACTCGTTTTAATCGTATTATCTTGCAACTTAATGATAGGTTTAATTTAATAATTTATCAATAATGAAGCGCTCGGCAAAAATTTGCCGAGTGTTTTTAATTTTTCACTTTTTTCTTCTTGTGCAAATAGTTGCCTTTTTATTGATTTTTATGTTAAACTATTTTTGAAAAAAATACTTAAGAAAAGGAGGAAAATATGAAAGAGAATATAAAAACTATAGCGCTTATTGCGCACGATAATAAAAAACCCGAAATCATAGAGTGGGCAAGGAAGAATAAGGAAATTTTGAAAAATTTTTTGCTTTGTGGCACGGGAACGACTTCAAAGCGTATTCAAGAAGCAACGGGACTTAACGTAAAGGCTTATTTATCAGGACCACTTGGTGGCGATCAACAAATCGGTGCGCTCGTTGCAACGGGCGAAGTTGATTTAGTCGTATTCTTTTGCGATCCTCTTCAAGCCCAACCACACGACCCAGACGTTAAAGCGCTCCTTAGAATTGCAAACGTTTATGACGTTGCTATTGCGACAAACGTTGCAACGGCAGACTTGGTTATTAAATCTTTAGCGAGTAAATAATTGTTTTTAAACAATGGAGGAAAAGATGAAGGGACTAATAAAGCGTTTAGGTTTAAAAGTTGATGAAAACAATAAGTTTTGGCAAAGCGCATTTGCTAAAGCAAAAAATGAAGAAGAAATTCCTTTTTTTATTAGCAAAGAATACGTTGAGAAAATTCAAACTGAATATGGTGTTTTTCCAAAAAATTTAGACCTTTTGTTGAGTGCAGTTGATGGCATTAGGCAAAACAAAGACCTATGTATGCTTGCAAAAATATTTTATCACTTATTCTTCTTAAACGTTGATAAAAATGAAATTTTTGCAGATTTTGAATTGCCAACACCACCAAAAGATCATGAAAACACGCTTGCATACGATTTGTTTTCAGTTTTTCCTATAATGGCGCATATTCCAAAAAGTTATGCAATTTTAAAGCAAAGGGGTGTTGATGATGATGTTTGTAGAGATTCACATTGTCAGTTGGACACTTGTATAAGTGAATCAAGTGAAGAAAAAAATAGACCTTGTTTTACGACTGATTATTTTTTAAGTTATGGCGCATTTATATATTTAAGCACCTTAAGAATAGGACGTTTCAGGTTTCAAATTGCGAAAAAAAGCAATTTGGGTGCTTTTGTTTTTGAAAATAGTCAAGGTCAATTAAAAGTGTTGATGAACGGCGTTAGTTTGGATAAAGAAGGATACGTTTTAGGGACAATAGGTCATAACGATGATAACGGGTCTTTTGTTGCAAACGTGACTGAAGAAAAAGATTGTTTTGTTGGTTATGCCGTTGACAATACCACATATTTAGCACAAGTAATCCTAACAAGATTAGACAAAAAAGAATGGAAAGTGCTTTATAAACCAAACGATGCCGTTATTATGGTGCATATTCCTTTTGCAGGGTCTTTTGATAAAGAATATTGCGAAGAATCTTATGAAAGAGCAAGAGAAATATTCGCTAAATGTTATGCCGAATATGACTTTAAGTGTTTTACAACGGCAACGTGGTTTTTAGCGCCCGTGTTGGATAAGGTGTTAAAGCCTACTTCAAACATATATAATTTTAGAAAGAAGTATACTATTTTTCCTAACAAGTGTGGTGGATTAGACGTGTTTAATTACGTATATAAGTTGCATCCAACCAGTTATGATAAGATTGACTTGTCAGTTTTACCCGAAGATAATTCTTTAAGAAAAGGTATAAAAGATAGACTGCTTAATGGTGAATACGTGCACGAGTTTAAGGGTGTTTTTAAGTTTTAACCATTATAAATTCTAGCAATAAGTATTAAATAAAGATAATTAAAATTGACAAATTTTTTAGTAAATGATAAAATAAATCGTAAACAAAGTTTAAGAGGACAAAAATATGAACGTTGGTAATATTCCTGAAATTTTCGGTTCAATGGTATTTAACGATAAGGTTATGAAAGAACGTCTTCCAAAAGAAGCGTATGATGCCGTTTGTCAAGCAATAGAAAACGGTACACCTCTTTCACACGAGAGTGCAAAAGTGGTTGCTTCGGTTATGAAAGACTGGGCGATTGAAAAGGGCGCAACACACTTTACGCACTGGTTCCAACCTATGACGGGTATCACTGCCGAAAAACACGATAGTTTCGTGGAGCCTTTTGGCAAGAGTGAAGTGATAATGAAATTCTCTGAAAAATCACTTGTTAAAGGGGAATCGGACGCATCAAGTTTTCCATCTGGTGGATTAAGGGCAACCTTTGAAGCAAGGGGATACACTGCGTGGGACCCAACTTCTTATGCGTTTGTAAAGGACGGCAGTCTTTACGTGCCAACTGCCTTTTGTTCATACGGCGGAGAAGCACTTGACAAGAAAACTCCTCTTCTTCGTTCTTTAGACACGTTTGACAGGGAAGCCAAGAGAATATTAAAACTCTTTGGCAAGGATAACGTTAAAAAGGTTATGCCAACTTGTGGTTCTGAACAAGAATATTTCTTGATAGATAAGAGTGTTTATGAAAAGCGTTTGGACTTGATACACTGCGGTAGAACGCTATTTGGTGCACGTCCATCAAAGGGTCAAGAACTTGAAGACCATTATTATGGTGCTATTAAGTCAAGAGTTTCAGCATTTATGAAAGACCTTGACAACGAATTGTGGAAACTCGGAGTATATGCTAAGACCAAGCATAACGAAGTTGCGCCTGCTCAACACGAATTGGCGCCTGTGTTCACGTCTATAAACATAGCGTCAGACCAAAACCAACTCACAATGGAACTTATGAAGAGTGTTGCAAATAAACACGGCTTAGTTTGTTTATTGCACGAAAAACCTTTTGCATCGGTTAACGGCAGTGGTAAGCACGACAACTGGTCGATTTCTACTGACACAAACGAAAACCTTTTAGACCCTGGTGCAACCCCAAGTGAAAACGCACAATTCTTATTGTTCCTTTTAGCAGTTATTTCTGCAGTTGATAAACACCAAGATTTGTTGCGCATAAGCGTTGCATCGGCTGGTAACGACCACAGATTAGGTGCAGATGAAGCGCCACCTGCCATAATTTCAATCTACTTGGGCGAAGAATTGGAAAACATCTTAAACTCTATTGAAAGTGGCGCCACTTACAGTGCAAAGAAAAAGGGTGAACTAAAGATTGGCGTTTCAGTATTGCCACCTATTCCAAAGGATTCAACCGATAGGAACAGAACTTCTCCGTTTGCTTTTACCGGTAATAAGTTTGAGTTTAGAATGGTGGGCTCATCAACAAACGTTGCTTGCCCTAACTTTATAATAAACACAATCGTTGCAGATGAACTCAAAGATTTTGCCGATAAACTCGAAGGGGCAAAGGACTTTACTAAGAGTCTCAACGCGCTTATAAGACAAAAGATTAAAGAACATAAACGCATTTTGTTTAGTGGCAACAATTACTCTAAAGAGTGGCAAGTAGAAGCCAAAAAGCGTGGACTTTTGAACTTGAAGACCACGGTGGACGCACTTCCACTATATGTTCAAGAGAAAAACGTGGAACTCTTTAAGAGACACAAGATATTGTCTGAAAGCGAAATACGTTCACGTATGGAAATCTTGCTTGAAAACTATTCAAACATCGTGCATATTGAAGCGCTTACAGCCATTGATATAGCGAGAAAACACATCACGCCTTCAGTTATTGCATACCAAGAATTCTTGCTAAAAGAAATAACTTTGAAAAAGGGCTATTCAAAAGATTTACCTTGTAGGTTGGAAGATGGATTGTTAAGTAATTTATCTAATCTTGCCGATAAGTTTTATGAATCGTTGCAAAAACTTGACGCTGATGAAAAGAAATACGATAAGACTTGGGAAAATCTTAAAAAGGCAAAATTCTGCAAAAACAACTTGCTTAAAGAAATGGAAAATTTGAGATTTTATGCAGACCAAATGGAACTTTTAATCGGCAAACAATATATAGATTTCCCAACTTACGAAGATATTTTGTATAGCGTTAAATATTAGGAATAATCTATAAATTAGAAAAAAAAGGAAATGCACCTAGTAAAGATATTGAAAAGGGTGCATTTTTTCTTTTTTATCAATGTTAAAAACTTGAAATGAAAGCATAAATATGTTAAAATATATCTAGTATTGATAATAAATAAAATGGTTAATTAAACTAACCACTTGTTATATAGACAAGGAGTCTTTTATGTTTAAAATCGTTAATAAAAAAGTCCTTAATCCTACCGTTACGAGAATTGACGTTTATGCACCTTTCGTTGCTAAAAAAGCACAGGCAGGTCAATTCGTTATTATTAGAGCAACTGAAGACGGGGAAAGAATTCCATTAACCGTTGCCGACTATGATAGAGAAAAAGGCACTGTTGCCGTTATTTTTCAAATCGTAGGTGCAACTACATATACACTTAACCAACTTGAAGTTGGGGATTATGTTGCAGACTTTGTTGGTCCACTTGGCAATGCAACGCATACTGCAGGACTTAAGAAGGTGGCTGTAGTCGGCGGTGGCGTCGGTTGTGCTATAGCATATCCCGTTGCTAAAAAATTGCATGAACAAGGCACTGAAGTCCATTCGATAGTGGGCTTTAGATGTAAAGACCTTGTTATTTTAGAGGAAGAATTTAAGGCTGTTAGCGATAAATACGTTTTAATGAGTGATGACGGAACGGCAGGAAGAAAAGGGCTTGTTACCGATGCGTTAAAAGAACTTATCGAAAGTGGTGAAAACTACGATGAAGTTATTGCTATTGGACCTGTTATAATGATGAAATTTATTTGTAAACTCACCAAGGAATATAACGTGAAAACTATAGTTAGTATGAATCCCGTTATGATTGACGGAACGGGTATGTGTGGTGGTTGTAGATTGACGGTCGGTGGTCAAACTAAGTTTGCCTGTGTTGACGGCCCTGAATTTGACGGACACTTGGTAGATTTTGACGAGGCTATGAAGCGTGGCGCAAGTTATAAAGAGTGGGAAAGACACAAGTATGAGACGACTTGTAACCTTTTTAAAAAGGAGGTTAAATAATTATGCCAAATATGTCTTTGAACAAAAATCCTATGCCACATCAAGAGGCGTCTGTTAGAAATAAAAATTTTGAAGAAGTTGCTTTGGGTTATACGCCTGAACAAGCAATGGATGAAGCCGAAAGGTGTTTAAATTGTAAAAATAAACCTTGTATGACGGGTTGTCCCGTTATGGTTCGTATCCCAGATTTTATTGCAAAGGTAAGAGAAGGGGACTTTGAAGGTGCATATCAAATCATTTCCGAGTCCTCGTCGCTTCCAGCAGTTTGCGGAAGAGTTTGCCCACAAGAATTGCAATGCGAAAAACTTTGTGTTCGTGGCATTAAGGGCGAACCCGTTGCTATTGGAAGGCTTGAAAGATTCGTTGCCGATTATCACAACGCCAACTGCAAAGAAAAGGCTGTAAGACCTCAATCTAACGGCAAAAAAGTCGCTGTTATAGGTTCTGGTCCATCTGGCTTAACTTGTGCTGGAGACCTTGCCAAAAAGGGTTATGAAGTAACCGTGTTTGAAGCCTTTCACTTGGCCGGTGGGGTTTTGGTTTACGGTATACCTGAATTTAGACTCCCAAAGAGCATAGTTCAAAAGGAAATCGACACATTAAAAGAACTCGGTGTTAAAATTGAAACCAATATGGTTATCGGCAAGGTTTTATCTATCGATGAACTTATCAACGAATATGATTTTAAGGCCGTATTTATCGGTACGGGCGCAGGGCTTCCAAAGTTTATGAATATACCTGGCGAAAACTTAAATGGAGTATATTCGGCGAACGAATTTTTAACGCGTATAAATCTTATGAAAGCGTATAAAGATGGTGCAAGCACGCCTATTAAACACGGCAAAAAAGTAGTTGTTGTCGGTGGTGGAAACGTTGCTATGGACGCAGCAAGATGCGCTAAAAGATTAGGTGGGGACGTTCATATCGTTTATAGAAGAACGCTAAACGAACTTCCTGCAAGAAAGGAAGAAGTCGAACACGCTATGGAAGAAGGAATTGTCTTCAACCTTTTAACAAACCCTGTAAAAATTAATGGCGATGAAAACGGTTGGGCAAGTTCTATAACTTGTGTAAAGATGGAACTTGGCGAACCAGATGCATCTGGAAGAAGCCGTCCTGTGGAAATTAAGCACAGCGAATTTGATATTGAAGCAGACGTGGTTATTATGGCGCTCGGTACTTCTCCAAACCCACTTATTAAAAGGACGACTAATGAGTTAGAAGTCAACAGCCGCGGGGGAATTGTTACCGACGAAAACGGTTTAACCTCAGTTAAAACTGTTTACGCTGGTGGGGACGCTGTTACGGGTGCTGCAACCGTTATTCTCGCTATGGGGGCAGGAAAGACTGCTGCAAAGGCTATTGACGAAATGTTGTCAAAAAACTAAATTGTAAGCAAATATTGTTGCACGGCGTTGCAACAATATTTTTGCGTAAAAAAGTTTTTTCTTGGTTGGAAAATTTATGTAAAAAATAAACAAAAATCGTAAAAATGTATCAATTAAGTGTTGACACTAATTGAAAAAAGTAGTACAATGTTCTATGGTCAAATTAACTTAAAAGTTTATATAAAACTTTTTATATGTAACTTTTTGTTATATGAAAGATAAATTACATAAGGAGGGCTATTATGGCTCATTTACAAGAAGGTGCAGTTAAGAAAATTAACGAAATCTGCGATAGATACGTTAATGAAAAGACTCCGCTTATGATGATTCTAAGCGACATTCAAAAAGAGTATGGTTACATACCTTTAGAAGTTCAAGAAATCGTTTCTTCTAGAACGGGAATTTCAGTTGCTGAAATTTATGGTGTTGTAACCTTCTATTCATTTTTCTCTTTGAAACCAAAGGGAAAATACGTTATCGGTTGCTGTTTAGGTACGGCTTGTTACGTTAAAGGCGCACAACAAATCATCGATAAGTTCTCAGAAATCATCGGAATTAAACCTGGTGAAACTTCTAAAGACGGATTGTTTACACTCGATGCATTGCGTTGTATTGGTGCGTGTGGTATTGCTCCAGCAGTTACCATTAACGGAAAGGTTTATCCAAAACTTACCGTTGACGCTGTTCCTAACATCGTAGAAGAATACAGGGCTAAGGAGGTATAATATGATTAAGACTATAGAAGAACTTAATAAAGTTAGTAGTAAGTGTTCTGCTTGCCTTGGTGATAAGTTCACTGGTAAAGATGGCAAAAGACACGTTGTTTTATGCGGTGGTACGGGTTGTATTTCTTCAAACTCAAATGAAATCACTGCTGAATTTAAAAAACTTATCGAACAAAAAAATCTTCAAGATAAAGTGACGGTTAACCAAGTTGGTTGTTTTGGTTTCTGTTCTCAAGGACCTTTCGTAAAAATTTATCCAGAAGACACTTTGTATAGACTCGTTAAGATCGAAGACGTTTTAGAAATCGTTGAAAAAGACTTAATCGGTGGCGAAGTTATTGATAGACTTTTATACATTGATCCTAACACCGAACAAAAAGTTGCTAAACAAGAAGACATTAACTATTATAAAAAGCAAGTTCGTATCGCTCTTCATGGTTGTGGTAGCATCAACCCAGAAGATATTAACGAAAGTCTTGGCGCAGGCGCATTCAAGGGCTTGGCAAGAGCATTGCAAATGTCAAGAGAAGACGTTATTAAAGAAGTTCTTGATTCTGGTCTTCGTGGCCGTGGCGGTGGTGGTTTCCCATCAGGTAGAAAATGGCAATTTGCTTACGCTCAACAAGGTCCAGAAAAATACGTAGTATGTAACGGTGACGAAGGTGACCCAGGTGCATTCATGGATAGATCTATCTTAGAAGGTAACCCACTTGCAGTTATCGAAGGTATGATGATTGCTGGATACGCAATCGGTGCACAAAACGGTTATTTTTACGTTCGTGCTGAATACCCAATCGCTGTTAATAGATTAAAACTCGCTATTTCTCAAGCAGAAGAACTCGGTTTATTGGGTGACAATATTTTAGGAACAGATTTCTCATTTAGAGTACATATCCGTCTCGGTGCAGGCGCATTCGTTTGCGGTGAAGAAACGGCGCTTCTTAACTCTATCGAAGGTCAACGTGGTATGCCAAGAAACCGTCCACCATTCCCAGCAGTTAAGGGTTTGTGGGGTTGCCCAACTATTATCAATAACGTTGAAACACTCGCTTGCGTTCCATATATCTTAAGAGAAGGCAAAGATGCGTTTGCTTCAAACGGAACTGAAAAGTCAAAGGGCACAAAGGTTTTCGCTCTCGGTGGAAAAATTAACAACGTTGGTTTAGTTGAAATCCCTATGGGTACAACTCTTCGTGAATTGATTTACGATATCGGTGGTGGTATTCCAAACGGCAAGAAATTTAAGGCTATTCAAACGGGTGGTCCATCAGGTGGTTGCTTGACTGCAGAAGACCTTGATACACCTATCGACTTTGATAACTTGGTTGCAAAGGGTTCAATGATGGGTTCTGGTGGTGCAATCGTTATGGACGAAGACAACTGTATGGTTGACGTTGCTAAATTCTATATGGAATTCATTTGCGACGAATCTTGTGGTAAATGTACCCCTTGCCGTATCGGTACCAAACGTATGTTAGAACTATTAACAAAGATTACCGACGGTAAAGCAACTATGGACGATTTGACCGAACTTGAAGAACTTGCTATTAACGTTAAGAGCAACTCTCTCTGTGGTTTAGGACAAACTGCTCCAAACCCTGTATTATCAACGCTAAAGCACTTTAGAGATGAATACGTTGCACACATCTTAGAAAAGAGATGTCCTGCGCATATTTGTAAAAATCTTATGCATTATATTATTGAACAAAACAAGTGCTTTGGTTGTAGCATGTGCGCTAAACACTGTCCTGTTAACGCAATCGTGGTTACTGATTACGTTGCTCCTGGTAAGAAATTGCCTGCATATATGATTGACAGCGAAAAGTGTATTAAGTGCGGTATGTGTATTGCTTCATGTAAATTCAAAGCAATCGTTAAGAAATAAGTGGAGGTAAAATCGATGTCTAAAGTTAATATTAAAATTGAAGGAATTCCTTTTGAAGTTGAAGCTGGCTTAACTATTTTAGAAGCCGCAAAGAGATGTGGTTTTGAAATACCTTCGCTTTGTGCGTTCAACCACGGCGAATGTTCAAAAGGCTCTTGTAGGGTTTGCTTAGTAGAAGCAACCGGTGCAAGGGGGCTCGTTGCATCTTGCGTATATCCTGTTGCAGAAGGTATGGAAATCACCATTTCTTCTCCAAAGGCAACTGCAGCAAGAAGAACGTCTGTTGAACTTTTGCTTTCTAACCATAATAAAAATTGTCAACAATGCGATAAGAACGGCAAGTGTGAACTCTTGCACGTTGCAAAACTTACAGGCGCAAGAGACGATATGTATGAAGGCGAACAAACACCTATCACGATTGATAGACTCACGCCATCAATCAGCAGAGACACTTCTAAGTGCGTTCTCTGTGGCCGTTGTGTTGAAAGATGTAAAAATGCTCACGGCTTAGGTATCTTGGGCTTTGAAAACAGAGGATTTAACACTATCGTTGCTCCAGCTGAAAACAGAAGTTTTGCTAATTCACCTTGTATCCTTTGTGGTCAATGCGTAAGCGTTTGCCCAACGGGCGCTCTTATGGAAGTTAGCGAAATTGCTAAAGTTGACGCAGCTATGAAAGAAGGCAAATACGTTGTAGTTCAAACTGCTCCAGCAGTTAGAGCTGCTCTCGGTGAAGAATTTGATATGCCTGTCGGCACACTCGTAACGGGTAAAATGGTTTCTGCTCTTCGCAGACTTGGTTTTAAGAAAGTTTTCGATACCAACTTTGCAGCAGACCTTACCATTATGGAAGAAGCAACTGAACTTCTTAACAGAGTTAAGAACGGTGGCGTTCTCCCAATGATTACTTCTTGCTCACCAGGTTGGGTTAACTATGCAGAAATTAACTATGGCGACTTGTTGCCACACCTTTCTTCTTGCAAATCTCCTCACGAAATGATGGGTGCAATCTTAAAGAATTACTATGCTGAAAAAATTGGCGTTGATCCTAAAGATATGTTCGTTGTTTCAATTATGCCTTGTACGGCTAAGAAATACGAAAAGAATAGACCAGAACTTGCTGTTGATGGTATGCAAGACGTTGATGCAGTATTAACAACTCGTGAACTCGGCAAACTTATCAAACGTTCTGGTATCAACTTCAAGAAACTCCCTGACGAAGCATTTGACAACGATATCGTTGGTGAATACACAGGTGCAGGCGTTATCTTCGGTACAACTGGTGGCGTTATGGAAGCGGCGTTAAGAACTGCTGCATTCAAACTCACAGGTAAGGAACTCGATAAGGTTGAACTTACTGCAGTTAGAGGCTTTGAAGGTATCAAGGAAGCAACTTATAAACTCGGTGAAACCGAAGTTAAGGTTGCAGTTGCACACGGTATGAAATATGCTAAAGTTCTTCTTGACCAAATTAGAGAAGGCAAGAGCGAATATCTCTTTATAGAAATTATGGGTTGCCCAGGTGGATGCGTTGCTGGTGGTGGTCAACCATACGTAAGAGAATGCTTCTTACCAAATGAAGATTTGGATATCTTGGATACTTACAAACAAAAACGCGCTAATGCTCTTTATAGTGAAGACCAATCAAAAGCACTTCGTGTTTCTCATAAGAATCCACAAATCATCGAACTTTACGAAAAATTCTTGGGTGAACCTAACTCTCATAAAGCACATGAATTATTGCATACACACTATGCACCAAGAAAGAAAGACTAAAATAATTAACACGGCAAGTAAATCTTGCCGTGTTTTTATTTTTAAGGAAAACCTTTACACAATTTTCTAAAATAAACATTTTGAATAAAGTTTGTAGTGCAAATAGTTTTTTACTTGTGTTATAATATTCTTGCTTGAGCGAAAAATAATATTTAAGGAGAATAAAAATGAATACAGATAAAATTTATGCAGAACAAATTGCAAACGAATATGCACCAAAACAAACTTCAAAAGTTAAAGCACTTAAAAGGTTAGATGCCAAAGCAAAAAATCCAGCGAATATATTTGCCTATACCTTTGGTATAGTTTCAAGCCTCGTTCTTGGTACGGGTATGAGTCTCGCAATGGGGGTTATAGGCGGTGGCACTTTAATAATGATGGTGCTTGGAATAGTGATTGGTTGCTTGGGAATTGTGGGCGTAAGCATTAACTACCCAATTTACAAAAAAATATTAACAAACTCAAAAAATAAATATGCTACTGATATAATAAAACTTGCAAATGAAATTGCAAATGAAGAATAAAATATAATGGGTTATTCGTTTTTTGATAGAATAAAAAAAGATACTCATTTTAGAATTAAAAGTTTTTTAAGTTTTTCTTTTATTGTCAATATAGCATATGCCATATTTCAATTTGTTATATCCCTAGTTTATTCATCGAGATGGTTTTTTGTCATGTCCATATATTATGCATTGCTTTCTATTTCACGCATTGTTGTTTTTGTTCAACTTAATCCAAACAAAGATAAGCGTGTTAAAATATTAACTATGCGTGCAAGTGGATATTTCTTGATATTAATAAATTTAGTGGTTTCAACAATGATGTTTATCTTAACAAATGGAAATAATTTTGTAAAACATCACGAAATTACAGTTATTGCGCTTGCAACTTATACATTTTGGTCGTTAAGCATGGCGATTGTTAGTAGTGTTAAGCACATAAAACAAAAAAATTATCTTTATTCTTGTGCTAAAATAATTGCACTTACTTCGGCAAGTGTTTCTTTAGTAACTTTAACAAATACAATGCTTATTACTTTTGGTGAAAGTAATTTGTCGCTGCGAAGTATAGTTTTGCCACTTTTATGTGGAGTGGTTGCAGTTTTTATAATTACGAGTGCAATTTTTATGATATGTAAGGCAAATTTAGATTTAAGGATTATAAAAAATGAAGAAAAATGAAAGTAAATATTTTTATACGGCACAGTTGATGAATCAGGCACTTTTAGACTTGCTTGAAAAAAAAGATATAGAATTTATCTCCGTGACCGAAATTACAAAGAAAGCAGGGGTAAGTCGTTCTACTTTTTATTTGCACTATGATAATATTTATGAACTATTGGCAGAAACTATAGAGAACCTTAATAAACAATTTATTTCTGCTTTTGACTTAAAAGTCCCATTTAGGGTTAAGACAAAAGAAGATGCTTTTTTAATAACGGATGAAAAACTCGTTCCTTACTTAAATTTTGTTAAACAAAATAAAAACGTTTTAAGATTAATACACAGAAAACCACAACTATTTAATTCAAACAACGTCTATAATCAAATGTACGATGCGTTTTTTTATCCAGCTATATCTTGTTTTTTAAATGGAGAAAAAGAAAAGGTTTACTACTTGGAATTCTTTACGTCGGGTGTTGTTGCCATAATAAACAAATGGCTTGAATTGGATTGCGTAACTGAAACAGATGAATTAATAAAAATTATTAAAAATTGTGTAAATTATCAAAAATAATTGTAAAAAAAGACAGAGGCTAACAATAATGTTGGCCTTTTTGTCTATTTTTATCCATAAAATGCAAAATT
>JAZUSI010000029.1:0-7767 GCA_045606665.1 Christensenellaceae bacterium
AAAAAATAACAGGTTTAATTAACAAGGAGAAAAACAATGGGAAAGAATTTAACTGTTACGGGAACGGGAGATTCGTTATTTACTAATGATTTTCCAACATCTTATGAAAGTGATCAAAAAGAAGTTGCAAACTTAATTGGCGCTTGCGATATTAGGATTACCAATTTGGAAACTAACCTTTCAGAATTTGGCGATTTTGGTAACGCATATTCTGGTGGCACGTGGCTTAACACCGAACCAAAGGACTTTAAGTATTTAGAGGGCTATGGTTTTAACTATTACGGCACTGCAAACAATCACGTTATGGACTATGGTCATCACGGCTTGCTCGACACCATAAAAGAACTTGAAAAGAGAGGATACGCTCACTCTGGAACGGGTGTTGACTTGGCAGATGCATCTAAACCTGCAATAATAGAAGTTGACGGCAAGAAAATTGCAATCATTGCAGTTTCAACACAATTTAACGATGCATCAAAAGCAGGTATTCCAACCCCGTTGATTAAGGGAAGACCAGGTGTAAACTATGCAGGATACACAAAATATTTCCAAATTGATGAAGAAGACGTTGAAACTCTTAAAGCGATTGCTAAAAAGTGCGCTATCAACGCAAATAGAGAAGCGAACATCAAAACGGGATTTGTTAGACCTGAACCAGAAGGAACTTACGTTTTTGGTGAAGTAAATTTCTGTTACGACGGAAGTAGACCTGAAACGGTTTGCATTGAAAAAGATAAACAAAGAATAGTAAACGACATTAAAAAGGCTAAAGAAGAAAACGATTACGTTTTCGTTCTTATTCATTGCCACACTATGAAAGGTTGGTCGCAAGAAAACGTTCCAGACCATTTAATTGAACTTTCAAGAGCTTGCATTGATGCAGGTGCAGACGCTATGATTGGTGGTGGCACACACCAACTTCGTCCTATTGAAATCTATAAAGGAAAGCCTATTATATATTCACTTGGCGATTTTATCTTCCAAGGTATGAGAGTTAAGCATTTCCCAGCAGACTTTTTAAATAAATGGGGTTGCAGTGAAAATGCAACGGCTTATGAAGGGCTTATGGCCCGTTCTCAAGGTGGTAAATATGGTTTACACGCTGAAGAAACGAGTTTTATCACAGTATTACCTATAATGGAATTTGACGAAAACAATAAACTTGTTAAAATGGAACTTTATCCTGTATATTTAGGCTTTAAAAGACAAGGCGACTTAAACGGCTTGCCATATATTGCTAAAGGCGAAGAAGCCAAGATGATTTATGATATCGTTGACAGATTATCACGTCCATATGGAACGAATTTTGAGTTTGATGGTCAAAAGATGACGTTAAAAATGGGTGAATAATATGGAAAACGTTAAAAAAATTGTTGAAAAATATTCTGATTTAATCTTAAAAGCCGAAAGAGATTTATGGGCAATGCCAGAACCTGGCTTTTTTGAATACAAAACAAACGATTATTTAATCAAAGCCTTTGAAGAAATGGGTTATGAACTCAAAAAGGCAGAAAATATCACGGGGTTTTACACGGTTGTTGACACAGGTAAGCCAGGCCCAACAGTTTTAGTTTTAGCAGAACTTGACTCTGTTATTTGCGATTCACACCCAGAATGCGATAAAGAAACGGGGGCAGTTCACTCTTGCGCGCACCACGCTCAATGTGCATCTTTACTTGGCGTTGCAATGGCGTTAAAGGAAAAGGAAGTTTTAGACGGGCTTTGTGGTAAAATTAAACTCTGTTTCGTGCCTGCTGAAGAAGGTATTCAAATCAGTAGAAGAAAGGAACTTATCAATAAAGGTATAATCAATTTTGCATCTGGTAAGGCAGAGTTTATTTCAAGAAAATATTTTGAAGATGTTGACCTTGCCTTTATGGTTCATCAAACTGTAGATGCGCCTGAAGGTTATAAATTCGGTGTTGTAGAAGGTCATAACGGCGTTATAAGAAAGAAAACCACCTTTAAGGGTAAAGCAGCGCATGCAGGCGCACATCCACACGATGGCATAAACGCATTGAACGCTGCATCAACTGCAATAACCACAATCAATTCTTTAAGAGAAACTTTTAAGGAAGAAGACAAAATTCGTGTTCACGGCATTATTACAAAGGGTGGTAGCGCAACCAACACCGTGCCAGAAGAAGTGGTAATGGAAAGTTACGTTCGTGGTGCAAGTGTTAAGGCGTTAAAAGAAGCAAACCAAAAGGTTAACCGTGTAATTTCATCTGTTGCGGCGGCATTTGGCGCAAACGCTATCATTGAAGATATAAGCGGCTCAGAGCCAATGCACGACAATAAAGATATGATAAAATGCGTTGAAAAAATTGTTGGCGAATTATATGGCGAAGACGCTTTGAGTCATAGAGGATTTTTTGCATCTTCAACCGATATGGGAGATATTAGCGTTATGTTTCCAGCCGTTCACGCATACGTTTACGGGGTGCAAGGCACTTTCCATGGCAACGATTTTTACGTTACAAATCCAAAACTCGCGTGCGTGGATAATGCTATTTTCCAAGTATATTTAATTCGTGAATTGCTTATCAACGATGCAGAAAATGCAAAGAAAATAATTGCGAACTATACTCCACAATTTGCTTCAGTTGACGAATACGTTAAACATAAAAAACAAATCAACAAAGATAAGCAAACGGTTATCTATAACGACGACGGAACGATTACTTTAGATTTTTAAGGGCAACTATTATGCGCGAAAGATTAAATTTTGCAAATAAAGAAAAGTATAGGCAAAAAATAGGCAAGACATATTTAATTGCTTGCATAGCCTTTTATATTATATGTATTGCTGTAAAAGGTGTTTTTGCTGCAGAAACAAGATATATTATAGAAATTTGGGATTTAACACAAGCGCAAGTTCAACTTGCAAACACCTTTTACTTTATAACTTATGGGGTCGTTCAAATATTATTGTTTATTTTTATGTCAAAAATAGACATAAAGAAATTCACATTTGTAACAATTCCAATTTCAGCAATTTTGTTTATCTTGATGGGGTGCGCAAACAATATTCAAACTATGTGGATACTTTTTGCGCTCGTTGGCATCTTTCAAGCATCGATGTTTTGTGCGTGCAACTATTTATTGACAAAATACTTGCCAAGAAAATTATTGCCAACTGCAAACACCTTGATTGCATCGGGATATGCTATCGGCACAGCCCTTTCATACGTAATAAGCGCATTTTTCGTTGGGCTTAATTTATGGCGAATTCCTTACTTTTTAATAAGTGGCTTAGTTTTAATTAGCACCGTTTGGTTAATCTATGAAACCAAAGTTATTGCAAGGTTAAGTAAACTAAACAAAAAATTAGATTCAAAACAAATTCTTGCTGAAAGCAAGGAGAGAGTGCAAGAAAAAGAATTGCCATTGCAGAACAATCAAAAGCCTATCGTTGCACTTTCAAATAGAAAGAGAATAGTGACTTTTTACGTGGTAATACTCATCTTATCCTTAATTGTAAACGGCTTATATTATGGAGTAATGGGCTTTGTAACTAGTGTATTAGTTGACATTTATTCATTTCCACAAGATGCGTCTATTTACGTTTCGACCATTGTTCCAATCATCATTATATTAGGTCCAATGATAACCATAAAATCTTGTGAAAAACACCAAGATTTTGTTAAGCAAGGCATAAAATATTTGCTAATAACTTTGCCGTTGCCAATAATATTAACTTTTTTCTATAAATTAAACTTTATATTATTTTTGGTGTTAGTAATAGTATATTTAATTTTGGCAAATGGCATAAGGGTTATTATAAATAACGTTATAGCGTTTAAGATGAAAGACTACATAAACGTTGCATCGTTCACTGCAATAACAAACGCATTTGCATCAATAGCAGCAAGCGTTTGGCCACTCATCATCGCTCTAATAAAAGATAATGGAAGTTGGGGCGCAACTTACTTTGCCGTTGCAATTATGACGGTGGTTGTACTCGTTGCATCAATAATTATAGATAGAGTTGTTAACTCAACTTACAAAAAAGATAATAACGGAGAAAATTTAGAATAACGGGAGAAGATTATGTCAAAGAATTTATTGGGAATCGATTTTGGAACAACGGCGTTAAAAGCCTGCCTTTTTGATGATAAGGGCAATAGACTTGCCACCGAAAGTGCACAATATAAACTTATAACTAAAGGTGAATTCGTTGAATTTGATGCTGAAGAATTTTTCAGTATAGTAGAAAAGGTCATTTCAAAAATTACCGATAAATTTGACGTAAATGCGTTGTCTGTTGATACGCAAGGCGAAACGTTAATCGTTTTGGATAAAGATGGAAAACCATTAATGAACGCTATTATTTGGCTTGATAATAGGGCAGAAAAGCAAGCCAAAGAAATGCAAGAAAAGTTTGGCTTAGAAAAGATTTATAATATAACCGGTCAAGCCGAAATCCCTGCAGGTTATCCAGCACCAAAGATTAAGTGGTTAAAGGAGAATATGCCAGAAGTATTTAACAAAGCAGATAAATTCTTACTTTTAGAAGACTATATTCTCTATAGATTGACCGGCAAATTCTATGCATCTCGCTCACTTTACTCGTCATCATTATTAATGAACGTTCATACGGGCGAATACGAACAAGAAATTTTGGACTACGTTGGAATAACTAAAGACCAACTACCTATTCTTTCGGAAAGTGCAACGGTCGTTGGCGAATACAAGGGAATAAAGGTTTGTACGAGTGCGCTTGACCAAATTGCAGGTATCACAGGCGCAGGGGTAATCAAAGAAGGTTTAATGAGTGAAACCACGGGTACGGCGCTGGCAGTATGCGTTGTATGTTCTAACTTCCCACCATATTATGACGGCTTAAACGTTTCGGTTTATTACGTTAGAAAGGGACTATATTGCCTATTGATGTGGGCACCAACTGCTGGGGCAGTGTTAGAGTGGTATAAAAATAATTTCTGTGAAAATTTATCCTTAAAAGAACTCGATGAAATAGCAGAAAAAGTTCCAAATGGATGTGAAGGCTTGATTGCAATTCCACACTTATGTGGAACTGTAATTCCAAACAATCCAAAGGCAAAGGGTGTGTTCTTTGGGGTTGAATTAAAGCACACACGCGCACACTTTGCCCGTGCAATAATGGAATCGGTTGCCTATATGATTAAAGAATACGTGGAATTTTTAGGCGTAGAGATTGATGAAATTCGTTCTATGGGTGGAGGTGCAAGGAGCAAACTTTGGTGTAATATCAAAGGTTCGGTTTTAAACAAGCGAATCACCACATTAAAGGAAAATGAAACTGCGTGCTTGGGGAGTGCAATTTTTGCAGGTGTGGGAATAAAAACTTTCGATAGTGTTGAAAGTGCAGTAAATAGTCTTGTTGTTCAAAACGTTACATACAATCCTTTAGAGTCTAACTATGATGAACTTTATAAAGATTATAAAGAAAAAGAAGAAAAAATACTTGCAATATTTTAATTAAAAGCATAGAAAAAGTGGATGGCAAAAGTGCTATCCACTTTTTGTCATAAAAAATAATATTATAAAAATTATGAATTTGCTCTTTTAAATATTCTAACTGCAAGTGCAGTCATGTCATCTTTAACCTCGCCATTGTTTAATTCAATTGCATAGTTTAATACGTTATCTGCAAGCGATTGGGGATTTTTGGCAGGAAGAGTTCTTAAATAATCAATAATCGCACCAGAATTATTAAAAGCGTCACTAATGCCATCAGTAAGAAGTAAAATTATATCTCCATCGCATAATGAAGTAGTTGCAACAGATGGTTTCAATCCGTCTATAATTCCAAGTGGTAAGGAAGATCCTTCAATGATTTTAATTCCATTTTCGCTTATAATAAATCCATATGGCGCACCATATTTAATAAAGTCGGCAGAGCAAGTTTTTAGGTCGATTACAGATATGTCAAGCGCTGTAAAATAGTCTTCAGTGTTAATTGTTAAAAGTTTATTTACAGTATCTAAAATAAGGTTTTCATTTAATCCTGCTTTATAAAAGCTTTCAATAAGAGATAGGGAGGTGGAAGATACGTTTTGCGCTTCATTTCCACTGCCCATACCATCTGATAAAGCTACTAAATATTTGTCGCAAGAGATTTTTGTCATAGAATATGTATCTCCACTTGCAGTTGATCCGTCTTTAGTGGTTTTTGCAATGCCAAAAACTGCATCATAATCGTTTGCTTTCTTAAATGAAAGATAAAGTTTTTCCTCACTTATAGTGAGTTTGTCAACCACTATCATATTTATTCCTAGAGTTGCAGAAATTAAATTTTGCAAACCCAACATAGAAAATTCTTTCATTGTAATAATTAAATTAACGGTTATTCTGTCTTCTTCTCCAAAAAGCAGTAGTTCGCTTATAATAAATCCACCTTTTACAAGCTTGTCAAAAAGTGTTCTTTCAAGTTTGTTATTGTATTTTAATAATTGTCCTGACTCAAGTGCAAGTCCTTGTAAAATATCAGCAATTCCCATAGCTTCGCTTGCAATTAATTTTCTTCCAACTGCAAGGTTCTCATTTTCAATAAGCCTACTACGGTAGTCTGCAAGTAACTTGTTTAAGCCATAAAGTATATTATTAGGGTGAATACAAGTTGAAGATAAATCGTTTGGCAAATCAATTAGAGAAAGCTTTCCTTTTGCAAAGCCAATATCAATCATTTTGTTTATATCAGTGCCTATAGTCCTTTCGTTTTTTTTGCAACGAATAAAATTATCACATTCTTTACAAACGCAAGACAAAATTTCTCTTTCCATTATTGTTTTAGCATTTTCTTCAGAGAGGGTTTTCTTTTGAAATAGATTAAATGAGTTTGCCATTTCGCTAAAAATAGAAGACAAATCATATAATTTATTGGATAAAATAGTGCGATTTCTATTTATGCAACTTCTAACTAGTTGCTTTTCCCTAAATGCGTATAGTTTATCTTTAAATTTTTGTAAAAATTGATTTGGAAAAACGCAAAAGCATACGCAACCAAAAAGAATGCTTATAAAATGAAAGTAAGTGTAAGCTGTATAGATGTTGAAAAAGATTTGCAATAGATAGTCGATTGCTAATAAAGAAAAGGAACTAGCATATTTTGATATTCCGATAAGACTTTGTGCAAAAACGCCATAAATAAGATATATAGATACATAGTTAATATCAGTATAAAAAATTGCAAGGCTTATTCCTAGAACAGCAGAAATAATGCTACCAATCCCCGTTCGATAGATATAACAACAAAAAAGTATTAAAAAAACGCTTATAGTTTTAAATATGAATGGCGAAAAAGTATTGCATATTCCGAGACCTAAAATTGAACTCATAATTGCAACAGATAAAACTTCTTCAAAACCAAGTTTGAATTTTAATCCTTTTTCACTTATCGCTTTACCTGAAATAATAGAAATATAGTAGAGAAGAACGGTTAAAATAATTGTTAAAATTCGTTTTTCCATAAAAATATTTTTGGTTGTGCTTCCCAAAAATAAAAAACCAAGCATACCGATTAATGTATATGCTAAAAATTCCACGTATGATTTGACTTTAAATCTTCTATATATGTAAACGATAGGTGAAAGGACAAGTATAAAGATACCACAACCACCTAAAAGTCCAACTTCACCTAAAATTACAAACGATAATATATATAAAATAGCCGTGGTAAATATCGAACTACCAAGTATAAGGCTTGTTGTGAATATCGCTGAAGAGTATGGTAAAATTTCTCTTTCAAGATTATTAAAAATTATAAAAATTAAAAGTATAAAA
>JAZUSI010000030.1:0-63346 GCA_045606665.1 Christensenellaceae bacterium
CCGCTTGGCCTCCGACTTAATAAATGCTAAAACGATACACATAATAGCTGTAATAAAAATAGTAGAAATTGAAGCGTTCTTTGTGATAGCAACGCAACCTACAGATTCGCCATAAGTCGTGTTAGGGCAACCACCAAAGAAAGCACCTGCCATTGAGCCTACACCATCACCTAAAAGAGTTCTATCGAGACCTGGTTCATTGAGTAAGTCTTTACCAATAATTGAACTTAGGTTCTTGTGGTCTGCAACGTGTTCAGCAAAAACAACTAATGCCACAGGAGCAAATGCAAGCAAGATTGAAATGACGCCAGCGCCAGTTAATAACGTTTCGCCATTTGCTAATTCTTTAATTGCACCGATAAAAGTCACATTTGGAAGCCAATTCTTAAAATCAGCAACTGCTTTAAATGCAGAGAAATCAATGATTTTGCAATATACACTACCACATGCATGATAACCGATAACAGTTACTAAAGCGGCAACGATATAACCAGCCAAAACGCCGATAACAAAAGGTATCATTCTTAAGCCTTTTGAGCCTTTTACTGAAACCACAACGGTCACAAGGAAAGTAATAATACCGATAGCAATGCCGATAAGATTATAGCCTGTATTTGAACCTACTAGCCAGAAACCACCAGCCATTGTTTGAGAAGTAACGTTCTTAAGTGGGTCGCCAGAAATACCCATAACGTTGTTCATTGCAGAACCTGCAAGGCTTAAACCAATAAGTGCAACCGTTGGTCCAATAATTACAGGTGGCATTAACTTATTAATCCAGCCAGCGCCAACGTTTTTAATGATTATTGCAATTATAACGTAAACTAAGCCTGCAAATATTGAGCCTAAAATAATACCACAATAACCATATGCAACACCGGTTAATAGTGGTGGTATAAAAGCAAACGAACTGCCTAAAAATACAGGGCTTTTAAACTTGGTGAATAGTAAATATACCATCGTACCGACGCCTGCGCCGATTAAAGCAGCCGCTTGGCTCATTCTTCCTGTGCCTTGGTCAACCAAAATTGGCACGAGAACTGTTGCAGCAAGAATTGCTAATACTTGTTGAAAAGCGAAAAGCAAGTTCTTACCAAAAGGTGGTTTTTCGTGAACGTCATAAACCAATCCATTCTTGTTCATTTGTGTTTTCCTCCATAAAACAATATTTTTCCTTTTTATTAAAAAAAGAAGCCACTTATGGCTTCTTTTAAAAAACAAAATTTAAATTTGAAGATGAAGAAAAAAGGTTATTTGATTCAGTTATGAAACGTATATCAAACATGCTTTTCCCTCTCAAAACTTTCTACATACTATGATATCACTATCCGTTTTAAATTTCAAGTACTTTTGAAAATTTTGTCGATTTAAGGGATTATTTTTTTGCAAGAACTTTTTTCAATTTTGCAAACCTTGGAAGTCCATCTTCTTTAAGCATATTAACTTCGCCTTGGATAAGTGGAAGTGCATAATCAACGAAAGCGTCTGCTATGCCCGTACCGTTATTGATAATCCATTCCATTGGAACGGTCTTTTCGGTGTTTGCAGCAAGTTCTAATGGAAGAAGTTTATATTCGCATTCGTATTTAGCACCTTCTTTTCTTGCATAGCAAACCATCTTATCCGTTTCACCGTTAACTGCTGCACGAACTGCTTGCTTACCTGCTTCAAACGTTTCTTCAACGTCGGTTGCACTTGCACAGTGTGCTGCACATCTTTGCATAAGTGAAAGTTCAACTGCTCTAACCTTTGAACCTGTTTCAGCCTTGATGATGTTTGAAAGTGTTGCAGCAACGCCACCTAATTGTGCATGTCCGAAACTATCTCTTGCACCAACTTGTCCCAACGCTTCGCAAACTAAAACGCCGTCTGCGTTCTTGATACCTTCAGAAACTACTGCGATACACTTGTTATTGTTCTTAGCCATAACGTCTTTAACGTCAGCAACGAACTTATTAACGTCAAAAGCAACTTCTGGAAGATAAATTAGGTCTGCACCTAAGCCCTTGGCGTTTGCAAGTTGTGCAGATGCCGTAAGCCAGCCTGCGTTTCTGCCCATAACTTCGATAACGCATACCATTGGAGTATCGTAAACTTTAGCGTCAAGATTAATTTCCATAATTGAGGTTGCGATATATTTTGCAGCAGATGCAAAACCTGGGCAGTGGTCTGTTCCATAAAGGTCGTTATCGATGGTCTTTGGAACGCCGATAACGTTCATTTCATAGCCTGATTTTGCCATATACTTACTGATTTTGTTGCAAGTATCCATACTGTCGTTTCCACCGTTATAGAAGAAATAACGAACGTTATATTTCTTGAATACTTCGAGTAATCTCTTGTAATCGGTATCGTCAACAGATGCATCTTTGAGTTTATATCTAACTGAACCCAATGCTGATGAAGGCGTGTTCTTTAAGAGTTCCAATTCCTTCATATCTTCTTTAGAGATATCGTAAAATTCTTCGTTAAGAATACCTCTAATACCGTGAGCAGCACCATAAACTTCGGTAATCATTTCATTTTGCAATCCTTCGATAAAAACACCTGCGGCACTTGCGTTGATAACTGAGGTTGGTCCACCTGATTGCGCAAACATCAATGCGCCCTTTAATCCTTTCATTTCTTTTCTCCTTTATGTATGTTAATTATATTTTCTTAGAACTTGATTATAGTGTATCTTGCTGCAGGGATAACTGCGTTAAAGGTCTTATCGTCAACTCTTTCAATATCAACCTTTACAGGCGCGTATGCAACCACAGGGTTTACACTGTTCTTGAAAGTAATCTTAACCTTCTTATCTGCTTCGCTGTGGATTATATCGCCCTTACTTAAATCCCTTTCATTACCTTCATTGTTGAAAATTGTTACGAATCTTTCGCCCTTATCGTTGGTTGAAACGATATATGGCAAGCCTTCAACGAATACAGGCATTATCGCCCTTTCAATTTCAGTAATAGTGCTTGCTAACTTTTCAATATCACTGCTATCTAATACTTTAAGGTCTGTGCCTTTCTTTGCCTTTAAGAATCTGCCTTCTTTTGTTGCATCGATTAAGTATTCGTACTTAGCAAGTTTATCGTTTGGCGTATCTTCATAGATTATATCGAATAAATCGCCAAAACGTGAGTTTGTTAAGGTATGTCCTTCGTTACCGATATTTTCAACCCTTGCAAACACTAACTTCAACACGTCTTCAACGTGACCGAAGAAGTTGATTTCTTCTTGAGAGAGTGCGCTTTCCATATAAGTTTTTCTATATTCGCCAAGCTTCCAATCGGTAAAGATATCAGGAAGTTCTATGCAACTATATTCAGTTGGCAATACGATAGCAAATGGAATTTGAGCCTTCATCTTGCCCATATCTAAAGTTCTATTTATAAATTGTTTCTTTAATAAGCCATACTTAGACAACGTAAAGTCTTTCATATCGGTATAACTGCAGTTTAGTCCCCACTCTTCTGCAAAGTAATCAGCGCCACTCATATATGCGTGATGGTAAATTCTATCTTGAAGTAATCTTGAACTACCACCATTTTCGCCGTATGAAGTAAAGTCATCACCGTGTTGGTCTTGTCTTAAATACCATTCGTTCATAAGTTCTGTATTAAAGCAAGGCATACAATATCCAACGCCTGGAACTTCACGCCAGCATTCATAGTACGCACCCCAAGTCTTATCGTTTACGTTTGCTATACCACGAGCGAGTGCAATTTGAAGACGCATTAATGGAATTTGACAGCCAACTTCTGGCATAAAGGTTTTCATGCCCATATCATTTTGGAGTTTTGTTGCCATATAATAACTATCGCAAGGGATAATGTTATTATCGGTGTCAGCCATACGCCTGCTAAAGAGTTCAAGCATTTCCTTTGTGAAATCTTGATAAGTTTCAGCGTATTTTAAGGTGCTCCAATATTCAATGCAATCTTGAGAATAACTATATAAAACTTGTCCATCATAAGCCGTCTTTTTTTGAACTCTCTTGGCTTTCATTTCTTCTAAATTATAAGGACCTTTGTGTCCCATAGTCTTGATTGTGCCAACCCACTCTGACCTACGACGGTTTGAACCACTTTCGTGGAGTTGGAAACCAAAGAACCAGTCGCCAAGCATCTCTTTATATTCTCTAATTAGTGCTTTATCAAAAGCATAATCATGCCAAGTTGTTCCACCAGCAATTCTATCTACGTAGAACGGAATTTTTTCATCTTTAATTCTGTTATATAAAGTCGTGCCTTTAGCAGCATATTGGTTAAATTTAATTGCATTAGGCATAGAAAAGTTGTGTTGAATCTTAAAGCCCGTTTCTTTATTTATAAGTCCGTTCTTTTCCAAGCCTTTAATGTGATGGTCGTTGTAAACGTGAAAAAATTTCATTTTTCTTTTCTCCTTGTTTTTGTAAGTATCTTATAATCCCAAAACGTGTGCAATGTGATAGAGTTCACTATCAAACTTCTTTGCACCGTTATTGACTTCGCTAAATGGAACGGTGATAACTTTATTATCTCTAATACCGATAGCGCAACTATCTTTATCGTCCCTTAAAAGTTCAACTGCCTTATAACCAAAGCGAGCGGCTAAAACTCTATCTGCCATGTTTGGCGAACCACCCCTTTGGATATGACCAAAGTTAGTAACTTTAACTGCTATGCCACTCTTTTCAGCAACATAATCTGCTATCTCATCACGATCGCCAGCACCTTCGGCTAACACTATCATGTTTGAAGTTTTGCCACGCAAATAACTTTTCTTTATTGAAGATGCAATTTTATCTAAGTCGTATTCCACTTCTGGAACTAAAATATATTCAGCACCACCTGCAATACCTGCGTGCAATGCGATATCGCCACAGTTCCTACCCATAACTTCAAGTAGCCCTACTCTTGCGTGTGAGTGAAAAGTATCACGAAGGTTGTTGATTGCCCATAAAACAGTGTTTACAGCCGTGTCAAAACCAACCGTGTAATCAGTGTATGAAAGGTCGTTATCTATAGTTCCTGGGATACCCATAACTTTTACACCAAAATTATCCGATAAATCTTTTGCGCCACGAAACGTTCCGTCCCCACCAATAACGACTAAACCTTCAATGCCGTAAGCCGACAATGCTTCTGCCGCTTGTCTTTGCACTTCGATATCCTTAAAATTAGGGCATCTTGCAGTACTTAAAAAAGTACCACCACGATGAATCATATCAGAAACCGATCGAGTGTTAAGTCTTGTTATTTCACCCTTAACTAGTCCTTCATAACCTCTTTCAACGCCATATATATCCATTTTGTTGTTAAGAGCAGTACGAACGACGGCTCTTATGCAAGCGTTCATACCCGGTGCGTCGCCACCACTTGTCAAAACAGCAATTCTTTCCATCTAAAGCATTCTCCTTTTCGTATCCAAATCATTGTATCATATAGCAAAAATTTTTTCTACTGTTTTGCAGTATTTTTATTGCTTTTTCTTAAAAAATATTACGTCGTTTGCCCTCACGTAATTGCCCAGTTCACTCATCAACCCGTCGGCTCTGCTAACTGCACAATTTGCACTATATTTTTTGCCCTTTAGAGCAATTATTACAGGTATATCACCCGGATAACTCGTCAAGATATCCAAAATATTATTTAAATCGTCTGCCTTTTCATCTGGGATAATTATTCCCATATATTCCTGATCATGCTTTAATTGCTGATTTTCCTTAATTTCAAGTTTCTCTACCGATTCAGCAATTATTTGAGCTACACCTTCTTTAATTTGTATTTTTCCAATAACCTTTACTATTTGTTCAACCTTTAGGTTATCGATACACTTTTCATACACCTTTGGAAAACATACGGCTTCAATTTGCCCATGCATATCTTCAATCTTAAGAAAAGCCATGTTTTGCCCACTTCTAGTTGGAAGTTTTTTAAAGTCGGTTATAATGCCTCCCATTACAATGTGCTCGCCGTCCTTTATTTCGGTATATGTCTTAACCCCGTCTTCATCTTCTTCATAGAAATCTAAAACAGTGGTGTTAAAAGAATAACTTTCAAACTGCTGTCTGTAATCAGAAAGTGGATGCCCAGATAAATATATTCCTAGCACAGCCTTTTCTAAAGCAAGTTTTTCTTTTGAAGAATATTCACTCATTTCTGGATATTCAAGATCGAGCCCTTCATTTTCATCAAAGATTGTGCCAAAGAGAGAGATTTGAACCTCGTTCTTCTTTTTGTTGACGGCTGAAACTCTATCCATATATTCGGCATAGATTGCCATAAGAGTGCGCCTATTTACGTTAAAACTATCAAACGCACCAGACAAAATCAAACTTTCAACCAGTCTTTTGTTAATATTTAGACTCATACATCTATTGATAAAATCTTCAAAAGACTTGAAAAGACCATTTTTATTTCTCTCGCCTATAACCTGTTCAATAACGCCTTCGCCAACGTTCTTTAATCCCACAAGTCCAAAGCGAATTCCACCGTTTTCACAAGAAAACTCACCCATACTTTTATTCACGTCAGGTGAAAAAACGCTGATATTTTTTCCTTTTAAGTAGGTTAAGTACTTAGATAATTCTTCAATCTTATCAATCCTATTGTTGAGAAGTGAACAGAAAAATTCCACTTCATAATATTTTTTCAAAAATGCAGTTTGATATGCAAGCACAGCGTATGCTGCTGCGTGTGATTTGTTAAAAGCATATCTTGCAAAAGGTTTCATGTTATCGTAAACCTTGATTGCGATTTCTTCTGGGACACCACGCTTAATAGCGCCGTCAACCGGCTGACCTGTGCTTTCGTTTATGCCACCATAAACAAAGATTGATTTTTGCGCTTCCATAATCTCAACCTTTTTCTTACCCATCGCCTTTCTAACGACGTCAGCATGTCCCAAAGTAAAGCCACCTAAAGATTGACAAATCTGCATAACTTGTTCTTGATAAACGAGTATGCCGTAACTGTTCTTTAAAATAGGCTCTAAAAGTGG
This sequence comes from Christensenellaceae bacterium, assembly GCA_045606665.1. Lineage (GTDB taxonomy): Bacteria > Bacillota > Clostridia > Christensenellales > Borkfalkiaceae > UBA1259. Next base: position 6,973 of record JAZUSI010000030.1, read on the forward strand.
ATGGTCGTATTTTACCGATTCTGGATTGTGCTTATTGTTAATGTAATCAGGAATAGAATCCATAGGACCTGGACGATATAATGAAATACCTGCTATAATATCTTCAAAGGTGTTTGGTTTTAAGTTGCGCATGAATCGCTTCATGCCCGGACTTTCAAGTTGGAACACCCCGTCCGTTTCACCAGACCCTATAAGTTCGTATGCACCTTGATCTTCATATCCTATTTTATGGAAATCTAAGTCAACTCCATGATTTTGCTTAACGTATTTGCAAGCAAGTTGAACGTCGGTTAAAGTTCGAAGTCCTAAGAAGTCCATTTTTAACATTCCCAACGCTTCAACTTCAATCATATCAAACTGTGTGGTTATATCCTCGTCATTCCTTTGAAGTGGAACGTTTTCCATAATAGGTTTTTCACAAATAACCACGCCTGCAGCGTGCATAGACGTGTTTCTTGGCAACCCTTCAACCTTGATTGCCATGTCCATTATCTTTTTTAATCTTTCATCAGTATTATAAATTTCAACTAATTCTGGAACGCTAACGTCTTCCTTGTCCTTATTGAGTTCCATCCCCAACGTTTGTTTTAAGGTAGATTTTCCGTCCATTAATTTGGTTATTTTAAGTACGTTAGAATAAGGTTCGTTATAAACCCTAGCAACGTCACGAATAGCGCCTTTTGCAGCCATCGTACCAAAAGTTACAATTTGCGCAACCCTATCCGAGCCGTATTTCTTTCTAACGTATTCCACAACTTCGCCACGTCTTGCATCTGAAATATCAACGTCAAAGTCGGGCATACTAACCCTTTCTCTATTTAAAAATCTTTCAAAAATAAGTTGATATCTTAAAGGCTCTACGTCGGTTATTCCAACCGAATAAGCAATAATACTAGACACGCCCGAGCCACGACCAGCACCAACGGGAATATCCACGCTTCTTGCATAATTAATAAAGTCCCAAACGATAAGATAATAGTCGCAAAATCCCATTGAACTTATAACGTCAAATTCATATTCAAAGCGTTCTCTTATCTCTGGGGTTATAACGTCGTATTTCTTCTTTAACCCTTCTTCTGCAAGACGCCTTAAATATTCTTTTGAAGTGCTTCCGTCATCTGGCGTATATTTTGGAATAAGCGAAACGTCACGAATTGGCTCGCCCTTAGGTGTTAAATTAAACACTTCTTCTGTAACTTTATCAGCAATCTTAACCGTATTTTCAATGGCTTCTGGAATATGCGAAAAAAGTGCTTTCATCTCTTCTGGAGACTTTAAGTACGATTGGTCACTATCCATCTTTAATCTCGTTGGATCATCAATGGTAGTTTTCATACTTATACACATAACCACGTCTTGCATTTCTGCATCTTCCCTTTCAAGATAATGCACGTCGTTTGTCGCAACGAGTGGAATATTAAGTTCTTTTGAAAGCTTGATTAATAGTGGATTGATGCGTTTTTGTTCTGGCAATCCGTGGTCTTGAATTTCCAAATAAAAATCATCTTTATAAATATCGTAAAGCATCAAAGCAACTTGCTTTGCGCCTTCATAATCGTTTGAGAGTAATCGCTTTGCAACTCTTCCTGCAAGACACGCTGATAGACAAATCAAACCCTCGCTATATTCTTTAAGAGTTTTGTAATCTATTCTTGGTTTGTAGTGAAATCCATCAACGTATGCAATGGAATCGAGTTTAATTAAATTTTTATAACCTTGCTTATTTTTGCAAAGCAAAATCAAGTGGTCGTAATTTTGTTTTCCACTCTTTTCCAAATAGTTATCACACACGTACATTTCACAGCCGATAATTCCTTTAATGCCTGCCTTTTTTGCTTCTTCAGCAAAATAAAGAGTACCATACATATTGCCATGGTCGGTTATAGCAACGGTATCCATTCCCTTTGCTTTGCAATTTGAAAAAAGTTTATCTATTCGGGTTGCCCCGTCAAGCAAACTGTATTCGGTATGTAAATGTAAGTGTACGAAATCTGACATATCTTTATCCTTTTTGTTCTTTCTTAAGTTTTAAAGCCTAAACTCCAACTATAATTCATTTGCTATTATAATTAATTTTCTTAGTCTGTGATTTAAACAACTTTTACTAACAACAAGTTTTTCTGCAAGTTCGTTAAGCGTGTCATCTGGGTTTTCTAATCTAAGTATTGCCGTTTCTTTTAAATCTTTCTTTAAGCCGTCTAAACCTATTGTGCTTTCTATTTTTTTGATAGCGTCAATTTGTTTTGCAGAAGCTTCAACTTGCTTTGTAACGTTACCTAAATCGCAATTTTTTTGTCTATTTATGGTATTGGCAAATTCACGATTTATCATAAGGTCAGTGAGTTTTAACACCGAGATTGGCGCTGGCAAAAATGCTAAAAAATCCTTTATTTCTTCTGCGCTCTTAATATAGACTATATATCCATCTCGCCTATTAACTATTTTGGTTAACACACCAAATTCTGCAAGTTTTTCGCTTGTTTCTAAAGCTGGAGAATAGTGCGAAAAGTTTATTTCTAAATGATATCCCGTGCTTGAATTGTCGTTTTCTGTTGGCAAGGTGCATCTTCCACTAGCCACGAAAAGCCCTCTTATAAACGCTTTTACACAACACTCGTTTTTTGTGAATTCGCCAAAAAATTTTAGATCAACAACAATCTCACCATCTCTTTCAATAAGTATTCCTAAATCGGTTAAAATATCAACCGTTTCTTTCCCACTTATATTAAGATAAAACTTTTCCTTTCCACCTTGAGCTGTTGCAGATGAAACTTCCCTAATATCATAGTTATATAGCTGTGAAAAAGCTGTGGTTATGGTCATTGCAGTTTGTTCGTCTGGGACTTTAAACTCTAGTCCCAACTCATCGTCTTTTTCATAAAGAACACCTGAACCACGTATCAACCCTGCAATAAACGCCTTTTTACAGTGCTTTTCCTTTATGGGCTTTGAAAGGATTTCACTTTTAATCTTGTCTGTAAAGTTCATTAGCCTTTCTCCTTAAACGACCTAAATCTCAATTTAGGGAGTTTGCCATCAATATTCATGATACGCTCTTTTGGAACGTCAACCCTTTCCAACATTTTTTCAACGAGAGAAATTTCTGCAACGCGACTTGGTGTATGCGCGTCAGAATTTATAACAAAATTCACTCCTGTTTTTGTCAAACCATATAATTCTTCATCAGTTAAATGTACTTTTTTTGAATTGAGTTCAATAAAAGTGCCATAATCAGAAGCGACCTTTGCAACTTCTACAGGATCTGTAAAACAACCAAAATTAATATGCGTTATTACGTCAACTGGATTTTTCTTTATGACGTTTACAAAGGTCTTAGTATTTTCTCTTATCAAACTTTTAGATATATTATTTTTATTAAATATAGGTGCAAAAAGGTTTGGTAAAAACAAAGAAAATATAGTCCCGAATTTATATAACACAAACTTATGAATTCCAGCTAAAAACAAATCAAAATCATCATACATTTTTTCTTTTAAGTCAACGCTTCCATCCGTTCCAATTATATTTGATTCCACCCCCAAAAGAACTTTTACTCCAGTCTCTTTGGTTGCTTCTTCACAAAGCTTTTTAATTTTTGGAACTTTGCGTTTAGTTAAACCAAAGGCAGGGTGAGAAAATCCGTGGTCCGAAATGCCCAATTCCAAAAGCCCCCTCTCTTTTGCAACGAGCGCGTTATCTATAACTTGTCCTTTTCCGTGACTAAACACGGTATGAGTATGATAATCTGAAGTTAAAATCATTAAAACTCTCCTACGCATTCGACTTCTTCTTTTAATTCCACACCAAATGCGTCTTTCACTTTTTGTTTAATTTCTTGAATAAGCAAATACACGTCTTTTGCTTTTGCCTTTGCCGACGTCAAAATAAAGTTTGCATGTTTTTCGGAAATTTTGGCCCCACCTATTACATAACCTTTTAATCCTGCTTTTTCAATAAGCGCACCAGCCGATAGAGGCTTAGGATTAGTAAAGACAGATCCACAACTTCTTCCTTGTGGTTGTAAAGCCTTTCTTATTTCCATATAAGACTTAATTCCCGACCAAGCGACTTCTCTTTCCACGTTTGGAAAAAAAAAGGTTGCAGATATCACAATCTCTTTTTTATTTACAAATCGACTTGTGCGATATCCAAATTTACACTCATCTTTATTATAAATCTTAATTTTTCCATTACGTAAAGTTTCAACGCTTATGAGATGATTGGATATATTATGCCCAAATGCCCCTGCATTCATAACGATTGCACCACCGATGGTTGCAGGAATTCCAGACAGTGCCTCCAATCCACCCAGTTTATGTTCTAAATTAAATCGGATAACTTTTTCCAAAGTTGCCCCAGCCATCGCCTTGACGTTTTCGCGTTTAAAAAACACGTCGTTTAGCCGTTTTATGTCAATAATAAGTCCGTCAAAGCCTAAATCAGAGACCAATATGTTCGTTCCATTTCCAATCACTTTGTACTTTACCCTATACTGCTTTGCTAAATTTATTAATAAATTTAAGCTATAAAGAGTATCGACTTCAGCATAGTACCTTGCACAGCCACCCACACCATAACCGGTATGTTTTTTCATTGGTTCAGAAAGTTTAATTTTTGCGTTTGTGTATTCAAAAAGTGCATTTTTAAAACACATAAATCTCCTTATATCATTTTACTATATTTTTTGCATTTTTTCAAGATTAAACGAGCATATTTTTTATTTTATTTATTGAATTTTGATTTCCTTTAACAGCTGATTTAGACAACTCTTGCATTTCTTGCAATTGTTCTTTGGATAAATAAGCTGAAATACTAGAAAAATTATTATTTTGTTGCATAGCATATAACTTTTCATTATCATACTCCACCTTTACGTATGGGGAAAACATACTTATTTTATCAAGTTGGTTTTGCACAATATCAGACACTAAATATTCGATAAACCTAAAAGCATACTTTCTTTTAACAGTATCTCTACTTGTTAATGACACGTATTGATATAAATCGTTAAATACGTTTAATGGCGAGGCTTCAACTTCCATGCCACGATTATTTAGCCTTACAATATCTCTTTGCGTGCCTAAAAAATATGCACACTTGTTTTCAGTAAATTTAACGTATGCTTCCATAGGCTTATACACTTCTACTTTATCAAACTCTATACCTTCTAACAGCATAGCTACAAGGGGCTGTGTATATTCTGCTTGTGAAACAATTAATGAGCTATTTTCCTGTTCTTTTGCCTTTGGATTTTTTATTAAAACGTACCCTCCACGACACCACGCAGTAGCATAAATTTTATCACCAATTCGAGTGCATTCAACACTTCTAGAAATGTCAATGGACTCAAGCCCCATCACTTCCACACCATTAGAAAAGGATATCAAATCAGGATAAATCCCCCTTTCTAAATTTTCTTTCACACTCGTAAAAGTGTGATTTATAACCATGACTAATACACCCGGATTTTTCTTTTCAAAATCACGTGCAACCTTTAACAAAAACTGTTTTCTTGAACCTTTTCCCCCCTCAAAGCCATCAACTTGCCAAAGAGTTATAATTCCCTTATAATTTTCTGTTGATTTTAATTGTCCTTGTTCTTTTATTTTTTCTTTTCCAACAAAAAGCGTAAAAGCACAGCAAAACAATAAAATAAACCCAATTGATATCCTTAATAATTTCATAATAAATATATATTCAAAAAAAACAAAAAAAAGCACTTTTTATTGTTTATATATACTAAATTTTAACAAACAAAAAGTGCAAAGAATTTTCCTTGCACTTTCTCTTTAACGTTTTATATTTTATTATATTTTAAGTGGCGTTTTCTTTGAACCCACCGTTGCCGTTGCAATATCACCACTGCCAAAAGACCTTTCAATAGCCTCTATAACGTCTTTTATAGTTATTGCATCAATCTTTTTGATTCTTTCTTTAAAGTTAAATTCACTATCTAATAAAGCAAGGTATTTTGCATATAACAGCATTTGAGATGCAGAACTTTCTTGCCCTAAAATGAACGAACTTTTAATCTGAGCCTTACCACGCAAAAACTCTTGTTCGGTTATGCCGTTTTTCTTAAAGTCTTTAAGTTCTTCCATAATAGCATTAACAGCCAAATCCCTTTGAGAAGTATTGACACCTGCATAAATTTCCAAAACGCCGTTATCCTTATATTGTGATGAATATGAATAAATGCTATAGCATAGCCCTAATTCTTCTCTAATTCTTTGGAACAACCTACTACTCATACCCCCACCAAACACAATATTTGCAATGGCAAAAGCATCACTCATATCATCTTTTACGTCTATGCCTTTCATTGCAAAACCAATATGCGTTTGTTCAATTCTCTTACTTTTATAAAGATGTTCAGGAAGGATTAACTCGGTTTTTAATTGAGACTTACTCTTAAGCCTAGTAAACTTTTGTGCAAAATATTCGTCAACAAGACTTTCAACCTTTTTGATATCTACGTTACCAGCAACCGATATAACCACGTTGTCAGCCGTATAATAATCATCAAGATAACTTAAAATATCTTGACGAGAAAATCTTTTTATATTTTTTTTGTTACCGAGGATAGTTTGTCCAAGCCCATCTTTGCCATAATAACTTTGTGCTAAAAGGTCCAAACAAACTTCTTCAGGAGTGTCTTCACTCATATTAATTTCTTCAATTACAACGCCCTTTTCCTTTTCCAATTCCTTGCCATCAAATTTAGAATTAAAAAATATGTCGGATAAAATATCAAGCGTTTCTTTAACGTATTCTTTAGTGGACTTTGTGTAATAACAAGTTAATTCCTTTGAAGTAAAGGCGTTTATATGTGCGCCTATCCTGTCGATATGATCGGAAATTTCAAAAGCAGTTCTCTTTTCCGTGCCCTTAAACATAACGTGTTCTATAAAATGAGAAATACCGTTATTATCTGAATTTTCGTTCATGCTTCCAGTTTTAACTAAAATACCTATACTAACCGAAAGAACACCTTCCATTTTGTTTACAACAAGTCTTAAAACATTGTCAAATTGTTTATATTGTATCATCTTTTCTCCATTATGTATTATCTATATTTTCACTTACAGTAACCACGTCTAAGCCCACACTTAAATAGTAATCTATTATGCTTGGCAAGACTTCTAAAGTGTGCTTCTTGGGATGCATAAGCACCAAATCGCCACCTGCAAGGTCTTTGGTTGCACGATTATATATTTTAGCCGAGTCATTATCTCGCCAATCGATAGTGTCTTTTGACCACATTATAACTTTATACCCTAAATCATACGCTGCTTTTAAGGTGGTTGAGGAGAAACTTCCTGATGGAGGTGCAAAAAGATTTATCTTTACACCACATAGTGCGCTTACCATCTCACCCGTCAAGGAAATTTCTTGGTAGTTGCCCTCGTAACTAAGCTTTTTATGGTCCTTATGAAAATAACCATGATTACCGAGTTCATGACCACTTGCCACTATTCGTTCAAGCGTTTGATTATTGTCGTCTGCCCAACAACCTCCAACAAAAAAAGTTGCTTTAACCCCTTTTTCATCTAATAAAGAAATTATATCGTTTACAACCCCAGTATTTTCATACACGTTAAACATAAGTGAAATGTTATTTTTGCTTCTATTTCCATTATATATAGCTTCTACCGTGCCATTTCCATATATAGGCAAAGTTTGTCTTGGAATAAAGCTTACGGCAAAAACAGATAAAATAGTAACGAACAACAATAAATTACTTAAAAAAACAACTCTTTTATTTAGTCTTTTCATTTCCAGCCACCTCTATTCGTATTTTATGAAATAGGGTGGAATAAAATTACAAGAACAAAATATGCAAGGCAATAAGCCTTGCATATAACAAACAAATAATATCAATTGATACCCATTGACTATGGCACTGAAAATGTTTGATTAGCTTTTAAGCGTTTTAACGAGACAATTACAAGAAGAACGAGTTTTTTTGTAAGGGCGCATACTTGGAAAGTATGTAACCGAGCAAAAAGCAAAGTAATTCGCAGTAATTCTCCGTTAAAAATCAAACAGATGAAGCGACATTGCCATAAATATTAATCAGCAACAATTTCTAAAAGTTTTAAGTCAATTCCCTTTTCGCCGATTTTGATAATTTCAACTTTAACCTTATCGCCGATATGCAAAACTTCTTCAACGTTATTAATTCTCTTTTCGCTCATCTTACTGATATGGATAAGACCATCCTTACCAGGTGCTAATTCACAGAAAGCGCCAACCTTTGGAAGAATTCTTACAACTTCAGTAATGAACATATCGCCAACTTCTGGGTCCTTTGCTATTGATAAGATAATTGCCTTTGCTCTTTCAGCGTTTTCAGCTGGACCAACTGTAGCAATATTAACCGTTCCGTTATCATCAATATCAATCTTAACGCCAGTTTCTTCGATAATCTTGTTGATAACTTTACCTTGTTTACCAACAACGTCACCAATCTTTTCTGGATTAATGCTGAACGATATAATCTTTGGAGCATACTTTGAAAGTTCTGCTCTTGGCTTATCTATAACTTCAAGCATCTTTGAAAGAATATGTTGTCTTCCAACGTTTGCTTGTGCGATTGCTTGTCTTAAAATCGCTTCGTCAATACCCTTGATTTTAATGTCCATTTGGATAGCAGTAATACCCTTTTCAGTACCTGCAACCTTAAAGTCCATGTCGCCAAGGAAGTCTTCTAAGCCTTGAATATCTGAAAGAATAGAAACTTTGCCTGTTTCTGTGTCCTTAATAAGCCCCATAGCAATACCTGCAACAGGTGCTTTAATAGGAACGCCTGCATCCATAAGTGAAAGTGTTGAACCACATACACTACCTTGTGAAGTTGAGCCGTTTGAACTCAATACTTCAGAAACGATTCTAATTGCGTATGGGAATTCTTCTTCACTTGGAATAACTGGTTCTAACGCTCTTTCAGCGAGTGCACCGTGACCGATTTCACGTCTGCCTGGGCTCTTTAATGGTCTTGCTTCACCAGAAGCATAGCCTGGCATGTTGTATTGGTGCATATATCTCTTTGTAGATTCGCCGTCAAGACCTTCAAGTTTTTGCGCTTCAGAAAGCATACCCAAAGTACAAGTTGACATAACTTGTGTTTGACCTCTGGTAAAAACGCCTGAGCCGTGAACTCTTGGAAGAACGCCTGCTTCACACCAAATTTTTCTAACTTCGTCAAGTTTTCTTCCGTCTGGACGAATACCCGTGTTAGTTATTTTTGCTCTTACCTTTTCTTTTGTCATATAGTAAAGAGCATCTTTGATTTCCCTAGATTTTTCTGGGAAGATTTCAGCAAAGTGTTCTAAACAGTCCTTTTCAACCTTGTCTTGACCTGCTTGTCTGATTTGTCTATCAAAAGTGTCAAGTGCTTCATCGAGCATCTTGTCAGCATATTCTCTAACAGCGTTATCAATTTCTTCTGGAACTTTGTATAATTCCATTTCTCTCTTTGGCTTACCAATTTCCTTAACGATTTCTTCTTGGAAAGCGCAGAGTTTTTTAATTTCTTCGTGACCGAATAAAATTGCACCGACCATTTGGTCATCGGTAATTTCGTTTGAACCGGCTTCAACCATCATAATAGCATCTTTAGTACCAGCAAGGTTAAGAGTTAAATCACTCTTTTCTCTTTGCGCACAGTCTGGGTTGATGATATATTCGCCGTCAACCATACCAACCACAACGCTTCCTGTAGGACCAGCAAATGGGATATCAGAAATGCTGATTGCGATTGAGCTACCGAGCATTGCTAATGGTTCTGGTTGGATATCTGGTTCAACTGATAGTGCAGTTGCGATAACCACAACGTCGTTAAACAAACCTTTTGGGAAAAGTGGACGGATTGGTCTATCGATAAGTCTTGAAGTTAAAATAGCCTTATCAGATGCTCTACCTTCTCTCTTCTTGAATCCACCAGGAATACTGCCGATTGAATACATTTTTTCTTCAAAGTCAACCCCTAAAGGAAAATAATCCATACCATCTCTTGGTTTTTCAGCCATGGTAACGTTTACCATAACAGCAGTTTCCCCACATCTAATGACACAAGAACCATTTGTTTGTTCAGCATATTTACCTGTTTCAACAATGAGTTCTCTACCACCGACCGTAGTCTTAAATACTCTAAAATTTTCTGTCATTGTTCTCTCCTATTACAACTCTAATTTTTATTGAATTTTGGCGCAACCTACACCAAAAATTAAATGCCTTTTTATAGAAAAATTAGGCGACAAAAATTATGCCGCCTTAATTTTCTTACTTTCTCAAATTTAAATCTGCAATAATCTTTCTGTATCTTTCGATATCAATTTCTTGCAAATACTTCAAAAGACCACGTCTTTCACCAACCATTTTCATAAGACCACGTCTACTGTGATTGTCGTGTTTATTCACTTGCAAATGTGCGTTTAAGTGGTTGATTCTTTCAGTTAAAAGTGCGATTTGCACTTCTGCTGAACCTGTGTCACCTTCATGATGACCGAATTTAGCGATAATTTCTGATTTTCTTGCCTTGTCCATAGTATTTTTACCTCCTATAATTTATGGATTAATTCGCTTTAAGCAAAGTTATGGGATGGAGAAACCCGCAAAACCTTGCAAAAAGTATCAAGCTCATCTAGTATAACAAAATTTCACGCATTTGTAAACTACTTTTAGCGTTAATTTATATAATTTTAGTTAACTTTTAACTTTTTTCTTGCTATTGCATACACCATTTTGCAAACACCACGCATAAATTTGTTGTTATACTTGGTTATTGCCGTAAACTTGTGTTTGCATTTTTTATAAACGTATGGTGCGTTTTCCTTAAAATATTGCCACAATTCTTTCTTCATTTCAATGGCTTTTGGCGTGCCTTCTTTTATTAAGAATATGCTCGATAAAACGACCATTATAAACGAATATTCTGCCATATAATGACAGAGCTTTGGACGGCCACCTTTAAACTCGGAAACGTCATACTTACTCACCATTATCTTGGCAACCCTTAGCATTTGATCGTTTCTTTTTATTTGAATGGCTTCGTTTACCGATTGGTCTTCTCTACCAATGAAGTATCTGTATAAGTCAACGTCTATATAGTAAAATTTCTTAATAAATGGCAATGGTGTGTAAACGAAAATATTATCAACGTAAAAAGTGTGTTTTGGCAATTCTAAGTTGATATCTCTTAAAACTTGCGTTTTATAAATTACACTATGCATTGCCAAAAATTGACCAACACCAAACTTTTTTGTTTCTTCAAAATCAAAAAGTCTATTTATAGGCAGTTTCTTTCTATATTGAACAACCCTTTGCGTGTTTGTATAAGTATGCTCGTAAACATAGTTAGCAATGATTGCATCAGGAGTTTCCTCTTTACCTTCAAAAGAACGAATAGCTTCCATAACCTTGTTTAACGCGCTTTCATCAAGCCAGTCGTCAGAATCCACGACTTTATAATATTTGCCCGTTGCGTTTTTTATTCCCGTATTAACAGCATCTCCGTGACCACCATTTTCTTTATGGATTGCCTTGCAGATTTCTGGGTATTGCGCTTGGTATTTATCAGCAATTTCTGCCGTATTATCTTTTGTTGAACCATCATTAATTATTAAAATTTCTGCTTCTGTGCCTGCTTTTAATAAAGACTCTATACATTTCCCCATATATTCAGCCGAATTGTAACAAGGTATAGCAAACGTAATAAGCTTCATAATAGTTCTCCTTTTTTATTTAAATAATTTTGCTTTGTCAGCCTTAATTCTATCAAACTTTTGCAAATATGTCAACACGTCTTTAGGCGATGCACATCTTTCAATTCTCTGTCCACCGTCAAACACTCTTTTACTTATAGCATTTGCACCACACGCTATGGTTTGAGAAATTTCTTCCATAACGTCAATATTATAAACACAAGCTTTGTTTGGCTTTGCATAACCAACGTTTTCTAAATTCCCTGCCATATATTTTTGACGATATAAGTAATATGGCGAATAGCCATTTTGATTTAAAGTTTTGTGTGCATATTCAACCATGTTTTGCACGGCATCTCCTGAAAGTCTATCTTCAGTTAATGCTAAGCGAGAACCCTTTTTAATGCAAAGTGTATGTACTGTGATGTTTTCTGGATCGAGGCTAATCGCTTTATTAAGACTATATTCAAAGTCTTCTTGTGATTCCCCTTCAAGTCCTGCAATTAAATCCATATTTATGTCGAAATAGTCTTTTGCAAGTTCATATTTATCCAAAATATCTTGAGCAGTATGGTTTCTTCCCAAAATTTCAAGTGTTCTATCCACAAAAGTTTGTGGGTTTACGCAAATTCTCGTAACGTTGTGCTTTTTAAGTATCTCAAGGTTAGACTTAGTTATTGCATCAGGTCTTCCCGCTTCAACGGTAAATTCCACACCCGTGTTGATATCGTCAATGGCACAAAGCACCCTGTCAAGTTGAAGGTCGCTAAGAGCAACCGGTGTACCACCACCGATATAAATACTTCTTAAATTTTTGACGTATTGTTTGCTATCTCGAATTTCTTCAATGAGTGTATCTACGTATTGGTCAACATATTTTTGAGAACTCTTTATATCTGCGCTTATAAAAGAACAATACTTACATCTTGATGGGCAAAATGGAATAAATACGAAAAAATCACAATTGTTATCATCTTTAGAATAAATTCCCTTTTGGCTATCTAAGACAGCTTGTATGAGTGCCGTTTTTTGCTCGCTCACTTTCATGACGTCGATAAAAAACTGTATATACTCTCCGTTTTTTTCTATTTGCTGATAAGCGAGTTTTGTTGGGCGAATACCAGTTAAAGCACCCCAAGGCAAGTCCTTTTCAAAATACTTTGAAAGCGCTTTATATAAAGACAATTTTGCATATCTTTTAATTAGCCTTTTTCTTTCAATTTCATCTAATATTTGACCTGCCAAATTGCCGTAAGCATAGATTTTGCCGTTAGCAGTTATGGTATTTACGAACTTATTTTCGCTCTCCTTAAAACGATGGCGTATGTTCAATTCATCGCCACCGTCAAATAGATTTATAACTTCCTTTAATTCGCTTTCTAAAAATTTTAAATCGGTATCAATCATATTCTGCAAAAATATTGTATTTTCTCTCGTGTTCAAGTGTTGTAAAGTCATCATGCCCAGGGTAAACAGGATAATCACCAGAAAGTGCAAATAACTTTTTTATAGATAAGACCATATCTTCTCTATCCCCACTCTTAAAATCTGTTCTACCAACGCTTCCATTAAAGAGAGTGTCCCCTGTAAACAATGCATTTTCTATTAAAAAACAAACCGAACCATCAGTATGCCCAGGCGTTGCAATAACTTTAATCTTTAAGCCACAAATATCCAATTCATCGCCATCACTAAAAGTAAAATCAGCTGTCAAATAATCAAATTTTCTGCCAAAATCACTGCTCAAATTGTCTTCATTAAGTAGCTTTGGAGCATCTAATTTACTTATATAAATTTTTGCTCCGTCATCTTGAAGTTTTTTAGCATTCCCCGCATGGTCGAAGTGAGCGTGTGTTAAAAGCACTGCCTCAATCTTAACCCCTAGTTGCTGTTCAGTTTGCTTAATTTTTTTATAATTTTCTCCACTATCAATAACTATTGCTTTATTTTCATTATTGACCAAAAAATAACTATTTACACGCAATGGTCCAGATTGTAAATGATAAATTTTCATCAATTTGCCGTCCTAAACACATCTATAATTTTTGAATCTTGTTTTAATTTTACTATAAGGTTATCTAAGTCGTTTTTATTGTTTAACCTAATGTTGAATTCAACGGTTGCACGTTTAGTCTTTATATCAGTTCTACCATTAGTAGAAACAATATCCAATTTCAACTGTGCAGTTGCCGTTGCAACAATTGAAAGAATTTCACCTTGAGTGTTGCCTAGAACTTTTATGCTTGCGTTATATGCGCCAGAAACGCCTTCTTCCCAAGCAACTTCTATAAGCCTTTCGTTTTCAGTGTTAGTAAGGTTTGGACAATCTTTTCTGTGGACGGTGACCCCGTGCCCACGAGAAATAAAACCGACTATTTCATCACCTGGAACTGGATTACAACAGCCTGCAAACCTAACTAAAAGGCCAGCCATACCCTTAACTTTTACTCCACTTGTGCTAGCTTTATTAGATTTAAAATACTTGGTAATTTCTTGTTGAGGTTGACTCTTTCTATAATAATCAATAAGTTTTACAACCACTTGGTTTACAGAAACTGCGCCGTAACCAATCGAAGAAAACATTTCATCTTGACTGTTAAAAGAAAGCTTTGAAGAAACGTGCGCAAAAGATTCTTCAGTTAAAAGGTCGCTCATTGAGTAACCCCTCTTCTTAATTTCAGCATCAAGCATAATTTTGCCCATCTTGCCGTTTTCTTCTTGCATTTCACGTTTAAAAAACTGCCTAATTTTAACCCTTGCACTTGAACTTTTAACTATCTTAAGCCAATCCCAAGATGGTCCCTTAGAGTTTTGAGAAGTGATAACTTCAACCACGTCCCCAACGTTTAATATCGTGTTTAATGGCACTATTTTTGAGTTTACCCTAGCACCTACACATTTATTGCCAACAGCTGAGTGGATATTATATGCAAAGTCTAATGGCGTTGCATCTTTTGGCAAACTTATAACGTCGCCCTTAGGTGTAAACACCAAAACTTCTGAACTATAAATATCACCTTTGAGCGAATTTAAAAATTCTTTACTATCTTTTAGACCCCCTTGCCATTCCATAACTTCCCTTATCCAAGAAAGTCTAGTATCAAGATCGTCTGCAATTTGTTTTTTCTCTTTATATTTCCAGTGCGCTGCGATACCATATTCAGCAGCGTGGTTCATTTCATAAGTACGAATTTGTATTTCAAATACTTTGCCAAAATTAGTAACAACTGTTGTATGCAGAGAACGATACATATTTGGCTTTGGCGTTGCTATATAATCCTTTATTCTACCTGGAACAGGTTTCCATTTGTGGTGAATTTTGCCAAAAATTTCATAGCATTCGTCAACCGTGTTGACAATTATTCTAATCGCAACAATATCATATATTTGGTCAAGCGTTTTATTACGCTCTTTCATCTTTCTATAAATACTATAGAGGTGTTTTTTTCTCCCAAAAACCTCTCCCATAATGCTTGATGAATGAAGAATTTGATTAACTTCGCCAACCACTTGATCAACAAATTCGGTATTTGCCTTTAAGCGTTCTTCAACGTTTGTTGAAAGATACTCATACATGTCAGGCTCAAGATATTTTAAACACAAGTCCTCAAGTTCGCACTTTACCTGAGAAATACCCAATCTATGTGCTAATGGCGCATAAATTTCAAGTGTTTCCCTAGCCATGCGTTGCTGTCTTTCAAGTGACAAAAAGTTTAGCGAACGCATATTATGCAGCCTATCGGCAAGTTTAATTATTATAACCCTTATATCCTTTGCCATAGCAACGAAAATCTTTCTAAAGTTTTCGGCTTGTTCTTCTTCTTTAGAGTGAAATTGAATTTTATCGAGTTTGGTAACGCCAACTACAAGTTCCAATACTTCTTCCCCAAACTCTTTTCTTATATCACCTTCAGAAACAGGGGTGTCCTCTATAACGTCATGCAAAAAAGCCGCCGCAACGGTGGCTGAATCAAGCCCTAAATCAATTAAAATTTGCGCAACCGTACAAGGGTGAATAAAATAATCCTCCCCAGATGCGCGCTTTTGATTTACGTGCGCTTTCTTTGCAAAATCATAAGCTTTCATTAAGAGAGCTAGGTCTTTGCCTATATAGGTTTCTTCAATGCGTTTTAATATGTTAAGCATAATTATCCTTCAACGATATAATTTTACTATATAGTTTAGAATTTGTCAATGTGTTTTTTACCTTTTCATCATAGCAAAGCAGACCATTCTTTATACTAAAAATTTGCAATTCGATAAATACTCTTAAAACGAATATAAATTGTGCAACGTCAAAATTACCACAATTTTTTAAAGCAAATTGCGTTATACTTTTTACTTCTTTATTTATCAAATTCTTTAAATATGTAAAAATTTGTGCAAATACTGATCTATCTGTACTAATTCTATCTATTATATTATAGCCGATATAGTCCTTTACCACGTAATTTTTAGCATTGCTCTTTTGTACTGAAAATGGTTTGTCAAGATATATTACCTTCTCATATCCATCTACTATTTCTTTTGGTGCATAGATTAATTCATTCGCGCAGTTTTTACTTTGAATACTTGCAAAACTTCTATTTAAACTACACAATTGAGGATATTCTTTGATATTTTCAGGGTTAGTTATAACGTAAAGAGTTCCAAAACCGTTTTTAATTTCTACTTGTGATTTGTCTATCGTCAAAAAGTCATCTTCTTCGCTTATAATAGTATCAAGTTGAATATCAAAAGCATTAAGCTCCAAGCTTGACATATTACTATAATCAAGACAAACTGCCTTAACGTAACCTTTTAGATATTCTTTATTCTTAAAGTTCGAAAGATTGGTTTCAAAAACTATGGTTTTTTCTATTGGTAAGCTCAATGAAAAGAGGTCTTTTTGACCATTAAAATTCAACATATCAATAGAATTTGTTTTAAATGAATAATGTGGAGAATTGCTCTTTAACGGCAAAGCTTCAACTTCGTTGATTTTGGTTGCAAATAACGGACTTTTGTTGCCCACGCCAAATGGTTCAAGCAAGGTAATTTGACGTGCAAATTCCATAGAAAACTTGTCTTTTATTTCCCATTCAACGTATAGTTTTTGCGTCGTATCCACGTTTGCATAATGCTCTTTAATATACAAGTTTAGAGCATTATCAAATGCAACAAAATTTTCTTCAGAGATAGATACGCCTGCGGCTTGTGAATGCCCACCAAAGCCCATCAAATAATCCTTATTTGCAGTTATTGCTTCATGAATATTGATAGCATCAACACTGCGAGCAGATCCTTTTAAATAATTATCTTGTCCAGCGAAAACTATAACTGGTTTACCAAATTCTTCAACCAAGCGAGCAGCAACAATACCTATAAAGCCAGCCTTCCAATTTTGGTCTTTTACTAGAATTGCACTTTTTTTATGTAAAGCGTACTTCTTTATTTTTTCTTTTGCCTGATGATAAATCTCATCACACATATACTGCCTTTGCGTATTATAAGTATTTAATTTTACTGCAAGATCGAATATCTTATTAGGATCTTGTTCTATAAACAATTGCAAAGCACAGTTTGCATCTCCCATTCTTCCACCAGCATTGACGCGTGGTGCTACAGTATAAGCTAAAGATTGCGCTGTGATTATTTTTGAATTGTCACCAATCAAATATTTCATACATAAGCGCAACGTCTTTTTATTGTTAAATAATTTTAGCCCCTCTGCAACAATATCCCTATTTTCATCAATTAAATCCATGCTATCTGCAACTGTGGCAAGAGCTACAAAATCAAGATACTTATCTGCCTTTTCTCCAATTAGCGCATATCCTAATTTATATGCCACCCCTGCCCCACATAATCCGTCAAAAGGATATTCTTGTCCTACGATTTTAGGATTAATTTTTATGCAATCAGGTAAAATTTCCGGTGGCTCGTGATGGTCTGTAACCACAACGTCAACGCCAAGCCTTTTAATTTCATTTATTATCTCATAATCACTGATACCACAGTAAACAGTGATAAGAAGTTGAATGTTTTTTTCATTTATAAATTTTTTAACAGTGTCTATGGAAAGTCCATAACCACTTTCCCTTTCTGGGACAAAAGCATCAACAGAGTCAATGCCAAAATCTTTTAAGCAGTTATAAAGAACCGTAGTTGCACAAACACCGTCGGCATCATAATCCCCAAAAATCAGCACGTTGTGTCCCAACAATTTTGCCTGCGTTATTTTATTAACAGCTTGACTCATTCCATTTAAAAGTAATGGATCGTTAAAACCAGACTTATTAGGGTTTAAGAAATGCTTTGCTTTTTCTACAGAATCTTGTTTACGATAAAACAAAAGTCTTGCAGTGTCAAACATAACCCCACAAGATAATGCAATTTCATTTATTGTTTGAAGTTGCGAACTATTTAGTTGTTGTCCGTAAACAATTTTCATAATATCCTTTTAAATCGAAAAGGCGGAAAGAATCTTCCGCCTTGAAATTATAGAGTAAAAATTCCTGTTATTTGGATTTTTTATTTCTCTTTATCGCTGTCCATAATAGTGGTGTTGTAAAGTAAGCACTTGCAACTGCAGCCACACCTGCTAACATAATTTGTCCACCAATAATCATAAGGTAAGGCGTGAAGAGCGCAATCAATGCAAAGCCAGCAACAAGAACGCCGATCAAGGCAATCAAATATTTTTTGCCTTCTAAAATAGAAGCTTTGTTTGCAACGTCTTTTACTGATAATTTTTCTGCAGAACTCTTCATTACCTCTTTATATTTTCCAACAGTTGAAACTGAAAGAATTGCACCGAGTATTCCAGCGAGCATTACCGAAACACTAACAAATGGAAGCGCTTGAACACGTGTAATTGCTAACAAAGAAATAAACGCAAGAACTGAAACGAGTGACGAGCAAATTACTGCAACTGCGCTTGCAAGTTTATTCATAATTAGCATATACAAGAATATTGCAACAATTGCAATGCCATATGCTAATAAAATCTTAGCCGATTGCGTAAATTCATTAAATGCATGCACCTTATTTACTTTAATTGTAACTTCATTTCCAGCAGTGGCTTCATTTGCTTCTAATGCTGTCACAATTGCTGATTCAAGCCAAGCAACTTTGTTAGTTGGGTCACTTTCCATCTTATAAATAAGCCCATCTTTTACAATTTGATAAGAAACGATTTCTATATCTTTATCTTCAAAATATTTATCTGTTGTTTTTTTGATTATATCTTTTGATTGATCGTTGATAATTTCAATACTTATATTGACTTCATAACTATCAGCATAGTCAACAGTATTGTTAAATCCAACAAAACCTAAAACAGCCATTCCTGCAACGAGAAGTATCAAGATTGAAACAACGAACCATTTGATTTTATTCATAACGCCTTTTTTCATCTTACTCCACCTCTACTTTAGAATTTTCTATCTTCTTAAATCTAAGGAATTTTTCCTTATCCTTAGGAAGTGGCAATATTATTGCATTGAACATCCTTGTGAATACTAAGGTTGATATAGCTGATACAACGATACCAATTCCACAAGTGATGGCAAATCCCTTAACAACTCCGTTTGCAAATATGAAAAGTAAAAGCGCAATTATACCAGAAACAACGTGAATATTGATTGTTGGTACAAGCGAATCCTTAAATCCTTTATTGATTGACGCTTTCGCTGTTTTTTCACTATGAGCAAACTCATCTTTAACGTTTTGCAACAACATGAATGATGCATATAGAGAAATCAACGTAGCTGAGATGATACCAATAATGCTACCTAAATTAACAACTATTCCTGGTACACCAATAAGCAACCAAGCTTGAGCCACAGCGAATAAAATGAATGAAAGGACAGCAATAATACCTAAACCTTTATACGCAACCAATAAGAGAATTACTGCAACGATAGTAATTGTCAAAATAGCTACTAAGCACTTATTTGCAAGGTCTGTACCATAAAGCGTTTCAATTTCTACACCCTCGCCATCATTTAAGATGTCGTATCTATATTCCAAACCACCACATCTTAATTGCAATGCCATACGGTTTGCAATTTCCTCTGATCCAGTTGTCATTGATAAAGTTCTATTTTCATCATCAAAGTAAGACTTTTCAATAGTACCATCAAACAATGGAATTTCTTCATTGTTTTCATCAAGCCCACACGTTACCTTAAAGTAATACGTGCTAGAATCTCCCATAGCATTAAGAAGTGCCGTTCTTCCTTCTTCGCTAAACACTAAGCTAATTCCGTGACCATTTTCGCCTTGACCAAGATATTGCGAGTCTTCTATTACCTTAACGTCTTCCAAGATTTCAGTGGTTGCTTCTTCTGCCCCACCGTAGAACTTGACGTCACCGTAAACTGCAACAGCTTTCATGTCCTCATCGGTAGAACCAGAATCTTTTATCTCAACTCTGATTTCATAGTCTTTTACGTATGAGTCTGTGCTCTTAACTGCTTTTACAATGTATGAATCATATCCCAAAGCTTCAAGTCTAGTTTTAATTTCTTCAATTACCCCTTGAACTTTTTGTTCATCAACTTCTTCTTCATTGTCTTCATTAAGCGCTAAAGTATATGCAACGCCACCAGCGATGTCATAATCCAATTCTACTGTCCCTATAGGAGAATTATAATCTTTTACCCCAATAGGAAAACGCAAAAAGGTCATCACTAAAAGAAACGCCATTATAACGCTTACGATTGTCAATAAAGTAATTGATTTACCTTTACTCATTTTTGCCTCCGCTACAAGATGTTTTCTTGACTTTGTCTTGATATTATTATATGTTAAAACATATTAAACGCCCTATCTTATAAATTATACAGTATATTGGGGCATTTGGTCAACAAAAAAATGTAAATTTACAAAAATTTATTTTATTTTTTATCATTTTTTTTGTTAATTTCTTGTTTTTTTAACTCAATTATTGTTTTCAAGTTTTTTGTATGTAAAAAAATTTAAGGAACGGTAATTTGTTTTACCATTCCTTGTTCGCTTTTAAGTTAAAATAATTTTAGATATTGTTCAACTCTTCAAGCATTTTTTCAAGGTCTGCACCGTGAACGTCTGCGGCTTCTGCAATGGTTTCACCGTGTGCAAGCGCACAACCTAAACAATGCATGCCATAGTTCATTAAAATTTCACCAGCGTTTGGGTTGATTTGAATTGCATCAAAAATCGTTGTATTTTCGGTAATTTTCTTTTCCATAATATTTCTCTCCTTTTATTTTACTATCTAGTATTTCCAAAAACAAAAGTTTTTACTTTTTTATTATATAATTATTTTCCATTTAAGTCAAGGTTTTTAATAAAATTATATTTGTTATATGGTAACTTTTCATTGATTTGTTTTGTCAAATCTTTTAGGAGTTTTCCTTTGAGTTCGTTAAGTGTTTCTTCACTCAACCTTATGTAAATCGGGTTTCTTCCCGTTTTTATCAATAAAAAAGCACTACGTATTTTTAACGTAACGCTTGTAATCTTTTGTTATTTAACTGTAAACAAAAAGCACCGCCCTTTTGGGTAGTGCTTAATGATGTTTTTTGTTATTTAGTTTTGTTGATAGATTTCATCATACATGGTTTCGAGAATTCTACTTTCTTTTGTGTGCTCGTACTCTTCGTCCAAATAATACGATATCCTAATATCTAATTCTTCTTCAAAAGTAGAATAATCTCCTTTCAATAATTCCGATAAGTTTGGTATTAAGGGTTTTAACGTGTCAATTTGTTCCTGTGTAATATTGAATTTAATGCCTTTAATATACTTTATGTCATTAAATTGCATTGAATCAATTCTCCTGTTTCGGGATTCATAGTTATCCTACAAACACCATCTAATTTAATAATCATACCTTTTCTGCCTAACCTATCAGGCGATACCTTTCCTTCTGTCCCTTCCAATATGGCCTTTTTAATAGAATCCAAAAATACTCCTTCGTGTTTTATTTCCTGTCCATCGGAGCGCTTCTGTTTGTATATTGTACCGATATGCCTATCAACAAAGTGCTTACTTATCGATTTAACACATTTACCACTCACTGTTTGAAGCCCAATAAGTTCTTTCTCTGCAGAAACCTTCATTTCCTTATAAAATTTAAAGCTAGCAATTGCAGGCAAACTCCCATCGTCCCTCGAAAGCTTGTAATGCCCTAAAAGCTTAAATTCTTCAATATTATTATACTTCAAATCTTGGATTTCTGCAAGTGTTTTAGGCATATTCTCTTCGCCAACCACTCCTTTCCAATAGTGATGAGAAGCATCTACGCTAAAGCTACGATGGCAAAGCCGAACAAGACACCCACCAACTTTCATATTAAAAATTCGGTATGTGATGAGAAGCATCTACGCTAAAGCTACGATGGCGAAGCCGAACGGAGTCTCTCTCCTACATCTTTCCAAAGTAAAAGTGGACACAAAAAGTGTCCACTTTTACTTTGGAGCAGGTGATGAGAATCGAACTCACAACCACAGCTTGGGAAGCTGTTGTTTTGCCACTAAACTACACCTGCTCGTTTTATCGTTAATATTCTACCACAAGAATATCAATTTGTAAAACGATTTGTTATTATTTCATACTAGATAAAATCTTTTTGCCTTCTTCTATAATTCTTTCGGCAACGCCAGCCTTAAAGTTAGAACTTCTCGCTTCATAGCCACCCTCAAGATAAGAGTCTATCATTGGGAAATAACCTTCTTTAGCGTTGGTATTACAGGTCGGCAAAATCAAGTCGTAACCTTCAGTTTCCTTAAGTGCTCTGCCAACCCCTGTAAATGGTTCACCCGGAATACCGAAAAATGCGATAGGGCCAACTTTTATTGCACTGAATAGCATTGGGAACATTTCTGGTGCGTTTTCTAATCTAACCATTCTTGCGGCTTCTGCAACGACGGTTGTAAGCATCATTGCCTTAAATGGAATTTCTTCATCTTTGCCAGCATTATGCAAATCATTATACTTGTGTGCAAGAGGTAAATCTTCTGGATTTGGCTTGTTTGAAGGAATTTCCACAGTTTTTTGAATATATGATATATCGTCAACGTCCACGTAATTAACCTTATCGTAAACTTGCATAACTGCACCTGCAACAACTCTGCCGATATGTCTTGCGTGACCATACCCACGTGAACAGCCGTCAAAATCGTTGAACATATCGTTAAAATCGCCCTTTGCTGGGTGAACGTTAACGTGGTTTACGTCCCCTTGTGCACCGTTGAAGAAGATACATTTTGTGTTATCAATGGCCTTTTCAACAAACTTTCTTGTAAAGCCTGGCCAATCGGCTGAAATTTTTGTGCCACCAACAACGTCTGGATGATTTGCAAAGTTAACTATAACGATGCTTTCCCCACCATCTCTATCAAAACGAACAACGTTTACCCTTTCATCAACTTCACCGATAGGATGAACGATATCTGGATTATCTACGCCTGGGTTTGTGCGAATAGAACCATCTTTCATACGATAACGGCGGATAAATGCAACGTTTGGCGCTTGACCAATGCCATAGCCCATTTTTGCAGGCTTAAGGTCAGCAAGTGCCATTACTGCAAGTTCAACCAACTTATCGCAAAGAGTTTTTCTATATTTATTAATCAATGTGTCTTCTGTGTTTTCAGGGATTGCAGGACCTGTGTGAGTGTGTGTTGAGTGAATATATATTGCGTCAATGCAAACGCCTGTTTGTTCGTTTATTGCACTCTTAAATCCATCTATAATAGACTTAAACAAACCGCAATGGTCAACAGACATCAACAACACTTTTTGATCGCCTAAAGCAAGGGCAACGGCATTTGCTTCTAATTCATCTAATACTCCGTCAGCATTTCTTTTGATAAAATAACCAACGATATCAATACCCATAGGTGGCGTTATATTTACGCGACCAAAACCTGCTTTCAATTCTTTCATTTTGTTTCTCCTTTTCTATAGTAGCCCGTATAAAATTAAACCTAATAATGCCGAAATTATAATGAGTAAAATTGGTGAAATAACTTTTTTTGCTTTTCTTTTGTAAACAAAATGTATGCCTACGACTATTGCAAATATAATTAATGCTTTATAATCAAACGATATAACGCTCGTTTGGATATTTTCAAAAGCAAATATTACTTGCATAAAAATAGTTATTGCCGTGCCTAAAATAAGCCCAACTACCACTGGGCGCAAGCCGTTCAAAAACGCTTGAACGCCACCAAATTTTAATAGCCCCTTAATAAGCGATGCAATGATTAAAATTATTACGAAAGATGGCAAAACCACCCCTAAAGTTGCACAAAATGCACCGAATAATCCACCTTGACTTGCGCCCACGAAAGTCGCCATATTTATTGCGATAGGACCTGGGGTACTTTCGGAAACGGCGATAAAATTCAAGATTTCATTTAGTGATAACCAGCCGTGCGTCACCACTTCGTCTTGAATAAGTGGAATCATCGCGTATCCACCGCCAAAGGAAACCACGCCTATCTTTAAAAAGGTTAAGAACAACTCTAAAAAAATCATTTATTCTTCCCCCTTTTTATCTTCTTCATCTTTTGGGGTGCACTTTTCTTTTTTCTTAAGATAGGTTATCAAATATACGACTACGCCAACGACCCCACCAAAAAGAATATAGAAAATCGAAGAAAATTTTATTTGTGGCAAGAAAAGTGAAAAGGTTATTATCCCACCTATCGTCAACACGAATAATACTATATTAAGTGCAGTGCGTTTTAATTTTTTAAGCATCTTAAAGCCTGATGATAAAATCAAAAAGGCAACGCAAGCGTTTATGCCCTTAAAGGCATAACCCACCCACTCTATCTTTATAAATGCATCGTAAAAGAGTGAAATTACAAAGATTATAATAAAAGATGGCAACACCACCCCTAAAGTTGAGAAAAACGAACCCAATACACCACAACGCTTATAACCGATATAGGTTGCGCTGTTGATTGCAATAGGACCTGGGGTGCTTTCTGCAATGGACAATAAATCTATAAATTCTTCGTGTTCCATCCACTTTTTTCTTTCAACAAGTTCCCTTTCCAAGATTGCGACCATAGCATAGCCACCACCAAAGGTAAAAAGACCAATCTTAAACATCGTCCAAAAAAGTTGGAGTGCCATTTTTAGTTTCTTCATACGATATATTATAATTTATAAGCAAAATTTTTGCAACTGATTTGATCGCTATTTTCTGCTTAAAACAATTAGCTTATTAAATGAAAAAACGCATATATAAAGATATGCGTTTTAATTATTATGCTAAAATTTTTATTAACTCAAACACCACAGGAAGTGTTGCGAGCGCCAGAACGTAAGATATAAAGCACATTTTTGCACCAGAAGTGCTATCAAGTCCAGCAGACTCCGGATACACCACAACATTCATACCAACAGGAATTGAAATTGAAGCTATCATTATTATGAATAATTCGCCACGAATTCCAACCAAGTATATTAGTGCACCAAGGACAACCGGAATTACAAGCAGTCTTATTACTCCAACAACGTATGGTTTCAAAGACGTAAACAACTTTAATATTGGAACGCTAGCCAAAACAGATCCTGTTAATAGCATTGCCGTTGCACTTTGACAATTTGCCGATAAATTTAAGAGGTTTGTTACGTATGCTGGCATTGTAAAAGGCAAGAGTCCTAAAATAACACCAAGCATTGTGCCAATAAATGGAACGGAGTGCAAAAATCTAAAGTTTGCTTTCCAGTTAAACTTTTTTTTGCTATTTTCCATTGCGTTTTCAAGGTCTTTTGGCACTTCAATCACTTTTGAAGTTAAGGTTTGATAGCCGTATGTATTTATTGCAATTGTTTGAGGAATACAGAAAAGTATCATACTTGCTTTAACAGATTCGCCAAATACTGCACCCACAACAGGATATCCAAAATAGCCGATATTTGCAAAAGCCAAAGCGTATTTTAGTATATTTTTTTCTAGTTTATCCTTGCCTAACACCATAGCAAAAGGCAAAGCAACGAAAATTATTACCACAGCAAGTACCGTACCGGCGAGCAAATAGGTAAGATATTCGTTCACCCTTTCAATAGAAAGTTGTGTTGATAAACTTACTATTGCATAACAAGGCGTAAATAAATTAACCAATAGTTTTGCAAGCACTTTTTTGCCACTTTCGTTAATAATTTCTTTTTTACGCAAAAAGTAGCCGATAAATATAAAAATAAGCAAAATACTCGTTTGCTCTAACGTTTTAACAAAAACCATAACGTCTTCCTATATTAGTAAAATAATCAAAAAATTTTCTCTGCCAAAAACTTGGCAGAGAATTTTTTAAGTTTTGATAATATTATCTTTTCCAGTTCAATGTGTAATGAACGTCATCAGCCTTTTCTTCTGGTGTATATTTACGAACTGTTGTATCAACAACTTTGCCGTCGTTATACTTTCTGTCGTTAATCTTTTCAGCAGTACCCATAACTGTTACGTTAAGTTGACGATGTCTTGCACGAACTTGGTCCCAGTCAATGAAATATACGTGAGCGAATTCACCACCATCGAGAACGCCGTCCTTAATAGTCATTGTTTCGCTTCTGCCAAAGAAACATGAACGAAGGTGTCCGTCTGTGTTAAGACTTGTGTGGTCACCTGGTTCGTTTACGTATCTACCGAATTGGGTATGTATTGGACCTGGGTGCATATATTGATTTGTTTCGCTATAGTCTGGAATAATTTTTTGCATAATCTTTAATAAGTCGTGTTGCAAATATTCCAAATCGTAAAGGTCGATGTCGTGTGAACATTCTTGTACCATTACTGAACAAGTTGTGTGGTGTGATGCGATACATACAGTACCGTTCTTAATGCCAGATTCTTCAACGATTTTCAAAATATCACTTGTAACGTCGTGGAAAGTTGGTCTCCAGCCCTTTGATTGTAATTCGATTTCTTTTTGAAATACTTTAAATTCCATAATAAAGTTCTCCTTTAATAATTTTTCTTTTTTTTACCCTTTCGGGTTTATTTCTTTATTTTTTAGGCTATAGCCTATTTTCTCGTTTCATCGTATGCACGGCGAACTGCACTTATCATTTCTTCAGCGAGTTTAAGTGGGTTTTCAGCCTTTGCGATTGCTGATGAGCAACCTGATGCTGATGCGCCAGCCTTAATGATATTATAACAATCTTCGCCCTTAGAGATACCTGCTGATGGGAAAGGCTTGATGTCTGGGTTGATTTCTCTAATAACCTTTATAACTTCATCAACGTATTCTTTATCTGCAGGTTTACCTGTGCCTATAAGTTCGGTAGGTTCTGCAACCAAGATGTTTGGACCAAGTTTTGCAACTGCCTTAACCTCTTCAATAGAGTCAGCGCAAACCATTGTAGCAAGTCCTAATTCATCAGCACGCTTAATAGCCTTTTCAATTTCTTCTAAAGTTAGCTTTCTTTCTGCGTGGTTAAGCATAACGCCAACTGCACCTGCAGCTTTAACGGCTTCTGGAAGTGTTCTGCCCATACCCCTACCAACAGGAATACTATCCATATGTTGTGAATAAACGTGAACTCTCTTAACGTTCTTTGCAACGTTATATATTTCGGTATCAGGAATATCTAGGATAACGTCCACGTCATATTTTTCTGCTAGTTTATCTAATCCTTTTGCCATTTCAACCAAAGTTTCGCCATACATATAGCACTTTGGACCGTATTCAAAAAATGGTTCGCTAATTTTATAATCTTTTTTCATAATTTATCTCCTTATGTTTTAGAACAATGCTTTTTCATTAAGTCTTTCGCCAACAGCACCACCTGGGTGAGTTACTGCAAATTGTTCAATTTGGAAATTGGTTTCTTCCAAAATTGCCGTTTGAATTGCGTGTGAAATCATACAGAGGGACGTCGTACTTGTAGTTCCCTGCGCATTGTATCTATCGCATTCCTTGTTTACGTATTGCTTAATAACAACGTCTGCACCTTGCGCTAAAGGTGAATCCAAATTTTCGGTTATAGAAATAATCTTAACGCCTTTCTTCTTGCAAATATCGAGTATTGGAAGAAGTTCTTTGGTCTTTCCACCACGAGATGCAAAGATCATAGCGTCCCCTGCCTTAAAGTATCCCGTGCCACCGTGCACTGCTTCTGCTGGAGAAACGAATTTTGCAGGTTGGTCAATACAGCAAAGAAGGTGTGATAGGTGTTGCATAATTATACCTGAATGACCACAACCCGTCGTTCCAATTCTTTCAGCATTAATTAAAATATCAATAGCCTTTGAAAATTCCTTTTCATCAAAATAATTTAGCATTTCGGTTATGCAGTCAGCTTCTGTTTTATAGGCGTCCTTAACCCATTTCAAAGTTTCTTGTTTCATAAGTCTTTCCTTTAATTTTAATCACTTGTTTTATTATAAAACAAACCCACGCTTTTGTCAACACAAATAACGCAAAAACGTTTGTTTATACTTTTGTTAAGTTTTTCTATATTAATCGTTTGCTTTTGATTCGCAATAAATGCAACGATAAACTTTATTTTCTTTGTCAACAAGCTTAAACGTATGCTCAATTCCCTGTTCAACGCTAGTGATACAACGTGGATTTTTGCACTTGATAACGTTTTTGAGAACTTCTGGAAGTTCTATTTTTTTCTTGTCAATTATCTTTTCGTCTTTGATGATGCTGACCGTTGCAGACGGGGTTAAATATCCCAAGACGTCAAAGTCGATATCAATAACTGCATCTATTTTAATGATGTCTTTTTTGCCCGTTTTTTTACTGAACACATTTCTAATCAATGCAACTGAACAGTCAAGTTGTTCAAGCTCCAAAAAATCATAGATTGCTCTGCCCTTTCCTGCTTGAATATGGTCGATTACTATTCCGTTTTTTATAGGGTCAATTATCATAATTTTTCTCCTATTTAATTTCTAACAATTTCAATATCAACGCCATGCGAATAAATCTGCCGTTTGCAACTTGCTTAAAGTAGCATGCGCGTGGGTCGTTATCCACTTCAACTGAAATTTCGTTTACTCTTGGCAATGGGTGAAGAATTTTTAGACTCTCTTTGGCCTTTTGCAATTTTTCCATATCCAATATGTAACTATCACGAAGTCTTAAATAATCATCTTCATTAAAAAATCTTTCTTTTTGAACTCTGGTCATATACAACACATCAAGTTCTGGCATAGAGTCTTCTAAACTTGTCGTTTCAACGTAATCCATATTGTATTTTTCTATAACGTCCTTTTTAACGTAATCAGGAAGTTTAAGTTCGTTTGGTGATATTAAAACTAGTTTAATGCCTTTATATCTTGCCAATGCTTGAATTAACGAGTGCACTGTTCTACCAAACTTTAAGTCTCCACAAAAACCTATGGTGAAGTTGTCGAGTTTGCCCGTTTCCGTCTTAATCGTCAAAAGGTCTGTTAACGTTTGCGTTGGGTGGTTATGACCACCGTCCCCTGCGTTAATGATAGGAACAGTAGAAACGTTTGACGCAACGAGTGGTGCGCCTTCTTTTGGGTGACGCATTGCGATTATGTCCGAATAACAACTAACTACCCTTATAGTGTCTGCAACGCTTTCCCCTTTTGATGAAGAAGAACTGTTTGCATCAGAAAACCCTAAAACGCTTCCACCAAGCGACAACATTGCCGATTCAAACGACAATCTCGTTCTAGTTGAAGGTTCAAAGAACAAAGTTGCAAGTTTTTTGTGTTTGCATTTTTCTTGGAACTTTGCTGGGTTTGCCTTGATTTTTTCGGCAACGCTGATTAGTTCATCAATTTCCTTTACAGAAAAATCGGTGATCGCCAATAAATTTCTCATATTTTCTCCTTATTAAGCTTTTATCCAACTTTCATCAGATGGATTATCCCTAAATTTCTTTAGTCTTTCAACATCTTCCTTTTCGATATATCCCGTTTCTGCAGCAACTTCGATAACCGTGTCAAAATCGGTTAAAGATACGTTTTTAACCTTTGCTTCAGCTAGTCTTTCAAGACCTTTTTTCATGCCGTAAGTATAAATGCTTACGATACCTAAGACTTCAGCGCCTGCCTCACGGAGTGCATCTACAACGTCGATGCAACTTCCACCCGTTGAAATAAGGTCTTCAATAACAACAACCTTCGTGCCCTTTTCGAGTTTACCTTCAATCTTGTTGTTTCTGCCGTGGTCTTTACTGCTTCCACGAACGTAACCCATAGGCATACCTAAGATATGTCCTGCAATGGCTGCATGTGCAATACCAGCAGTGCTTGTGCCGAAAAGCGCTTCAGCATCAGGATATTCTTTCTTTACAGTTTCAGCGATAGCGTTTTCCACGATATCACGGCTTTCAGGTGCGGTTAGAATAAGTCTATTGTCGCAATAAATAGGACTTTTTATTCCACTTGCCCAAGTAAATGGCTCGTTTGGGCGAAGGAAAACTGCCTTGATTTTTAATAAGTTTTGTGCAACGATTTTTGCTATTTCCATAATTTATCTCCTCGTATTAACCTAAAAATTCTTTTACGCATTGTCTATATGCTTTAACAGGGTCTTCTGCACCCGTTATTGAACGACCTACGACGATATAGTCAGAGCCTATTTCTCTTGCAAGAGCAGGGGTTGTAACTCTCTTTTGATCGCCAACTGCATCACCTGCCAAACGGATACCTGGAGTGATAGTTAAAAATTCTTTTCCACATACTTCGTGAACTTTACCTGCTTCTAATGGCGAACAAACAACGCCGTCAAGCCCAGATGCCTTTGCGTTTGACGCATAACTCATAACGACTTCATCAAGTGGCTTATCGATTAAAAGTTCATTTGTCATAAGTTCTTGGTTGGTTGAAGTTAGTTGCGTTACCGCGATAAGAAGAGGACGTGTGCCGTCTGGTCTTGTTAAACCTTCCAAAGCGCCTTTCATCATAACTGAACCACCACCTGCGTGTAAGTTAACCATATCAACGTCAAAACTTGACAAAACTGCCATTGCCTTTTTAACCGTGTTTGGAATATCGTGGAGTTTTAAGTCCAAGAAGATTTTATGACCACGCTTTTTGATTTCTTTAACGATTTCAATTCCACCTGCATAAAACAATTCCATACCTACTTTTAAGTAAGGTTTTTCACTGCCGTCAAACTTATCTAAAAAGTTAAAAAGTTGTTCCTTGCTGTTAAAATCGCACGCTATTATTACGTCTTTTTTCATCTGTGTGCTTCTCCTATAATATCACTTAATTTTTCTATATTATATTTTTTCATAACGTATGGCAAGTTGTTGATTATATCCCTACAAGCGTAAGGGTTAACCAAGTTTTCAGCGCCAACTTGAACTGCGCTTGCACCTGCCATCATCATTTCTATAACGTCTTCTGCAGTTGCAACGCCACCAATACCCATGATTGGTAATTTTACTGCATCATACACTTGATACACCATCTTCAACGCGATTGGGAAAATTGCTCTGCCTGAAAATCCACCAATTTTGTTTGCGATGACCGGTTTTCTTCTCTTTAAGTCAATTCTCATACCTTGCGAAGTGTTGATTAAACTTATTCCGTCAGCCCCTCCTTGTTCGCAAGCCTTTGCTATTTCTACAACGTCGGTTACATTTGGCGTTAGTTTTATAAAGAGTGGTTTATCGGTAACCTTTCTAACAGCCTTAACGACTGCTTCTGCGTTACTTGCTTGAGTGCCGAAACTCATACCGCCATTATGAACGTTTGGACAACTGATGTTGACTTCTATAATTGCAACGTCTTTAACCTCGTTCATCTTTTCAACACAATACACGTATTCTTCAATAGAAAAACCGCTTATGTTGGAAATAATAGGCTTATAATATACTTCTCTAAGTTTTGGAATTTCCTTTTCTATAACTGCATCAATACCTGGGTTTTGCAAGCCGATTGAGTTTATTAATCCTGCCGTGCATTCTGCAATTCTTGGGGTTGGGTTGCCAAAGCGCGCGTCTTTTGTCGTTCCCTTAATAGAGATTGCTCCCAAAATATTGATATCGTATATATCGCTAAATTCATAACCGAACCCAAAAGTGCCACTCGCTGGGATAATTGGGTTAGTAAGTTCCACGCCACAGAGTGAGGTTTTAATATCTACCATATGATTTCCTCCTTTTGAAGAACAGGACCGTCCTTACAAATTCTCTTGTTGCCGTATTTAGTCTTGCAAGAGCAACCCATACAAGCACCGAAACCACAGCCCATTCTCTCTTCAAAAGAATACGAGCCACCTTCAGTCGTGTTGTTGTAAATTGCCTTAAGCATTGGTTCTGGCCCACAGCAATAAACGTGGGTATAACCTTCGACTTGCTTTATTGCGTCAGTAACGAAGCCTTTGATACCAAAACTGCCGTCAACCGTCGTTACTAATACTTTTGCTCCCAAGCTTTCAAATTCGTCTTTATAGAAAATTTCGCTTTGAGTATTAAACCCTAAAATAACGGTTGGGTTTTTACCTTCTGCTATTAAAGTTTTTGCAAGGTTATAGAGTGGTGGAACACCAACGCCTCCACCGATAAGAAGTGGCTTTTCACCTGCAAAGTCGGTAAAGTATCCGTTGCCAAGTCCAACGAGAATATCTAACTTAGCACCAGCATCAAGCCAACTCATTTGTTCAGTTCCCTTGCCAACCACTTTATAAATTAAAGTTAGTTTTCCATCTTCATAGTCGCACACCGAGATAGGTCGGCGAAGATACAATCCGTCAAGTTGAATATTGACGAATTGACCTGGGCGAGCAATACCACTCGTGTCGCCAGAGAGTGTCATTTTATAAACCAAATCGGTTAATTTTTCATTAGTTAAAATCGTAAAGATTACCTTTTTCACAATTTAACTCCTTTATGCATCTATTGTCGATATAGTTAGAGTTGTTTCTTCCAATACGTCAAGAAGCACTCTAACCGTATCTAACGCAGTAAACATAGTGACGTTGTTTTCAACGGCAGCACGTCTAATTTGATAGCCGTCGCTTGCTTGCCCTAACGAATTTACGTCACGCGTGCTTATTACGTATGTAACGTATCCTTTTCTAATTGAATCTAAGATTTCTTCACTACCTTCGCTGAGTTTCTTCTTAATTCTCGTTCTAATTCCGTTCTTCTTTAAGAAGTTTGCAGTTCCCACAGTCGCTTCAATGTTAAAGCCTAAGTTATAGAATCTTCTAACGAGTGGAAGCGCTTCTTGTTTATCGCAATCTGCAATTGAAACGAAAAGAGTTCCGTAATTCATAACGTTCATTCCAGATGCTTGAATTGCCTTAAATAAAGCTCTGTTAAGTTTATCGTCATAACCGATTGCTTCACCTGTAGATTTCATTTCTGGTGAAAGATATGCGTCTAAGCCCTTTAACTTATTGAACGAAAATGCTGGAACTTTAACGTACCAACGCTTTTTCTCTTCTGGGTATAAAACGTTTATGCCTTGGTCTTTTAAACTTTGACCTAATATAACCTTAGTTCCGATATCAGCGAGCGAATAGCCTGTTGACTTTGATAAGAAAGGCACCGTTCTTGATGAACGTGGGTTAACTTCGATTACGTAAACGTCTTCTTTTTCATCTACGATAAATTGGATATTATATAGACCAACAATTCCAATCCCTAAACCTAATTTTTTGCCGTATTCTAAAATTGTTTGTTTTGCCTTTTGGCTTACCGAGAAGGTTGGATATACGCTTATACTGTCACCAGAGTGAATACCCGTTCTTTCGATAAGTTCCATAATACCAGGAATAAACACATCCTTTCCGTCGCAAACAGCGTCTATTTCAAGTTCTTTACCAACGATATACTTATCAACTAAAATTGGGTGGTCTTCACTTATGTCAACAGCAGTTTTTAGGTATTGTCTTAAACCTTCTTCGTTGCCCACGATTTGCATTGCACGTCCACCTAAAACGTATGATGGGCGAACTAAAACAGGATAGCCTATTTGTTCTGCAACCTTTACCCCATCTTCAACGCTGAACACTGCTTGACCTTTTGGTTGAGGGATACCGAGTTTGTTCATAATCTTTTCAAAAGCATCTCTATCTTCTGCGTTGTTGATTGCATTGCAGTCAGTACCGATTAATTTTGCACCCCTTTCCATAATGTCTTCGGCAAGGTTAATAGCCGTTTGACCACCGAGTGAAGTGATAACGCCTTCTGGATTTTCTAACTCGATAACGTTCATAACGTCTTCAGGGGTTAATGGTTCAAAATAAAGTTTATCACTGATTGTGTAGTCTGTTGAAACGGTTTCAGGGTTGTTGTTGATAATGATTGCTTCTCTACCACTATCTTTAATAGTCTTAACTGCGTGTACAGTTGAGTAGTCGAACTCAATACCTTGACCGATTCTTATTGGACCACTACCTAACACAACCGTCTTTTCTTTATTGGTTAAAATTGAATCGTTCTTGCCCGTATAGGTTGAGTAAAAATAAGGAATGTATGCACCACTATAAAGTGTGTCAACCATCTTAAAGACAGGCTTAATTCCGTTTTCCTTTCTCAACGCGTTAACTTCAAGTTCCTTTTCTTCCCAAAGGTGTGCAATGTATTTATCCGAGAAACCCATTACTTTTGCTTGTCTTAAAATTTCGATATCGTGCTTGTATGCCTTTAATTTCTTTTCCATATTTACGATATCTAAAATAGTGTTTAAGAAAAGTTTTGTAATCTTGGTAATATCGTGGATTAGGTCAACGTCCACCCCACGCCATAAAAGTTCTGCAACTGCAAAGATATTGTCTGCTCTAAACTCTTTAATGTAATTGAGCATATCTTCGGTTGCCATATGGTCGAATTTTGCGATATAGAAGTGGTTTACACCAATTTCAAGTGAACGGATAGACTTTAACATAGATTCTGCTAAGTTTGAACCTATACCCATAACTTCGCCAGTCGCTTTCATTTGCGTTCCCAAAAGGTTTGATGCAGTTGTGAACTTATCAAATGGGAATCTTGGGAATTTTGAAACTATGTAATCTAACTTTGGTTCGTGAATTGCAGTCGTTCCAGAAACGTGAATCTCATCAAGAGTCATGCCAACTGCAACTTTAGCCGTAACCTTAGCGATTGGATAGCCACTCGCCTTTGATGCTAAAGCAGATGAACGCGATACTCTTGGATTAACTTCGATAAGATAATATTTGCCAGAAGTTGGGTGGAGCGCAAATTGAACGTTACATCCACCTTCAATTTTTAGTTCACGAATAATCTTGATTGCCGCATCGTTGAGCATTTTTAATTCGTGGTCTGGAAGTGACAAAATAGGCGCAACTACGATTGAGTCGCCCGTGTGAATACCAACAGGGTCCACGTTTTCCATACCACAGATGGTTATTGCGTTGTCTTTACTGTCACGCATAACTTCGAATTCGATTTCTTTATAACCCTTTACGCTCTTTTCAACCAATACTTGACGTACAGGTGAAAGTTTAAGGGCGTTTTTCATAATTTGCTCTAATTCTTCTTCGTTATCAGCAAAGCCACCACCCGTTCCACCTAACGTAAAGGCTGGACGTAAAACTACAGGATAACCAATTCTCTCTGCAGATTCTTTTGCTTGCTCAATGCTATAAGTAATTTCCGATTCTATAACAGGCTCGCCGATAGATTGGCACATTTCCTTAAAGAGTTCTCTATCTTCAGCCCTTTCAATAGAGCTTGCGTTAGTTCCTAAGAGTTTAACGCCACATTCATCTAAAACTCCTTTTTTAGCAAGTTGCATTGCTAAATTCAAGCCCGTTTGTCCACCAAGACCTGGGATAATCGCATCAGGGCGTTCATAACGCAAAATCCTTGCAACGTATTCTAATGTCAATGGTTCCATATAAACCTTATCTGCAATAGAGGTGTCGGTCATAATGGTTGCAGGGTTAGAGTTACAAAGTATAACTTCATAACCTTCTTCCTTTAACGCAAGGCAGGCTTGTGTTCCAGCATAGTCGAACTCTGCTGCTTGACCGATTACGATAGGGCCACTCCCTATAACTAAAACTTTCTTAATGTCCGTTCTCTTAGGCATAATTATCTCCTTTTTTTCCTAAATATATGTGTAAAAATTTTTTTAACTTATTTATTTTGGTAAACCAACTTGCCGTTAGTAAAGTTATATAGGCACTTGCCAAAAACTTTTTCTCTATCAAACGGCGTGCATTTGCCCATTGAATAAAACTTTTGACTATCGATTTCATACTCGTTTTCAAGGTCGAATACCGATAGGTTTGCCGTTTTCCCTTCTTTTATTTCAATATCTAAACCAAATCTTTCGGCTGGGTTCTTACTCATAAGGTCAACGAGTTTATCTAAACTAATTTCCCCCGTCTTTACAAGGTGAGTATATAGAATTGGGAAAGCCGTTTCTAAACCGACTATTCCGTTTATACTCTTTAAGCCCCTACTCTTTTCTTCCTTAGAGTGTGGTGCGTGGTCGGTTGCTATCATATCAATAGTGCCGTCCTTTATTCCTTCAACGAGCGCAAGCCTATCTGCTTTTGCCCGTATCGGTGGATTCATCTTATATGCGCCGTCTTCTTTTAACATACTATCATCAAGTACTAAATAATGTGGACCTGTTTCAGCTGTTATATTAACGCCGTTTTTCTTTGCATTTCTTATAGCTTCAACGCTTTCTTTTGCCGAAACGTGGCAAACGTGATATTTAACGCCAATTTTACTAACTAATTCTATGTCCCTTTCAATTTGCTTATATTCACTTGCCGAACAAATCCCCTTATGTCCGTGTTCTTTTGCATACTCTCCGTCGTGAATATATCCACCGTTGAGAAGTGAATTATCTTCGCAATGTGCAACTATAAGTTTGTTTTCTTGCTTTGCAATTTGCATTGCCCTTTCCATCATCTTATCGTCTTGAACACCTACACCGTCATCTGAAAAAGCCAAAACGTGCTTTGAAAGGTCAAGCATATCCGACAACTCCTCGCCCTTTTGACCTTTAGTGATTGATGCATATGGATAAACTGAAATCACTGCGTCCTTATCGATAATTTGTTGCTGAACCATTAAGTTTTCCACGCTATCTGGAACAGGTTTTAAGTTTGGCATTGAAAAGAGTGCGCTATATCCTGCACTAGCTCCTGCCATTGAACCCGACTTAACCGTCTCTTTATATGAAAAACCCGGTTCTCTTAAATGTACGTGGACATCAATAAAACCGGGGAAAATAAACTTATTTAAACAATCAATAGTGGTGCAAGAAGACGTGTCTAATGGCATAGAAAACAAAACTTTCCCTGCAACTATTGCAAGGTCTGTTTTAACTAATTGACCATTTGTATAAACGTTTGCATTTTTTAGTATGTAATCCATTTTCCTCTCCTGCACTCATTTAACGATAAGGCTGTTGTCGCAATAAATAGTTGATTAATATTTTAACATCAAAAATCAATTATGGATTGTGAAAAAAACCCAAAATAAAAGGCCGTGCGAAAGCAAGGCCCTATTATAAACTCAAACTACGGGCCCAGCCCGTTCAATTTATAAAACCTTGTCGGTATCTCGTACCGAATTAAAGATTTATTTCTTTTATCCTATATAGGATAACATTTAAAATTTTTTATGTCAAGAAAATATAAAGTATTATTTAAAAGAAACTAGATAAGATTGGTGTTCTCAACACCGAGTATCGCCTTGAATATTTCGATATCTTCTTTAGTTGTTATCTTAAAACTTTTTGCAGAGCCATTTATGAGTTCAACTCTTTTACCACACTTTACACTCAATTCAGTTGGTGTAATATTTTCTATTTGAGTTTTTTCTGCAAAATAATAATTTTCCTTAAGTGTCTTAACGTTTCCACACTCTGGGGTTTGACCTTTGTATAAAGTATCTCTATTCACCAACCCCTCGACCTCTTCCCCAAGCGTGGAAGAAAACATACTGTCTGCACATCTGTCAACAGCAAGCGTACAGCACCCTTTTTCTTTAATCACTCTTATTGAATTAGCAAAAACGTGCTGTGGAACCAATGGCCTAACAGAGTCAGTTATTGCAACCACGTCATCATCAGAATAGTGTTCAAAAATATACTTTAAGCCGTTAAATATAGATTGGTGTCTTGTTTCACCACCAAAAACTATGGTGTCAAGTTTGGTTATACCAAATTGTTTTGCATACGATAAAACAAAGTCTTCCCACCCCTTTGATGCAACGATAACGATGCTGTCAATCTCCTCCATCTTTTGAACGTTTTCAAGGGCATAAACTATAATTGGCTTATCGTTTACCGTCAAATACTGTTTTGGAATTTCTTGACCTGTCCTAGAACCTTTTCCACCTGCAATAATCAGTGCTATATTCATATTTAATCCCCCCTTATTCGCCAACATCAAAAATAAACGGCTCGTGCTTGCATACCCTTTCTTGCTCTGGTGGAAGTTGCATATAGTTACCGAACGTTATCCTTAATGCCGTGTCGTAATCTTTATATATGCTTGCCTTTGTATCTTCAAAATCTATTTCTTGAACTTGGTCTAAAATATCTGCTGGGAATATGTTCTTCAGACTTGCTGGACAAGCGAGTGAAGCAAGGGAATAATCCTTTTCCATGGACTGATAAGAAAGAATTTTCTTCTCTAACTTATTGCGAATTTTAAGTTGCCTTTTTCTACTCTTTAATAAAAGCAATTTTGAAACGAGTTTCAAGAATGTGCCACCTCTTGTGTATGCATATCCCCTTGTGTAAACTAACCACAACTTAACGTTAAACAAAAATTTTTTACGTTTTCTTTTATCGTTTGGGACTTTGTCAAAAGGAAAAACGTCTAAAAATATACCAACTTTGTCTTCGCCATAAGCTTTCACGTCAAACTCCGTTCCAAACTTCGTGCCGATTTTTCTGATTTTTGAAAAGTTTATGTACTCGTAGTTAGGATTATCCGTGCCTTGCAACGCATAACCTTCTTCACCCTGCTCGCGCCAGAGTTTTAAAAACCTTTCGTAATCAGGTCTTGTCATACAAATATCAATATCGTCATCCCAAGGAATAAAGCCACCGTGCCTAACTGCACCGAGAGCAGTCCCAGCATAAAGCGAATATTTTATATCGTGCTTTTTACAAAACTTATCAACGATTTTAAGAATATCAGTTTCTATCAACTGCAATTTTCTTAAGCTTATATTATCCATCAATATTTTCCCCTTTATCTTTTTTCAATGAGGTAAAAATGTTTTTTAAGTATTTTGGATTGAAACTTTTTAGCATTAAAACACCACAAGGACGCATTGGCGATATTATAAAGTTAATCAAAACGTTTGATATAAACTGCGTTGCAACCGAAGCAATCGCCGCACCCATTGCACCTATAATTGGAATTAACAAATAGTTAACTATTACGTTTAGAATTACACCTACAAGATTAGTTATCCATAAGTATTGATGCTTATTTTCAGCAAGCATCCACGCGCTTCTTGCCGTTCCAACGTAAGAAAACGTCGTCATCCACACAGACATTCTCAATACGTCAACAGCTTCAACGTAATCTGCCCCATACATTATTTTTACAATTAAAGGCGAAAACAAAGTTACCATCAATGCAACCGTTAACGAAAAGTAAAACAGAATACTAAAAAGCTCTATAGTTCTACTATCGAAGGTCTGTTGATTTATATTCTTTCCCTCATAAATTGTTGGTCGCATTGAATCTATGATTGCAGCAAACACGAAGTTGAACATATTTGCACACGTCCACGCTGCACCGTATATACCGGTTTCAGCAGAACCTGCCATAAAATTTAACATTACAACGTCGGTATGTGCATAGACAGTTTGCATAAGGTTTGCAATTATGTAAAACTTACTGACTGATAAAAGTCGTTTTGCAAGCGAAAATGAAAAAGATAGCTTTTGTCCACTTTTCTTTTTAAAAACGACAATCAATATCATTGCTATCAAGAAAAAGTCTAAGGAATATGAAATTGCAAATAAATAAACGTCTGCTTTAAAAATGACTAGCAAAATTTGAAATACGCTAACTCCCGCATAAGCAACCATCATGGCAAAAGCAGAAAATTTAGCCATTAGCTTTGCTTGAAACCAATATTGAATCATCTCCATTGCATTAAAGAATAGCATAACGCTATAAATGGAACATACCAATATAGTTTCACGTTGACCTGCAGTTGCAATCATGGAAAAAGAAACAATTCCTAAAATGCAAAATATGGCTGAAGTCATTGACATACCTATAATTGTGCCAACCACTTTTCCATCTTGCCCCGGTCTATTGGTTATCTCATGCACAAAAGTTGAATTTAACCCCAATTGCATTATAGGAACGACAAAAGCGCATAGCCCCGAAGCATAAGTTATTAGGCCATATTTTTCTTTTCCTAAATACCTTGCAGTTATTGCTGTAACTATAAGCATTAAAATTGCTTTTACAACCTTACAGCCAACTATCCAACCTGCATTTTTCAAAACTTTTATCTGCATAATTTATACTAATTTTTTGTAACTATATCCAAAATCTTTTGATTGATTTTTTGTTGGTCAAAATTTTGTTCGGCAAACGTCCTTGCATTTTTACACATAGTTATTGTTTTATCTATGTTTTCTAAACACCAAATGACTTTTTCAGCCATTTCTATATAATCGCCCTTTTTAACCAAAAAGCCGTTACATCCATCGTCAATAGTTTCTCGACAACCAACGTTATCATAAGTAATGGTCGCCCTGCCAACCGATTGAGCCTCCATTATAGACATTGGCAGACCTTCTCTATAACTACTTGGCAAAAGCATAATGGTCATATTTTCTAAATAAGGTCTAACGTCTCTTGCAAAACCTAAATAATTTATACTGCCGTCATCAATATATTCTTTAATATCGCTGACCTTTATATCCCCCTCTAACCCCAAATAATTAAATACTGCTTCTGGGTGTTTTTCTTTAACTAGCCTTGCGCATTTGCAATACTCGATAACGCCCTTAGTTTTAAGCATTCTTGCAACCATTAAGAAGGTATTTGTGTTTACAAGTGGCTTAAAAGCAAATTTTTCAAGGTTAACTCCTATACCGTGCACTATCTCGCACTTTTCTTTAATCAAAATTTTTCTGCTTATGAACTCGTTTTTATCGTCATTATTCAAAAAGAACACCTTTTTTGAAATTTTAAATGCCTTTTTATATAAATGGCAAACTACCTTTCTTATAATCTTCCATTTGAAGCCCGTCTTAATAAAAACGTCCCCTGCACCTTCAACCATAGAATATACTTTTTTTACACCTGCTTTCTTTGATGCAAGCGCGCCAAAAACGTTTGGCTTTAACATAAACGTAAACACTATTTCAGGGTTAAAGTCTTTTATGATTTTAACGTATTTTTTCTTTAAAGATAAAATTTTAAGTGGACTTGTGTTACGATTATTGTCATCTACACAATAAAATTTAACTCCTAAGCTTTCAATTTGTTCTTGACAATCGCTATCAAAAGCAACCACTGCAACACTATAGCCTTCAGACTGAAATTTCTTTATTAAATCAGTCCTAAAAGACAACACCATGTTTGATGCCGCGCATATTAACATAACTCTTTTTTCGCTGGTTGCCATTTCTCTTCTATCCTTTTTAATTTTTAAAAACACCATTTCCCTAATTTTAAATTATACTACAAAAGTTAACTATTGTCAATAGTGATTATATTTATATCGATATTATTTATATATAATAGCCACCCAAAAGGGTGGCTTTAATTATTACACTATTTCTTCTGCTAGTTTTTCTTGTTTTGGCATTTGCTTTTCTTTCGCAAAATCTTTTCCTAGTTTTTTAATCAATGGAACTATCAAGAATATATGCGCAATTATGTTTAACGCCCAACTTACAGGATAAGAAACGAATATCATTATAAACGTTGGATTTAACAAGAAGAAGGACTTTACCCAAATTATCCTAAATGCACAGACAAAGAAAAGGGTTGAAATCATTGAGATAGTTGCTTTGCCCATTGCACGCATTGAAAGAGCCAACGTATCCATTATTCCACATAAAAAGTAAGGAAATCCCATAACTAATAGTCGCTGTCTCCCAAACTCGTATGCACCTTCCGTTTCCATAAAGAGTGAAAGTAATGGCTTTGATAATAAAACAACCAAAAGCCCCACGGCAAATTGCAAACATATCGCTGTTATTATCGAAGTCCAAATAACTTTCTTTACCCTATCTATATTTCTAGCACCA
This sequence comes from Christensenellaceae bacterium, assembly GCA_045606665.1. Taxonomy (GTDB): domain Bacteria; phylum Bacillota; class Clostridia; order Christensenellales; family Borkfalkiaceae; genus UBA1259. The sequence goes on from JAZUSI010000030.1 coordinate 48,838, forward strand.
ACGTTTTGACTGACAAACGACATAGATGCGTTGGCAATAGAATTGCCCACGGTGTAAATAAACGCATCTAACTGAGCGCATCCACCTGCGCCTTCTATTGCAACCTTTCCAAAAGTATTTATGGTAGATTGAATGAGTATGTTTGAGATTGCAAAAAATGAACTTTGAAGTCCGGTTGGAAGCCCTATTTTCACAATTTCACCGAGTTCTTTTTTGTGAATTCTCAAATGCTTATATTCTAATCTACTATATCCTTTACTTTTTCTCATTGCGATTAAAATTAAAATTGAAGAAATCAGTTGAGATGCAACCGTACCTATTGCAACACCTTCAACCGTCATATTAAATACTGCAATAAAGAATATATTAAGCCCTACGTTAGCAATGCCTGAAATAGCCAAATAAATCATTGGTCTAAGGCTATCTCCAACGGCACGGAGCATACCTGCACCAAGGTTATAAAATAAAATAATAGGCGCACCTAAAAGATATATCCTAACGTATTTGATTGAGAGTGGCAAAAGTTCTATTTCACAGTTCATCCACTTTAAAAAAGTTTCTGCTCCAAACCAACCCACAATCATTAAAAAAACACCAGCAATTAAACTAAACGATATAGCCGTGCCCACGACCTTTCTTGCCTTATTTATATCTCTAGCGCCAACGCACTTTGAAAGCACAACGCTTGCGCCTGCCGAAAAACCTATAAAAAAGTTTATAAACAAACTTATTAACGAGCCCGTTGAACTAACTGCCGCAACGGCATCTCCTCCAACCATAAACCTTAAGGTTGCAATATCTGCGGCGTTGAATAACAAGGTCAAAACGTTTGCAAAAATAAATGGTATTGCAAACCTTATGAGCATTGGTAAAATAGGTCCTTTTGTCAAATCAACTTCGTGTTTGTCTAACGCCATCGTAGCCATAATTTTTCTCCTAAAAATTCCCACTATAAAAGACGCCACGTTAAAAGTTAGCGCCTTTTTCTATTAAAATTCCATTACGTTTGAGTTTTTATAAACTGTAAATCTTATAATTAAGCCGTTAGTTTCTATCGGCTCTTCGCTTGAAATACAAGACCAATTCTCTAAATTATCTAAGTTTTCATAAAAAACTTCTGCCCCGCCGTCTGCATCAACTTTGGTTACTAAAACTTCACTGCAATATGGAAGCATGGTCTTATAAAACATTGCCCCACCTATTATGAAAACGTCTTCGGGATTATACTTTTTAAGTTCTATCCTTAGTTCATCTAAACTTTGAACTATAATGCAATCCTCCCTTTGTTCACCCCCAGGGAAAAGCACTATGTTTGTTCTATTCTTAAGTGGTTTGCCGTTAGGGAAAGACTTTAAAGTGTTACTCCCCATAACAACCACCTTGCCACTCGTTTTTTCTCTAAAATATTTCATATCTGCTGGGAGAGAAAACAAAAGGTCGTTCTTCTTGCCTATTCCCCATTTTCTATCCACTGCAACTATAGCCTTCATTATACTGCTACCTCAAATTTTTCTTCTATCTTATTGTATTTGTAATCTTCTAACACAAAATCATCGACCGTGAACTTATAAAAATCCTTAACGTCTGGGTTAATTATAAGTTTAGGCGCTTCAAATTGTGGGTTTTGCATCATTTTCTTTACAACAGGGATATGCCTATCGTAAATGTGTGCATCTGCTATAACGTGCACGAGTTCACCGACCTTAAGGTTTGAAACTTGCGCAAGCATCATGAGTAATACTGAGTATTGAACAACGTTCCAATTGTTTGCAACTGCAACGTCGTTCGAGCGTTGATTTAATATTCCGTTTAGCGTGTTTCCACTGACGTTAAAGGTCATTGAATAAGCACAAGGATATAAGTTCATTTCATTTAGGTCTGCAAACGTGTAGATATTGGTCATAATGCGTCTTGAAGTTGGGTTATTCTTTAAGTCAAACAACACTCTATCTACTTGGTCAAACTCGCCTTCTTTATATTTATGTTTAACTCCAAGTTGATAGCCGTAAGCCTTGCCAATAGAACCCGTTTCATCAGCCCAACTATCCCAAATATGACTATTTAAGTCGTGAATATTGTTTGATTTTTTTTGCCATATCCACAAAATTTCATCAATAGCCGACTTAAAAGCAGTACGTCTTAAAGTTAAAATTGGCAATTCTTTAGTTAAATCGTATCTATTGACAATGCAGAATTTTTTAACCGTGTGTGCTGGCGTTCCGTCAAGCCATCTTGGGCGAACAGGTCTATCGGTATCCCAAACACCATTTTCAATTATATCCGTACAATTTTGAATAAAAATTTTATCTGCTAAACTCATATTTTCCCCTTTTGTGTCTTATTTTGCAGTTAAAACCTTGCTGCTAACCCCATCTATCATTCCTAATTTTCCAGACAAAGCATTTATTATTGATTGTGGCGCATCCATAACAACGCTTATTACGTTAACGTTCTTTTGTCTATAAGGAAGCCCCATTCTGCCTACGATATGATCGCCAAAATCGTGCAAAATCGTGTTTATTTTTTCAACAGCATTTAAATCTTTTACCAAAATGGCAATTACAGCAATAATATTTTCCATTTCTTTTCTCCTATTTTGTATATTGTATCACAACTAAAATTAATTGTAAATTAATTCTATTGTTTTTTAACAATAAAATTGACCTTTTTTTACAACCGTTCTCAATTTCTCCAAACCTTTTTTTTCTATTCTTGAAATATACGAGCGTGAAATCTTTAAAAACTTTGCGACCTCCCTTTGCGCATACGTTCTTTCTTCTTTAAGCCCATATCTTAAGCACAATACCACGTATTCTCTCTCAGTTAAAATTTCCTTAATAAATTTCAAAAATTTTTCTCTTTCTATTCCTCTATCGACCTTTAAAAACACCGTGTCTTCCCTTTCACACAATAAATCCATTAGCGACAATTCATTTCCATCTTTATCTGTCCCCACGGGATCTGATAAATACATGTCGTTCTTATGCTTTTTGTTTGCACGAAGTAACATTAAAATTTCGTTTTCAATGCACCTTGCCGTATATGTTGCAAGCGCCGTACCCTTGCCTCTTTCATAACTATTAATTGCTTTTATTAAGCCAATACTTCCAACCGAAATTAAATCGTCCGTTTCTGCTGAACCAGAGTATTTTTTTACTATGTGCGCAACTAATCGCATATTGTGATTTATAAGTTTATCTTTTGCCTCTTTGTCCCCCATTTTTACCCTTTCTAAACATTCTGCTTCTTCTTTTGCAGATAGTGGTTTTGGAAAAGAACTTACTCCTAAAACGCTACCTGCAAAAAAAGTTAACTTGCCTAATAAAAATAAAATTGCGTTTAACATACCTATCTCCTTTTTCTTTTTGGCTTTTGTCTAAAAAAATGACCGATTAGTAATTTGCAGTGTTTTACGCCAAAAATCAGTTAGAGTTTGTGACAAAAGCTTTCTTTTTAATTTACTTTATGAAAGAGTTTTCTAGTTTATATTAAACTGCAAGTCCCTTTTAAGCTTTATAGATTAATTTTACTAATTAGTGTCACAAACCTATTTACAAATTTATTTTTAATGCTAATATACTGATGGCGTTTGGAAAAGAAAAAAAGGGGGTAAAAGTATGTTTTATCATTATTTAAGATTTAATGGTTTTTATTTGAGATTAAGCAAAATGTCTTATATGCTTAAAAACGGTTAACTTTATTTTCACGCAGGATAGGCTTATTTTATCCCCCTAAAATATGGGTGGATTATGAATGATTTAATTTTACAAGATTTTTTAGTTTCTTATAGCCTACCGACACTGATCGTTGCAACTATTGTCTGCACGGTCAGTCTAACGCTAAATAAGTTTTTTGATAAAATGCCAAAACTACTAAAGGCGTATTTACCATTTTTGTTGGCAATTATATTGTATTTTGGTTACGATATGATTTTCGTTATAAAAGCCTTTATATTTAGAAATGAAACTTTGTGCGCAGGCATATTGAGCGCCTCTCTATCAGTGATAGTTTCATCTTCATTAAATAAAATTTTTCAAGGTAAACCTTTTAACGTAAATAAAACAATACTTTTAATTGAAGGTATTTTGGAAGGTTACGTAAGTCAAAGTTGCTTATCGCAAACGGCTTATATCATTGAAGAAATTTTACTAAATTGTAAAGATGCTTTAGAACAAGAACAACAAGTGCAAAACGCAATAATAGAAAATGGCGATGAAATTATTAAAGCCGAGGCAAGCCATTTAACAAAACTTATTATCGAGGCAGTTTCTTCTATCAAAAGAACTTAAAATAATTAAGGGGATTTTTCCCCTTTTTTATTTTGCTTTTTTATTTACATAATTTTTTTCTTTTATTTAATACTAACTGTATGAATTTGTATTCTTCGATTGAACAAAATTTACAAGAATTAAAGAAAAATTTAATAAGTGACGACATAACTTTTTTAGACCTTAAAATTGGTAAACAAAACGCAGTTTTATTATTTGTAAACGACTTGGTAAACAAAGATATGCTGGGCGAACTTATTTTGCGACCAATATCAAATTGCAAGGAAAGTATTGATAATAATGAACTTTTTGATCTGTTTTTAAGCCCTGAAAAAAAACAACTCTATGATTTTGATTCTCTTTACAGTGATCTACTTTTGGGCAATGCAATCTTGCTATATGAAGGTTCTAACTTTTGCCTTTCTTTTGGACTTAAACACTTTGAAAAAAGAGCAATAACAGAACCCCCGACATCGACCGTTATTAAAGGACCTAGAGAAGGGTTTGTGGAAAGCCTTCCCGTAAATATAAGTATGATGAGAAGAAAACTTAAATCAAAAGATTTAATTTTTGAAAATATGACTGTGGGAAAGTATTCTGCAACCTCCATTTCAATATGTTACGTTTTGGGAATTGCAGACCAAAAACTTGTGGACAAAGTTAAAAAACGTTTAGAGAGAATTGATATCGATGCCGTTCTTGATTCTTCGTATATATCAAAGTTTTTAAGCGAACACAGATTTTCTATGTTTAAACAAATTGGAAATACTGAAAAACCAGATATTTTGGCTGGAAAAATTCTTGAGGGTAGGGTTGCAATCTTTGTTGATGGATCACCTATCGCACTTACTGTTCCATACTTGCTAATTGAAGATTTTCAAAGTGCAAGTGACTATTACAACTCTTCATACAGTGCAATCGTTGCGAGATATATACGTGTTTTTTCTGTTGTGCTCGCACTATTTTTGCCTGCACTTTATGTTTCTGCAGAATTATTTCATTTACAATTAATCCCTCTTTCTTTTTTATTGACCATCGTAAATAGTATTAAAGGGATACCACTATCCCCAAGTTACGAAATGTTTTTTACACTTTTAATTTTTGAAATACTTAACGAAGCGAGCGTGCGTATGCCAAAGTACGTGGGCATGGTGGTTTCTATAGTTGGTGGTTTAGTTCTTGGTGAAACGGCTGTAAATGCTGGAATTATATCTGCACCAGCACTTATGATAGTCGCATTATCTGGAATATGCCTTTATACAGTGCCAGAATTAGAACAAATCTTTTCAATCCTTAGAATTCTATTTTTATTAATCGCTGGCACTTTAGGGCTTTATGGGATTTTGGTATTCATTGCCCTTTTAACTGTTTATTTGATAACGTTTGAAAGTTATTCCACACCACTCTGCGCACCTTTTTCTCCACTTATAATTCAAGATATGAAAGACGGACTTTATAAAGGTTTTTTACAAGAATTGGACAAACGTCCTAAATCATTAAAAAATAAAAACAAAATTAGAATAAAGGAAAAATAATATGTATCAATTAAAAACAAGACAAGTGTGTTTTTTCTTAATGGCTTTTTTGCCTATAACTAAATTTTTTAGTCTTCCAAGCCTTATTTCAAAAAGTGCTGGTCACGACATGTGGATAAGTATATTGATTAGTCTTTTAGTGGACTTTTTAACTTTGCTCCCCATTGTTTTTGCATGTAAATTTTCAAAGAAAAGTTTATTTGAAATTCTAGAAGAAACTTTTTCTAAAACTGGAGCAAAAGTCATTGCAGTTTTATATATTATATATTTTATCGCAAAAGCTATTTTGCCCCTAAATGAACAAAAGGATTACGTTGATTTTACACTCTACACCTTAAAGCCAAGCATAGCTTATTTTATTCCAATATTCCTTTTGGGGTTTTATATGTGTTTTAAAAAATTAAGATTTTTAGGCAGGCTTTCTGATATTCTTTGGCTTGTTACTATAAATGGGTTTGTAACGCTTATCGTTCTTTCGATCTCTAACGCAGACTTTTCTGCAATTTTACCCGTAGGAGTTCATAGCTCAAAAGAAATTGTTTCGGCAAGTTTTAATAGTCTTTCTTGGTTTGGTGATGCAGTGTTTATTATGTTTTTTATAGGTCAATTTAAATATGAAAAACGCTCCACATTAAAGCTTTTATTATCCTTTCTTGTAGGAGCTATTATGGTATTGGCCTTTATGATAATCTTTTATTCTATTTTTTCCTATATTGCATTTAGACAAAGATTTGCACTAACCGAAATTTCTAAATACACTACGGTTATAAGCAACCTTGGAAGAATTGATTACTTGGGCATTATTATGATTTTGTTTTCAAACATGTTTGCACTATGCTTGCCTATTTACTTTGTTGCAAAACTTTTAGATTACGTCTTTAATTTCAAAAAAGTGTGGATTGCCCCATCTATAAGTGTTGCAATTCAACTTTTTATTAGTATTTTTCTAAATGAATTTATATTTAGTCTTGAAAAAATTATAACTGGATATTTTGGATATTATTTTTTACTTGTAGGGAACGTTTTGCCTATTATTTTTTCTATTTTAACTATAAAAAAGGAGAAAGGTTATGCGATTAAAAAAAGCTAAATTTTTACTATTTTCCGTATTTATCTTGCTCACGTTTTTTCTTTCAAACGACTTAGAACTCATTAACGTGGAAAAAACTTCTATAATTACTGCCATTGCTGTGGATAAAGAAGAGGATAATTATCTTATAACTGCTCAAGTTGCCGTTCCAGAAGCAACTGATACCAATACCGAAAACCAAAAGGCACAACTTTCTGGCAAAGGTAAAACTGTTGGTGAAGCCATTAAAGATTTGGGTAACACGTCTGGATGGTTTCCTAAACTTGCCTTTTGCAACCTTATAATTTTAGGCAATGAAATCGCCAATGAAAACGTTATAAAAGTGCTTGATTATTTTGCTAAAACATTAAGGGTACAAGACTCTGCGCTTATTGTTCTTTCAGAAAAAAGTGGTAAGGAAATATTATCATTATCTACCCCACTAGACAATATTTCTTCCTTTGCTATTCAAAAAATCGTTTTAAAAACTATTGGTTTCGATGCAGACGTTGCTCATAACGATATTAAAACTTTTTGCACTGGATATTATTCTTTAAATAGTTCCTCTTATTTACCTATAATCAAAGTCATAAGTGCAGATAGTGGAAGTGGAAACAAGGGCGAAGAACAAGACAATAGCAGTTCAAGTGGTTCGTCTAGTTCTAGTCAGGGAGATAAAGCTAAAGGTAGTAATAGTGATTCAAATAATCTTTTTGACGTTAGGACTACGGCTCTTTTTAAAAATGGGAAAAAAGTTGGCGAGTTAAATAAGGATTTAACCTACACCTTCAACGCATTCAACGCTTCGCTTACAGGAACAAGTTTATCCATTCCGGACGTGCCTTTAGATGGTAAGCTTGCAAACTATTTTATAACTATTTTTGATGAAAATCATAGTTTCAAAGTTAATGCAACAAACAGTCAAATAAATTTAGATTTCAACCTTTCGCTTTATTGTAAAATAACGGACGTTGACTCTCCAGGTATTGATGATGCTCTATCAACAAATCTTCCTCTACCTAAGCAACTTATTGATAAAGCTCAAAATATGTTAACCGAAAACATAAAAAACTTAGTTAAAAAATCTATTGAAACTGAATGCGATTTTCTTAAAATAAAAGAAAAACTGTATCGCTATAATCATAGCAAATACAGTCTTTTTAAGGATAATTTTTTATCTAAATTGAACGTCAAAATAAACGTTGAAGTAAAAGGTCCAAGATAATCACTCAAATAAACTATCTACGATTTCCTTTCCGTCTGCACCACTTATATAGTCGCCAATGTTTGTAAACGCCTTTTGCAAATCACTTTTGGTAAATTTAACGCCGTTAAGGGTATGTGCAAATTCTTTTACTGCAAGTTTTTCAAAAAAGTCGCCCTGAATAGTGGCATTGGCAACAAGCCCTTCTTTAATATCAAAAATAAAGGTAAAAATACCAAAATCAAACTTTTTTGTAAAGTTGTTTTCACATTTTGGCGAACGACCTATATTCCACTCGTACGTTGAATATTTTTCATCTACGAGTTTTTTTATAGCCTTTTTGTCCTTATCGGTAAATTCATAACTATCACAATCCTTTAAGAACTGTTCTTTTAAGCCATTTTTAAATTGCTCTATGGTTATTTTTTCTTTTAGGTGGTCTATAACGTTAGTTACCCTTGCCCTAACCGACTTTATGCCTTTACTTTGCATTTTTAGTTTAGATGGATTTAAGGAGCGAGCAAGTTCTGTTCCATCAGTATCGAACAAAATGGTGCCGTGATGCATTATTCTATCCTTATAAACGGTTTGGGCATTCCCTGAAATTTTTTTGCCGTTAATCGTTATATCGTTTCTGCCACTAAACTCAGCATTGACACCAAGCGAATTTAAGTATGATATAACTGGCAAAGTAAATTTCCTATAATTATCTTCATTTGCGTCGTATGGCGCAATAATGGTATAACAAAGATTGCCCTTATCGTGATAAACCGTGCCACCCCCCGTAAGTCTTCTAACAACCTTTATTCCTGCACTTTCGGTGTAAGAAAGGTTAACTTCTTCTATGGTGTTTTGGTTTGTACCCACGATAACTGCCCTATCGTTTATCCAAAGATAAATATAAAAGCCGTCCGTTTGCTTTAACAAATATTCTTCCGATGCTATGTTAAAATAAGCATCAGTATTGTCATGCGTTAAAAATAGAAATTTTTGCATACCCTTTTACTTTTTATAAAAACAAGGGGTTGAAACCAACCCCCTGTCCTTCATTTTTTATTTAAGATTAAAACCTAATTGGTTTAGCCTATTTCCTATACACCTTTCTTAGCCTTACGCATTGCTTCAGCATCAGAAGTGTTAGTTGTGCTAACGTGACCTTTAAGTGGTAAAATCTTGTCGTTAATGCAGTCGAGAATCCATTCTGCTTGTGGGAAGAATTCAGCGTCAAATTCAAATGGAGGAGTAATCCAGTTCTTTGCGCCACATACAACTGCTGGTGCATCTAAGTAATCGAAGCAAAGTTCTGAAATATTTCTTGCGAAGTCGTTCAAGATACTACCTCTTGCACAAGCATCAGAAGCGAGAATAATTCTACCAGTCTTCTTAACTGATTCAACAACCTTTTCGTAGTTGAATGGAACGATAGATCTAGCGTCGATAACTTCAGCTTCAACACCATATTTTTCAGAAAGAATCTTAGCAGCGTCCATAGCTCTGTAAAGAGTTGCACCGATTGTAAGAATAGTGATATCACTACCAACTCTCTTAACGTCTGGTTCGCCAAGTGGGATTTCATAATATCCTTCTGGAACGCCTTCCTTTCTAAATTCTTCGCCCTTGTCGTAAATTCTTTGGCTTTCAAAGAAGATAACAGGGTCTGTTCCGTTAAGAGCAGAGTTCATCAAGCCCTTAGCGTCGTATGGTGTTACAGGGAAGCAAACTTTAAGTCCTGGAACGTGTGCTGGAAGAGCAACCCAGTCTTGTGAGTGTTGAGCACCGTATTTAGCACCAACTGAAACACGGAGAACAACAGGCATTTTAAGGATACCACTACTCATTGCTTGCCATTTAGCAAGTTGGTTAAAGATTTCATCTCCTGCTCTACCCATAAAGTCAGCATACATAAGTTCGATGATTACTCTACCACCGCAGAGACCGTAACCAACAGCTGAAGAAACGATAGCAGCTTCAGAAATTGGAGAGTTGAACAATCTGTGGTATGGAAGAGCTTCAGTCAAGCCCTTATATACTGCAAATGCGCCACCCCAGTCACGAACGTCTTCGCCGTAAGCTGTGAGTGTTGGGTCTTTATAATACTTATCGATGATTGCTTCAAATAAGCCGTCACGGATATTGTATCTCTTCATGTTAGAAACTTGTTGTCCCTTTTCATCAAATGCATAACGAAGTTTGCCAGCGATTTGTTTTACTCTTGGGTTTTCTTCCATAGGAATCTTAACGTCTTTACCAACTTCAACAGGTCTGTCGCCCATGCTTTCAACCTTGCCGTTTGAGAACATTAAGTCTTCAACGTAATATGGATCTTTCTTGAAATCAAGATATGGAGATTCAACAGGATCAGCAGCAAGTTTGCAAAGTTTAAGCATTCTTTCTTTGATACTGCCGAGAATATCGTCAAATTTGCCATCGCTTTCAACCTTAGCGTCAACGAGTGCTTTTCTATAAGTAATCATTGGGTCATATTGCTTCCAGTTTTCAACTTCTTCAACCGTACGATAACTCATAGAGTCTGATGGAGAGTGTCCACCATAACGATATGTTACAACGTCGAGAAGAACTGGGCCATCACCATCAACCAATATCTTCTTCTTTCTCTTCATTGCATCGATAACTGCAAGTGGATTAAATCCATCAACTCTTTCAGCATAAAGTTGTGTTGGAGAAACACCAGCGCCAAGACGAGCGAGGAAGTCGTAAGCCATGGTTTCGCCTCTTGTTTGTCCACCCATTCCGTAACCATTGTTAAAGAAGTTAAAGAGGATTGGAAGTCCGCCTTTCTTTTCCCAAAGTTGACGAAGTTGATCCATAGATGCAAAGTTCATTGATTCGTAAACAACACCACAACCTACAGGGCCGTCACCTACGTTAGAGATAACGATACCTGGTTTGTCGTTTACTTTCTTATAAAGTGCTGCACCGAGAGCAACAGGAGCTGCACCACCAACCAATGCGTTGTTTGGATAAATACCAAATGGTAAGAAGAATACGTGCATTGAACCACCCATACCTCTGTGGAAGCCTGTTCTACGAGCAAAGATTTCACTCATAAATCCATAGAGAAGGAAGTCAACTGCTAAGTCTTTAACGTTACCAGTCTTGTTGAGTTTTTCAACAGGAGCGAGTGTTTCGCCACCCATGAAGTCTTTCATGATTTGGTAAAGCTTGTCTTCTGGCAACTTATTGATTGATGCAAGACCACGAGCTAAAACTTCGCTGTGGCTTCTGTGTGAACCAAAAGTCATATCGTCCATGTCAAGGATATAAGCTTGACCAACAGCAGCAGCTTCTTGACCTATTGAAAGGTGAGCTGGACCTGGGTATGAGTGCTTAAAGCCTTGATATTCGCCCTTAATCTTGATGTCATTAATCATGCTTTCAAATTCTCTTAAAGTTGCAATGTCGTTATAAATACGAACAAAATCTGCTTTTGAGAAATTTTCTTTTTCGTCTTTAATAGACTTGTTGTACACGTTTACAGGGATATCCGTAAACTGAATTTTTCCTTGTGCCCTAATAAATAAAGGGTCAATTACTTGATTCTTTGGCATTTTTATATCTCCTTATATTTTTTAACTTTATTATATTTGGAAAATCGCTTCTCTAACGATTTCGCATACGGTTGGGTGTGGGAATACGAGTTTTTTGATATTTTCAATATCAACTTCTAAGTCTATCATTGCTGATACTGCAACGATGTATTCACCTGCATAGCTACCGATAATGTGTGCACCAATAAGGGTGTTTGTCTTGTTATTTACAACTATCTTACAAATACCGTTAAGGTCTGTGTTTTCAGCAATGTATCTGCCAGAGAAAGTGAGTGGGATTGAAACGCATTTAACGTCAAGACCCTTTGCTTTTGCACTTTCTTCAGTTTCGCCAACTGAACCGATTTCTGGGTTAGTGTAAATAACTGATGGAATAACGTTATAACGCATTCTATCTTTCTTACCAATAATATTGTTAACTGCAACTTCTGCTTCTCTATAAGCTGTGTGTGCAAGCATAACCTTAGCGTTAACGTCGCCTACTGCGTAAACGTTTGCAACGTTAGTTCTCATCATATCGTCGGTAACGATTGCGCCTCTATCGAGGTTTACGCCGATGTTTTCAAGACCAAAGCCTTGTGTAACTGCACGACGACCGATAGAGCATAAAACTTTGTCAGCAGGAACTTTTTCTACTTTGCCATCCTTTTCATAAACGACACCGTCTTTTTCGACTGCAGTAACTTTTGCACCGAGTTTGAATTCGATGCCTTTCTTTTCTAAACTCTTTTGTAAAATACCAGAGATTTCGTTTTCAGTTGGGCCTGCAATCTTGTTAAGCATTTCTACAACCGTAACTTTTGAACCTACTGATGAGAAATAGCTTGCCATTTCAAGACCGATAACGCCACCGCCGATTACAACGAGTTTTTCAGGAATTTCGGTTAAATCCAAAACTTCCCTATTTGTCATAACTAAGCCAGCTTCAAGATTTTCTCTTAAACCTGGGATTGGTGGAACTACAGGCATAGAACCGGTTGCAATGATAAGTCTTTTAGCAACGAATTTTTCTTCGCCTGCTTTGATAAGGTATCCTTCGTCGCATTTACCTTCGATAAAGCCTTCAGTTTCTTTCATTACAACGTGATTTCTCTTGAGTTGTGCTTTTACGCCTGAAACGAGCATTTTTACAACGCCGTTCTTTCTTTCAACAACGAACTTTTGGTCGATACTCTTTTTACCTTCAACCGTTACGCCATAAGCACTTGCGTGGTTAGCATAGTCGAAAACTTTTGCAGAGTTTAAGAAAGTTTTACTTGGAACGCAACCTTCGTTAAGGCAAACGCCACCAAACGCTCTCTTTTCAATTACCATTGTTTTTAATCCAGCGTGTCCAGCTCTTTCAGCGGCAAGATATCCACCTGGGCCACCACCGATTACGATTAAATCAAAAATTTCCATTGTTTTTCTCCTTATTAGATTGAATCAGCCATTAGATTTACGCTGAAGTTTTCAAGATAATCTTTTAAGTCTTTCAAGAATCTTGATGCTGGAGCGCCGTCAAGTGCTCTGTGATCGTAAGAAAGTGAAAGTGCCATAGCTGTATATGGAACAATTTCGCCGTCCTTACCCATCTTAATTCTAGTTTCAAGTGTGTTAACACCAAGGATACCAGTTTGTGGTGGGTTAACAACAGGTGTAAAGCTTTCAATACCCATTGTACCAACGTTGCTGATTGTAAAGCTACCACCAGTCAATAATTCTGGAGCGAGTTTACCTTCAATAGCATCTGTTGATAATTTCTTAGACTTAACTGCGATTTCAGAAAGTGTCATTGTATCAGCACCGAAAAGTGTTGGAACTAAAAGTCCTCTTGGCGTATCAGTTGCAATACCCATGTTAACGTGTTCAAAATAACGCATTGTGTCGCCATTGATTAAGTGAGCGTTTAAGTCTCTGTGCTTTTTCAATACTCTTGAAACTGCATATACTATAATGTTATTGATAGTAATAGGTGGCAATTGAAGAACTTCTGCATTGTCTTTCAAGAACTTTCTAAACTTCATAACGTTAGTGCAATCAAATGAAATGGTGTGTGTAAGTTGTGCCATTGTTGACAAACTGAGTACCATATTCTTTGCAATAACCTTTCTGATGTTAGACATCTTTTCATCTTTATAAGCTTTCAAGTCTTCGCTTGCAGCTGCTACAGGAGCGCTTGCTGGAGCTGTTGCTGGAGCAGGAGTTTTAACTTCTTCAGCTACTACCTTTGGATTTACGCTTGCTTCTCTAACGTCTCTTTCAATAATTCTGCCGTTAGGACCCGTTGGGGTTGCTGTTGCAAGGTCAACACCTAATTTTTGTGCAAGGTTCTTTGCTCTTGGAGAAGCAAAAATCTTGCCTTCAGCGTTTACAGTTGCCGTTGCTACTGCTGGAGATGCTGCTTGAGCAACAGGAGCGGCTTTAACTTCTTCTACAGCAGGAGCTGGTGCGCCGTTTGGAGATAATCCAGAAGCGTCAAGTCCGTGTGGACCAACTGCTGCTACGTTTGAGAGTACAGGAACTTCATCGCCTGCTTCACAGAAGAGTGCTAAAACTTCGCCGTCAACTTCTGCTTGATAGTCAAATGATGCTTTATCCGTTTCGTAAGAGAACATAATGTCGCCAACTTTAACGGTGTCGCCAACCTTAACTTTCCATTCGGTTAAAATACAACTTTCAACAGTGATACCTGCTTTTGGCATTGTAACCGGTTTAATTCTTTCATCAACAGGTGCTGAAACTGCTGGAGCTGCTACAGGGGCTGTTGCTTCTGCTGGAGCTTTAACTTCTTCAGCAACTGGTGCTGCTGCGCCGTTTGGTGCAAGTGAAGAATAATCTTCACCTTTTTTGCCAACTGCCCCGATGTTTGTGAGTACAGGAAC